>CAKVMD010000006.1 GCA_934771475.1 uncultured Clostridia bacterium
TTTGTCTAAAAACTTGCCACTGGCAACTTTTCTTTACGAGTCGCGCCAACTGAGCCACATTAGCATACTGAGTGGAAACCCACTCATTTTTTTAATATCTTTTCTTATCTTCTATTTTGAAAATCGCTCAGTCGTTAGAGCAAGCTCTTCCGTCAGGACATAAAGTCCCTCCCGCTTTGTCTAAAAACTTGCCACTGGCAACTTTTCTTTACGAGTCGCGCCAACTGAGCCACATTAGCATACTGAGTGGAACCCCACTCATTTTTTTAGTTTTCATTTATAATTTAACAAAAAATGATTTGTTTTTTAGTTTGCAAAGATTGGCTTTGAAACCTCGTTTTCGCCTTTAAACCACAATATATGGTAGGTTGTATAATAGACAAGATACGATTATAAAAGTGAAATAAGTTTGAAAGATACTCTTTCTTCCTCTTCATCTTTTTCGATTACTTCGACCTCAACTCTTTGGTCGAGTTTGACTATTTCATAAATTTGCTTGTTATTTTCACTTGTAGCATTTTTAATATGGAGAAGCCCAGTCGCACCATTTTCAAGTTTGATTATTGCGCCAAACTTTAATATTTTAACGACAACCCCTTTATAAATTGCACCAACATGAAGTTCTTTAATAGCGATAAGTCTTGGGCTCTCTAAAAGTGCTTTATAACTTAATCCAACTTTTTTATTTTCGCGGTCAAGTTCGATAACTTTAAATGTGTACTCCTCGCCCTCTTTCAAAACCTCGCTTGGACTTGCAATTCTCTCATAGGACATATTTGAAATATGGACAAAGCAATCAACACCACCGACATCAACAAAAGCACCATAACTTAAAATCTTTTTAACTTTGCCTTTTACGATTTTGTTTATAAAAATTGAGTTCCAAAAAGTATTTTCAATAGTTTCTCTCACGCTGTCTTCAAGTAGTTTTATACTTGCAACTATGCTTTTATTTTCTTTATCAATTTCAGTAACTGTTGCTTCAAACTGTCTGCCAATGGCGCGCTTTGGGTCATGGGTTTTTGCGCTCATCTCCGCGCGTGGGACAAAGATTGAATATTCACCCATTTTAGAGGTAAGCCCGTCTTCGTTTGCACCACTTACAACGAAAGTAAACTTGCTTCCAAGTTTAAGTTTCCCCGCATTTTGCGTTGCCAAAATTTGATTATCTGCCAAAGTCTTTGAAACTTCAAGCATACCATCTTCATTTTTATTTGATGTGATTATAACCTTAAATCTATCTCCAATTTTAAGATTTTCATAATCTTCAACCGCTTCCTTTGGCAAAAACGCGTCATTTTTACCGCCAATATTGAAAATGCAACCATTATCCCGCTTGATTACAACCACGCCATCAAAAGTTTGTCCTTTTTTGTAATGAGCAAAGGTTTTTTCGATTGACGCAAGGTCAAATTTTTCTGTTTCTAAATTATTTTGCTTATCCATTATTACTCCTAGGAAAATTTTAACAAATTATTTCTTCTTTGTCAAAGAATTCTGAGCAATAATTTGAATTTCTTTCATTTTTGATTCTATCACTTGTGTCGCTTGTTTTAGCACATCTGCGCTTAGACGCAAGCCATAAAAATCTTCAAGTGTAAAAGGCTCACCGAAAAACACTTTATTTCTTCTAAAAGCCTTTGGTTTTTTGGCTATATACATAGGCACAATGGGTGCTTGCCCCTTTATTGCAAGCATAGCAATGCCTTGTTTTATCTCTCCCATTTCGTCATTTGCATTATCTACGCGTCTCCCCTCTGGGAAAATCACAAGTTTTTTATTTTTTTTGAGAACTTGAAGCGATGCCTTTATTGCTCCTAAATCGTTCGCCTCTCTATCAACCTTAATCGCCCCAAAAGACCTATAAATGGCGCTTTTCACCTTACCCTTAAAAAGTTCTTTTTTTGCAAGATAATATTTCTTCTCCCAAGTGTTTAACGCAAGTAGAACCGCATCCATATTAGAACGATGATTAGATGAGATAATGCATTTGCCTTTTGGGATATTCCTTTTACCTATAAATTTTGTCGGATACAATATTTTTATAGGCAAAGCGGAAAGAAACTGACATAATCTAAACATTGACGCCCCCTTATTGAAAATTATATGCGCAGGCATACGCTGTGGAGAAAGCGCACTGCAAGTTAAAACCGCCTGTGAGACAATCTATATCCAGCACCTCGCCAACAAAATATAAACCTTTTACAAGTTTGCTTTCCATGGTTTTAGGATTGATTTCATTTAGGCTTACTCCACCGCTGGTTACAATTCCAGCCTCTACTGGATATAGTCCGCCAAACGCCAACTGAAAATTCTTTAAACTTTTAGCGATTTTTTCTCTTAACTCTTTGGAAATTGAATGAACTTTTAAAGTGCTGTCAATTTTAAGTTTAAGCAAAAACTCTTTTGCAAGGCGTTCTGGCAAAAGCCCCCGCATAATTGTTAATATTTCACAATTTTTATTGGCGTCAAAATCTCTCAATAGGCGCGCGTCAACTTGGTTTTCGCTAAGTGCAGGCTTAAAATCTACCGAAAGTTCAACATTTTTGGACTGCCCGATATAACTTGAAAGAGAAAGCGCAATCGGCCCCGAAAGAGCGTCATTAGTGAACAGCATTTCGCCGAAAAGAGCCTTTTCCTTACCATCAATTTTTGCTTTTAAGGTTACATTTTTAAGCGACAAGCCTTCAAGCATTTCCGCAAAACCATCAGCAAGTTTTATAGGCACAAGAGCGCCATGTGGAGGCACAATTTCATGTCCAAAAGACCTTGCAAACTCATATCCATCCCCTTTGCTACCAGTCGCAGGGTAACTTTTTCCGCCTGTTGCGACTACAACTCTATCAAATTTGTACTCACCCACTTGGGTTTTTATGATAAAAGTTTCTCCACTTTTTGTTATTTTTAAAACTCTTTCATCAAAGCGGAACGTGCACTCTTGGGCATTTTTAATGAGCGCTTTTGTGATGTCGCTTGCTTTGTCGCTTTCTGGAAAGACTCTATTGCCTCGTTCGGTTTTTAATTTAACGCCTAAATCCTCAAAAAATTCTATTGTTTTTTCAGGTGGAAAAAGATTAAGTGCGGAAAACATAAATTTATCACCATGCACAATGTTTTCACGCACCTGGCTAGGAGAACAGTTATTAGTTACATTGCATCTACCTTTGCCAGTTATATAAATCTTTTTTCCAGCCTTTTCATTTCCGTCAAAAATTGTTACCTCATAGCCAAGATGAGATAACTGTCCGCCAACCATAAGTCCGCTTGCTCCGCCACCTATTATAGCGACTTTCATTTAGTGCCCCTTTGTAAGAAGGTTGAGTTCTTCTTCGGTAAGGTCTCTATACTCTCCGCGTTTGAGCCCGCCAAGCCTTACTTGACCAATTCTTACTCTTTTCAAAAGTTTAATTTCATGTCCAATCGCTTCAAACATACGCCTAACTTGTCTGTTTTGTCCTTCATCAATGACAACCGAAAGTTTAGTGAAGCCATTTTCAAAAGAAAGTTTTTCAACTCTTGCACTTGGCATTCTTTCCCCGTCTACAACCACACCTTTGCGCATAACAGCAAGTTCGCTCTCCTTAATTTCCCCTTCGGCTGTTACGCGATATTCTTTTTCAGTTTGAAATCTTGGATGAGCAACAGCATTTGCAAAATCTCCATCGTTTGTGAGGATTATTAAGCCCTCGGTGTCATAATCAAGTCTGCCTATTGAAAACAGTCTCTCTTCGCAATTTACTAAGTCATAAATTGTTTTTCTTCCTTTTTCATCGCTCGCTGTACAAGCATAACCCTTTGGTTTGTTAAGTTTGATATACACAAAAGAAGAAGGAAGAGAAATCTCTTTTCCCTCAACTTTTACTTTATCTTTTTTTTCGTTGATTTTAAGTCCTAGTTCGCTAACAACCTTACCATTGACTGTAACTTTTCCTTCTTCAATCAGCAAGTCGCACTTTCTTCTTGAAGCCACACCGCTGTTAGACAAAAATTTGTTTAATCTCATTTTACCACTTATCTATCATTTCCTTGAATTTAGCAAAGATAGATTTACTCCTTACAGAGTTAATTGTATATATTTTTTGGGTAAAATGCAAGTCATTATCTACAAAAATTTTAACTTCACCAATTTGCTGATTTTTTTCTACTGGCGCAAGAATGTCGCAAGGCAAGGAAAGTTCGCACCTTACTCGTTTTTCTTCACCATTTTTGAGTGGATACAAGTATTGCCCTCTTCCCTCAATTTTAACCCTATCTTCGCGTCCATCTCTCACCGGCAACTCTTTTGGAAGCGTGCAAAGAGTGGTCAAGTCTACGAGTTTATATTCGCTGAATGCTTTTTCAAGCAATGTTTTACTCTCTTCAAACATTGGCCCACAATTTAACACTACGCACACAACAGTCATTCCATCTCTTTCGCAGGCTGAAACAAGACATCTTCCCGCGTCATTTGTAAACCCCGTTTTAACGCCAACGCATCCATCAAGCGAGAAAAGCAATTTGTTTTTATTTCTTAGATATCGAGATTTGCCACTTTCTGTAACAATTTTGGCATTTTTAGTTGAGACAATTTCCTTAAATGTTGGATTTTTGAGAGCATAGGAAGTGATAAGTGCAAGGTCATAAGCAGATGTATAGTGAGTTTTGGAGTCAAGACCATGAGTATTGTCAAAATGAGTATCAAACGCTCCAATCTTCCTCGCAGTTTTATTCATTTTTTCTACAAAATTTTTAGTGCTTCCACTTATATGCTCGGCTATTGCGACAGAAGCATCGTTCCCTGAAACCAGCATGAGCCCTAAAAGCAAATCCCGCGTCGACATAACTTCGCCTTTGCGCAAGTAAATGCTTGTACCCGGCGTTCCAACCGCCTTTGGTGAAACCTCAAATGTTTTATCTAGGTCATCGCAATTTTCGATTGCAGTAAGCGCTGTCATTATTTTTGTTGTGCTTGCCATTGGCATAATTTCTGACTTATTCTTTTCGTACAGCACTCTGCCAGTGCTCCCTTCCATAACACACATGGCTTTCGCTGGCAATGTTACACTTTCGGCGCGGGCTACCATTGTAACGCCTCCGAAAAGAGCGCCAAACAAGAAAATTATAACAAAGCACCATGCAAAAAGCGCTTTAAGATTCTTTATTTTCATTATTCTGCCCCTCGTTAAGTTTATTGAGCAAAGTGTTTACCATGTTTAGAACAGTTTGATAAAGAGACTTATTTTCGACATTTACAAATTCTACATTCCCCTCGTAAATAATCAAAAATCCCACAGGAGACACGCTCATTCCACCGCTTGAACCACCTGCCATTGGGAAATGGTTTGCCACCCTTCTCGCGCTCATATCAGCGTATTCGCCACCGCCTACAACATATCCTACACTTACTTTTGAAATTGGAATAATCGTTGTTCCGTCCGCTGTTTCAACCTTATCCCCCACAACTGTGCTTGAATCTACAAGTGTTTTAATCTTGCTCATTGCACCGTCAATTAAGTCGTTGAGAGAGCCTTTTGTATCGTAAAATTTCATGTTGCCTCCTTTGGTTTCTTTTTTAAAGAATATATTTTCCTAGTTAGCATAACCGACCTTGCAAGGGAATATACCACATCAAACAAAGAAATTGATAATCTCGAACTTATGGCAAATGTGCAGACTTTTTGATTGTAGGCAATATTATTCATCATTCCTAGGCTTGCGGTAGGACGATAAGATTTTAAAATAGCGAAAAAAGTTACTATCAGTTCGTTTAGATATCCAGCAACCATGCTTGTAAGATAAGCGTCATTTAACCCAAGGTTATACACAAGAGAAAGTTCTCGAAGCCTAGTTTTATTTTTTAATTGGCTTGCAAAGGTTTCGACAAAAACCATGCTATCACTATCAAACTCAATCTCTTTTGAGTGAGCCTTCTTGTTTTTCATAGATACAATTTTGTTGCCTCTTATCCAAAAGATTAAATCTTGAATTTTTATGCCAAAGAGAAAAATTCCAAGTCCCCCTGCTTTTTCAAGCGCATTGAAAGATATCCTCACTTTCATTTTGATTGGCATTATAAATAACAGCAAAATTCCAAAAGGAATAAAAAGATAGTAGTTCATTTGAGCACCTCATTTATTGCCCCCGCAATAATTTCGCCAGCCAAGGCGATAGAAGAAGAAATATCTTTTGGACAAAGCAAAATATCATCTTTTTCACCCGCGAAAGAGGAAGAATTTATCATAAATGGCACACCGATTGATATAATCTTTGAAGAAATTTCTTCCCGCGATATTTTTTTGCCAAATCTATGCACCCCGCTTCCCGGAGTTAAACCAGATGTTGTAACTTGAAATGAAGTGCCAAGCCTTGTGAGGTTGTTTGTTGTAAGGCTATCAATTAAAATCACAAGGTTTATGTCAAACTTATCGACCAACATTTTGGTTAAATCTATTGCATTTATCCCAGTCAGAAAGAAAATATTTGGGCAAAACTTGTATATCTTACCCTTTCGACCTTTTGGGGCAATGTTGACGCGGTCAAAAACCTCCTTGCCAAGCCTGTCGCACTCTACATCCGCGTTTCCAAGCCCAACAATAAGCACATTGTCGCCACGATTTATGTTTTGTTTTTTACATAAGGATTTAATGACCTTGCCAAGTTTATCTTCTAAAATTCGACCATAATAAAATTCGTCATCATAAAGGTTTGGCAAGGTGAAAATATGATATTCTCCCTTGTCAAGCGAAAAATGCTCGCTTTCTTTTTGGCTTTTAATATTGAGCATTGCATGGCTAAGCGCCCCGCTATACAAAGTTTCAACCTTATATCCTGCCCGTTTTAAGTCCTTTCCACACTCGTCAATCAAATCAAACATACAAATATTTTGCTAAAAATTAAAAAAAATATTTATTTTACTTGACGATAAAGTTTTCTTATGTTATACTCTTTTAGAAATTTTAAAGGAGAATATCATGCCTAACATTAAATCAGCAGAAAAAAGAGTTAAAGTTATCGACAAAAAAACAGCAGAAAACAAAGCAATCAAATCTAAAATTGCTACTTATATCAAAAGATTTAAACTCGCTGTTGCAAACAAAGACCTCACTGGAAGCGAAGTTGCTTACAATGATGTTGTTGCCCTTTTAGACAAGTCTGCAACTGATAACGTAATTCATAAAAATAGTGCAAACCGCAAAAAAGCTCATTATGCTAAAATGCTTGACAATCTTAGAAAAGCAAACTAATTGAGTAAATAATTTTTGTGTGGGGGTGGCTTTGTTGTCGCCCTTTTTTGCGTTATAAAATATAGATTAAATGTAGTATGCAAAATTTTTACGAATGAGATTTTTATCCCTCTTTCAATAAAATCTAAATTTTACTTTCCCCTTTTTTAATAAAATCCGCAACTAAAATAAGGTGCGCCATGGGTTCACTTCAAAAAATAAAACCAAATGGTGTTTCACTTCAAAAACTGGCAATTTTATAACAAAAAAGCATAACCACCTCCGATATGGAGATTTATGGTTATGCTTTTTTTGCCTCAAAATGATGAAGCAATTTAACATTTTATAACGCCATGGCTGTTACGAAAGCGTGCCAGCCGATATTAATAAAACTAAAATGTTTCTTCGCCTTTCAACTAAGTTTAGTAAACAAGATCGATAAGTCCAAACTTGCCGTCTTTTCTTCTATAAAGAACATTGATTTTCCCAGATTCTGCATTTAAGAAAACGAAGAAATCATGACCAAGTCTTTCAATGGCAAATCTTGCGTCATCTACAAGCATTGGTTCAAGGTCAAAAGTCTTTTTCTTATAGATTGATGGAAGTTCTTCTGGTTCTCTTTCAAGAAATTCAAATGGAAGGAAGTTCTCTTGTTTAGAGCCTTTTGCCTTCTTCTCGTTTTTCTTTTCTCTTGCTCTAACAATTTGTTTTTCAAGTTTTGGAAGAGCATAGTCTATATTATAATACATATTGTCGCTTGTTACTTCACTTCTATACAAAAGTCCTTTGCTAGAAACTGTGATTTCAAGTTTTTCTTGTTTCGCCTGCTTTGAGCAAACAACTTTAACTGAAACTTCATCGTCAAAATATTTGTCGAGTTTTTCAAGTTTTTCAGTTACAATTCTTTCAAGGCGTTGACCAATTTTATATCCACCTCTTTCTAAAAATTCTATTTTCATAAGTGTTACCCCCTTTACACTTTTATTATAACAAATCGGCTTTATTTTTCAAAGCAAAATTATTTATTTGTGAAAGTTAAATTGCCATTTTCTTCATCGATAATGATTTCACCTTCGCTGGCAAGTGTTCCCATAAGAATTTTTTCAGCAATTTGGTCTTCGACCTCTTGTTGGATGTACCTTTTTAGTGGTCTTGCGCCATACTCACTGTTAGAACCCTTTTCAACAATAAACGAAAATGCCCTTTCTGTCATCTTAATTGAAAGATTTTTCTCTTTTAATCGTTTGTTGATGTTTTTGATAAGTATTTTTGCGATTTTTACAAGGTCATCTTGGCTTAATGGGTCAAAAATGCAAATCACATCAATACGGTTGATAAATTCAGGCTTAAACTTGCGCTTTAATGCATCCATGTATATGCGTTTTGCGTCAATAACTGCTTCTTTGTCATCGCCAAAGCCCAATTTTTTGTTTTGGTTATTGACTTCACTTGCACCGACATTGCTTGTCATAATAATGATTGCATTTTTAAAGGAAACAACTCGACCTTGTCCGTCAGTAAGTCTTCCGTCATCCAAAATTTGGAGCAAGGCATTGAAAATATCAGGATGCGCTTTTTCAATTTCATCAAAAAGCACAACGCTGTAAGGTTTTCGTCTAATTGCTTCGGTAAGTTGACCACCCTCTTCATAGCCTACATATCCAGGAGGAGAACCGATAAGTTTTGACACGCTGTGAGATTCCATATACTCACTCATATCAATTCTTATAATGTTGTTTTCATCGTCAAACATAGCCTCAGCAATGGCTTTACTAAGTTCAGTTTTACCAACACCAGTTTGTCCCATAAACAGGAAAGAGCCTATTGGGCGTTTCCCGTCTTGAAGTCCAACTCTCGACCTTCTTATGGCTTTTGCAACCGCTTCAACAGCCTCATTCTGCCCAATTACACGCTTATGCAAAATCTCTTCAAGGTGAATAAGTTTGTCTTTTTCGCTTTCGGTGATTTTTGTAACAGGTATCCCCGTCCACTTTGAAACCACCGCTGCAATTTCGTTTGCACCGATAGAGTTTGTTGGCTCTTTTTTGCCAACAAGTTTTTCACTTCTCTTTTTTAGGTCGTTTTCAAGATTGATAATTTCGCTTTGAAGTTTGGCTGCCTTTTCATAATTTCTTTGCAAACTTGCCTCATCTCGGCTTGCTGAAAGAGATTTGATTTTGTCCTCTATGGTTCTAATTTCTTGTGGTTTTACGGTGAAATTAACCTTTGCCTTACTACTTGCTTCATCAATAAGGTCAATCGCTTTATCAGGGAGTGAACGGTCAGAAATATATCTATCCGACAGCACTGCCGCTGCTTCGATTGCCTCATCAGTGATTGTGATTTTATGGAAAGCCTCATAACTATCGCGAAGCCCCTTCAATATCTGAATTGTTTGCTCAACAGTTGGTGGGTTGACCATAATTGGTTGAAATCTTCTTTCAAGCGCTTTATCTTTTTCAATGAATTTTCGATATTCCTCTGTGGTTGTTGCACCAATCGTTTGCATTTCACCACGCGCAAGGTATGGCTTTAACATATCGGCAGGAGAAGTTTCCCCTTTTTCGCTTCCCGCTTGCGCCAAAGTGTGAATTTCATCTATAAAAACAATAATATTTTTACTTTGGATGATTGTTTCAATGGCATCTTTGAGTTTTTCTTCCATTGCGCCACGATATTTAGTTCCAGCCATCAATCCGCCAATTTCAAGCGAGTAAATAACCTTGTCTTTCAAAATTTCTGGCACATCTCCGCTTACTATCGCCTGTGCAAGCCCTTCTACAACCGCGGTTTTACCTACTCCCGCCTCACCGATAAGCACTGGGTTGTTTTTGGTCTTTCGGCAAAGAATTTCAACAAGTCTTTCGATTTCCTCCTCTCTGCCTATAACTGGGTCAAGACGATGCTGTTTGGCTTTTAAAGTAATATCCGTTCCCATGTCCAAAAGTTTTTCTGGAAGAGTGCTTCCGCTTTGGCTGTTATCTTTTGGCTCCTCGGTTTTTGAATCGGTTTTTAACGCATTTTCAAGTTTGGCTGATAGTGCGTCTATGTCAACGCCAAATTGTCCAACCAAAATTCTGTAAGCCACGCTTGAAGTGTTTGATAGTAGTGCAAGCAAAAGGTGCTCTGTGCCAAGAAATGAATGTCCTTTTTGAAGGGCTATTTGCTGGGCAACCCTAAACAAATCTTTGGTTCGTGGAGTGAGTTCAACTTCATTTGAAAGTGTGAAAATGTCCTCATCCGCAACATTGTCCTCAAAGAACTGAAAGAGCCTTGGCTCTGTTACGCCTACCTCGGCTAGATATTGGCTTGCGAGGCAATCTTTAACAGACGCTATGCCATACAAAATATGCTCACTACCTATGAGGTTTGAGCCAAATCTCAACGCAAACTTACTTGCATTTTTGATAACTTTTTGAATGTTATCCGAATAAGATGATGATTGATAGTTCATAGTTTTTACCTCCTTACGGTAAATTCTTTTACCTTTTTAGATATATACTCTGCCCTTAAAATGTTTTCCTTTTTTTTGTTAGATAATTCAAAAAATTCTTTTAAATTTGCTTCTCCGCCTTCGTAGAAAAGTTTTTGGAACTTGTCCTCGTTGGTTATATCAAGGAAACCTAGCACCTGCCCAAACTTGACAAGGGAAAGAAGTTCAATCATTTCGCCACTTGAAAGGCTGTAACAATTTGTCAAAACTCCGTATGCGCGCAGGCACATATCCTTATACTTTTCCTCGTCATTTTCAAGCAAAATTCCACGAAGTTCTTTCTCATCACAACAAAGGCTGTAAATGAAGTCGCTAACCTCGTCTATAATTTCATTTTCATCTTTACCAAGAGAGCCTTGGTTTGAAATTTGATAGTACTGCCCTATCCCGCGACTTCCCTCACCATAAATTCCGCGAATGGTAAGCCCGTTTTCTTTTGCACGGGCGTACACTTCATCCATTTTGCCAAGGTGATAATGTGCTGGCAAAAATAACATCACTGACGCCCTCATGCCACTGCCTAAATTTGATGGGCTTGCTGTGATGAATCCATATTTTTTTGAAAACGCGATAGGCAAACTTGATAAAATGGCCTTATCTATTTCCAAAATTCGTCTATAAGGTTTGTAAAGATTAAAACCTTTTTCCATGCACTGCTCGCGAATGTGGTCCTCTTCATTTATCATAACCACCACTTTTTCATCCTCGCTGATAGCAACGCCAGAAATGTCCTTATTTTCAATTAGTTCCTTGCTTATAAGGTGCTGTTCAAAGAGAGCATTACATTCGTTCAGTGATAAATCTTTAAGCCTAAGAAAACTATAAGTTCCGTTTTCTTCTAGGGTTTTCATAACCGAGCCAATTATATAATTGGCGTCAGTGTCGCTTTGGAGTTTTGTGTAAAATTTTAGTCCGTCTACATTTCTAGCAAGCCTTATGCGTGAAGAAATGGCAATATTATCAAATACTTCCATTTTCACCTCCTACGCCTCTGCCTTTGTGAGTTTTCTCACCATAAAGTTTTGAGAGCGCCTCTTTTAAGCCCTCAATTTCTTCATAGCACCTTTGACAACCAACAAACCCCGTCTGCAAGATTTCGCTGTAACTACTTTGGCAATATGGACATCTGTTCATGTAACTCCTGTTTGGGTGGAAACGCGAGGTCTAGCGCGAAACGCTGGGAATTTGAGCGCTAGACCTCGCCCCCCTATTTTTATTAAACCTCTATTCTATCCGCTTTTTCTATTCTTTATTGATATTTTTCATTGTAAGAGAAATTCTCTTCTTTGCTTTATCGACCGCCATGATTTTAACTTCAACCTGTTGTCCTACTTTAAGCACTTCACTTGGGTGCTTAATGAAAGCGTCTGAAATTTGACTAATGTGCACAAGACCATCTTGGTGAACACCGATATCAACAAAGGCACCAAAGTCGACAACATTTCTCACCGTTCCTGTAAACACCATTCCCTCTTGCAAATCTTCAAGCGTGATAACATCACTGCGAAGAGTTGGCTTTGGCATACTTTCACGAATATCTCTGCCCGGGCGAAGAAGTTCGCTTGTGATATCATTAAGAGTTGGAACACCAATTTCACACTCTTTTGCAACCTTTTCTTCCCCTTTAAGTTTGATAAGGTTTGGAAGATTTGCGATATTTCCGTTTTTCACATCTTGCTCGTTCATATCAAAAAGTTTCAAAAGTTTTCTGGTCGCATCATAACTTTCTGGGTGAACTGCGGTGTTATCAAGTATTTCTTCACCACCGACAACACGCAAGAAACCTGCGCACTGCTCGTATGCTTTTGGTCCAAGTTTAGGGACAGACAAAAGTTCCTCACGATTTTTTATTCCCTTAACTTTCGCTCTATAAGATACAATATTCTTTGCAATAGACATATTAAGTCCTGAAACATAACTTAAAAGCGATGGGCTTGCAGTGTTAAGGTCAACCCCGACACTGTTTACGCAATCTTCAACAACCCCCGTCAAAACCTCTGTAAGTCTGTTTTGAGGCATATCATGCTGATATTGTCCCACACCAATACTCTTAACATCAATTTTAATAAGTTCAGCAAGTGGGTCTTGAAGTCTTCTTGCGATTGACACCGCGCTTCTTAAAGATACATCATAGTCAGGGAACTCTTCTGCGCCAAGTTTAGAAGCCGAGTAAACGGAAGCGCCCGCCTCACTTACAACCGCATAACTTACTGGACGAGAGACATGTTTAATAAGTTCGGCAACAAAAATTTCGGCCTCTTTTGATGCTGTGCCATTTCCGATTGAAATAATGTCAACTCCATATTTATCAATAAGTTTTTTAAGTTTTTCGATAGACTCCTCTGTTTTAGATTGAGGTGGAGTTGGATAAATCACAGTTGTGTCGAGTACATTTCCGTTTTTATCAATAACTGCAATTTTGCACCCTGTTCGATACGCTGGGTCAAGCCCTAAAATGATATTATTTTTTAAAGGTGCTTCCATAAGAAGAGGCTTTAAATTAACCTCAAACATTTTTATTGCTTGCTCGTCTGCCCTATCAGTCAGGTCATTTCTGCATTCTCTTTCAAGTGATGGGAATAGCAATCTGTCATAGGCATCTTCAATCGTTTCTTCCATAAGTTTGTCAGTGTCTGGATTGTTCTTTTTGAAATGCTTGTTTATAAGCCCAAGTGTAAGTTCTGGTGCAATCTCAATGTCAACTTTTAGGCATTTTTCTTTTTCGCCACGATTAATTGCCAAAATTCTATGGCTTGGAAGTTTGCTAACTTCTTGTTTAAAAGAAGCGTAAGTTTCATAAGTTGCGCTATTTTCGTTTTCAATCAAACTGCAAGTCAAGAATGCCTTTTTCTCTATGAGTGAGCGAAGTTCTTTTCTAAGTTCTGCATTATCAGAAATTCTCTCTGCGACAATATCTTTTGCCCCTGCGATAGCCTCATCAACGCTTTTAACTTCCTCTGTTATGTACTTTTCAGCCTCGGCGCTTATAGAATACGCCTTCGATTGCATTTCAAGTATATCAGCAAGAGGTTCAAGCCCTTTGGCGATAGCAACAGACGCCCTTGTTTTTCTTTTTGGCTTGTATGGACGATAAATATCCTCAACTTCTGTCATGGTTCTGGCGTTTTCAAGCGCAGTTTTGATTTCATCAGTCCATTTCCCCTGTTCAGTGATTGCTCTTTCAACTTTTTCCTTTTCCTCGGTTAAGTTGCGAAGATATTTTAGTCTATCAGCAAACGCACGCAAAGTTTGGTCATCACAAGTCCCGTGCATTTCTTTTCTATAACGCGCAATAAAAGGGATTGTGCATCCTTCATCAAGCAAAGATATAATATTTTTGCTGTATTCCTCTTTAAGTCCAAATTCTTGTGCAAGTGTAAGTGTAATATCCATTTATTTTTTCTCCTTTAATCTTTTTGCAATTTGTTTTACTTTGTTTTCTATGCTCTCGTCAAGTTTCCCAAGACAAACTTTTTCTTCAAGAATAGTTTCTTGTCTCGCGTCTGGGTCAAAGTCAAGTTCAATTTGACCGCTCTGACACGCAAGCGCCTTTAATATGTCATAAAAAGAAACTTTCCCACCTTCGCTCAAAAGATTTGCAGTGTTTTGACACGAAAGCCTGCCTTCGCCAAGCATATCTATATTGTAGCATTTTCCGCTTCCAAATCCAAACGGAAAATCATTATAAACAAGATTATAATTATTTATAAACCCCTTTCCCTCTTCTGCGTCAGAGCGCGGAGTAAGCACTCCGACAACATCATAATTTTTAAGCAAGGCTAGGTCGTCTTTATCGACATGATTTAAGCCCTTAGCAAAGCACTTCCTATCCAGAAATCCAAATTCTTCCGCAAGTTCAGTTGGCGACTTTTTGAAGCGATTTACAACTTTCCCGACCTCGGAAAGGTTATCTCCCAAATTTAACATAACAGTCAAATCCTCATCCCCTACAAAATCGGCAAGTTCAGTTAAAAATGCATCCGAAAGGTCAGAAAAACTTTCAATTTCAATAATAAGATTATCCCCAACCAGTGCTTTCATCGGAAGTCGGCAAATTTCAAGAGCGGGCAAAATCACTTTGCCTTTTACCTTGTATTTTTCGAACAAATCATCTATTTGAACATAACGAGGAAGTTTTAAGTACACTTCCCTCACCCCTGCGACCGCATTTTTCATAATGGCATATTCACAAAGGGTTTTGATTTCATTTTCAGTAAGCAATTTCTCATCATCTTGGGACAACTCATAATATTTGCCAAGTGCGCATGGCAAAGCTTCACAATAGTAGTTTTTAAAAGGTGTCAGCGTAACGAAGTATCTTTGTTGCATATTTCTCCTTTGATAGGTTAATTATACAATAAATGGAACCTTTAACGCAAACAAAAGAGAGGGTAATTTTGCATAGTGATGTGAATAATTTTTTTGCATCAGTCGAATGCGCCACCCGTCCAGAACTTTTAGGTAAACCTGTTGCAGTTACCGGCAACCCTAAGAAGCGAAATGGTATAATTTTGGCAAAAAATGAAATAGCAAAAAAGCAAGGTGTCAAAACTGGGCAAGTGATTATAGAAGCCAAGGCTTTATGCCCAGATTTAGTATGCCTGCCACCTCACTATGACCTTTACGAGGAGATAAGTTTGGCGTTGCAAGAATTATATCTTTCATACACAAATTTTGTTGAGCCACTGGGACTAGATGAGTGCTGGCTTGACATAACAGGCTGTGAAAAATATCTTCATAAATCACCCGTCATGGTCGCAGACGAAATAAGGGGTTTGGTCAAAGAAAATTTTGGCTTTACAGTAAGCGTTGGAGTGAGTTTTTCAAAACTCTTTGCCAAACTTGGGAGCGATTTGCGAAAGCCCGATTTTACCACTGAGATAAGGCGCGATAATTATAAAAGTATAACATATAATTTGCCTTTAAATTCGATTGTAGGTATAGGCAGACGCCTTGAAAAAAAGTTTTCGAGTATTGGCGTCAAAACCATAGGCGACTTTGTCAAACTTGAAGACTCTTTTTTAAATCACCTGATGGGAATTAATGGTCTTAACCTCAAAGAAGATTTACTTGGTCAAAGGGACGTGCCTGTGCAAGATTATTTTTCGCTACCTCCTCCAAAAAGCATAGGAAATGGCACAACAACTATCACCGACATAACCAAAGAAAAAGACCTGCAAAATGTGATATATTTCCTTGCCCAAAAGGTGTCTTCAAGGCTTATTAGGCACAACCTTGTTGCGGGCGGAGTTAGCCTTACAATTAAAGATAACAACTTAAAAAAGTCGCATAAAAGCATCAAAATTGAGCCCACAAATTCTGTAAAAGCGCTTGCCGAGCATGGTGTCAAAATTGCACGAGAAATTTATTCTTTCACTCGCCCTATTCGAGCAGTACGACTTAAAACTTTTTCGCTTTCTTCGTCAAATTTTCATCAAATCAGCATGTTTGAGCGCCAGAAGAATGACTATTCCGAAACAATAGATGAAATCAATCAAAAATATGGAAAAATTCATCTCGCAAGCGACTTTAAACCTTACATTAACACTAAAACACATCCCCAAGAGTGATAAAAAGGAGTTTTAAAACATAAATTAGTTATAAGAAATGAATGCAAATGGGCAAATTCGGCATTTTTCGACATTATTTTACCTATAAAAGTCAAAAGTCGAACAAAATGCTTTGATAAAAAATCAAAAACATATATAATGTAATCTATAAGTTATTCAATTTTCACTGCACGAGAAATGCAAGGGAAATTTTAAATTTTTCTTAACGCCTTGCAAGAATTACCGACAACACTGAATAACAAAACAATCGTAACACTTTGCCCATGTGGCAACTATGCTTTTGCATTAGGAGCAGAAAAATGAAGTTTCAAATATTGGTCGACAGTGCGAGCGACCTTAAAGACAAATATATAAACGACCCAGAAATAGGTTTTAAAGTTGTGCCACTCACAATTTTGGCTGGCGAAAAAGAATTTGTGGACGATGAGAATCTCAATGTTGATGAGATGCTCGCAAGTATGCATGCTTGTAAAAAGACAACAACTGCTTGTCCCGCCCCACAGACATATCTTGATGAACTCCCAAACGCTGAGTACACTTTTATCGTTACAATAACCTCAAAACTTTCAGGTTCGTATAACGCGGCTTGCGTTGCACGAGATTCTTATGACAAGCCTGAAAATGTTTTTGTAATTGATTCAAAAGCAACAAGCGGGGTTGAGATTCTTATTGTTGAAAAACTTGTGGCGCTTATAAAACAAGGTTTATCTTATGAAGAAATTTGCAAAGAAATAAGCGAATTTCGCGATGAAAAAGAATTGTTTTTTATTTTGCAACGCTTTGACAACCTTGTAGCAAATGGACGCATGAGCAAAATTGCTGGACTAATTGCAAGCGCACTTGTTCTTCGCCCTATTTGCATCGCAGACCAAGGACAAATAAAGATTGCAAAGAAAGTTATTGGCACTAAAAACGCTTTCACCAAGATGATTCAAATGATTGGCGAAAAAATAAAAAATGTAAACGAAAAAGTCCTTATTATCACTCACTGCAAGGCAGAAAGTGAAGCACTTAAAATCAAAGAAGAAGTTGAAAAGAAATATGATTTTAAGGAAGTTCGAGTTCAACCGATGGGTGGATTATGTTCTTACTACGCTCTTGAAAAAGGAATAATTGTTTGCGGTTAAACTAGGCAAAAACCTGACAAAAACCTGCTATCACACGCAGGTTTTTTGCTAATATTTTCATCATTTGTAATAAAAGCAGATTACGGACTAAAAGCAAATTACATACTAAAAACAAATTATGTATCAAAAACAAATTATGTATCAAAAACAAATTATGTATCAAAAATAAATTACTTTATTTGAGAAAAATGCAAAAAGCATCTGCTCCCTTATTCAGCAGATGCTTTTTGCGTAGTTTATAATCATGCAGTTTATAATTGTGCAGTTATAGTCATGTAGTTATAATCATTAAGAGTGCTATTGTGCAGTTACACACATATAATCGGTGTTTTGCCAATCTTTGCAATTTAACTTTCAATTTAATAGCCTTGAACGGTCCTCTACTCTATTTATTTTTTGCATTTAAGATAAGGACATATTTTGATGCCTCAGTTCCCGCAATCGCGCCATCACCAACAGCAGTCGAGATTTGTGCAATAGAACCTTGTCTTACATCTCCGCACACGAAAACGCCGGGAACAGAAGTTTCCATTTTTTCATTCGCTTCAATATAGCCCTTCTCATTCATATTTAATTTGCCTTTCAAAGGTGCTGTATCAGGCGTTCTTCCAATCGCTACAAACACGCCGTCAACCGCAAGAGCGTTTTCCTTTCCATTTTCATCAAACACAATTCCCGTCAGTCTATCTTCACCTGTTATTCTTTGAGAAAGCGCGCCCATTTTGAGGGTTATATTATCTTTCCCTTCAAATTCATTTTTTGCATAATTATGCAATTTTAAATTTGATTTTGCCAGCACATAAACATGCTTACAAATGGCAGAAAGATATAGTGCGTCAGAAAAAGCAGAGTCCCCTGACCCAACAACTGCGACATCTTTTCCCTTGAAAAAGTTTCCATCACAAACAGCGCAATAACTTACGCCATTCCCCTTAAACTTTGCCTCACCTTCTATATTGAGTTCTTTTGAATGGCATCCTTGGGCAAGGATAACCGCCTTGGCTTCATAAGTCCCTTTCTTTCCAGTCAAAGTTTTAGTTTGCCCAGAAATATCATAATCTACAATTTCATCATAGATAACTGGCACATTTAAACTCTTAGCATGGCTAGAAAACTTTTCGGCAAGCATCGGTCCTTGAATTTTCGCAAAACCTAGATAATTTTCAACCTCACCAATAAGATTAAGTTGTCCTCCCGTTACAAATTTTTCGATTATTGCGACACTTCTTCCCGCTCTTTTTGCGTAAATACCAGCCATAAGTCCTGCTGGCCCACCACCAACAATTAAAATATCGTACATAAATTCTCCTATATGTATTTTACACTAATTCCAATCAATAATGCAATCAAAATTAAGTCGTTTACTTTAATATATATGCAAGTACTATTTAACAAATCTTTGAAAAATCTTCAACTTTAAAACTAAGCCTAAAAATACGACAAAATTTATCAAAGACAGCCCCCGCTTGCTAGAAACATTTTATTTATAAAAACATAACATTACCCGTTTAATCATGCGCTATACAAGCATTTTTGAAGGGCTCGCGAAAAGGTTATTTGCCTTGGCAAAATAGATTTTCCAAAAACAAGTGCTTGTGCGGACAAGACGGGAATATATACACAAAACATATAAAAAACATTGAAAGTTTTTTTAAAAAACACACGAATAAGAGTTTATAATAAGATGTTATAAGACAAAAAAAGAAAGGCTCGTGCCTTTCTTTTTGTAAAGCAATGATTATCTCTTGCTGAATTGAGATGCTTTTCTTGCCTTTTTGAGACCGTACTTCTTTCTTTCCTTCATTCTTGGATCACGAGTGAGAAGTCCAGCAGTTTTAAGGTCTTTTTTATACATCTCATCTGCTCTTACAAGTGCTCTTGCAATTCCGTGGCAAATAGCGCCTGCTTGTCCAGCAATTCCACCACCAACAACGCGTACGATAACATCGTATTTGTCAGCAGTTCCAGTTACTGCAAATGGTTGACGAGCAACAAGGAGAAGAGTGTCTCTTTGAAGATACTCGCCCATTTCTTTTCCGTTAACTGTGCATTTGCCAGTTCCTGGGAAAAGTCTAACTCTTGCTATTGATTTTTTTCTTCTGCCAGTTGAAATAATTTGGTTAACTGACTTTGTTTTCTTTTCTGCCATTAGTTTCTAACTCCTTTAATTTCAACTTTTTCTGGTTTTTGAGCTTCATGTTTATGCTCTGCATCTTTGTAGATGTGAAGTCTTGTAATTTGCTTTCTTCCAAGAGTTGTTTTTGGAAGCATTCCTTTTACTGCAAGTTCAAGTGCTTTTGGTGAATTTGTTTCCATAAGAGTGCCATATTGCACTTCTTTAAGTCCGCCAATGTATCCAGTGTGCCATCTGTGTTTTTTATCAACGAGTTTGTTTCCTGTAAGAACGATTTTGTCAGCATTGATAACTACTACGAAATCACCGCAGTCTACATGAGGAGTATATAAAGTTTTCTTTTTGCCTGTTAAGATATCAGCAACTTGTGAAGCCACTCTTCCAAGTGGAACATTTGCTGCATCCACAACGAACCATTTTCTTTCAATGTCCGCTGGTTTTGCCATATATGTTTTCATTTAAATTTTCTCCTTAAAATAATGTCCCTTGCTGGCTTTTCTCATTCGCGGGGCTAGTGCAAACAAAAAACGCCTCAAAATTAAGACGCTTATATATTAAACTAATAAAAGAAGATTGTCAAGCATTTTTGCGATATTTTAGCAAAAAATCTTTACATTTAGGCAAATTTACCTTATGCCCACTCTCTATCCTCTTCTTCCTCTCTTGCAATTTCTATGTTAGACAAGAAATCGCACCAATAACTGGCCTCTTCACCATAATATTCAATAAGGGCATCAATAGCATTCATACCCTCTTCGCGAATATGAGACAAAGCATTTTCTTTGCCCGCGCTTCCAAACCTAGCCTCAACAGCAGACAAAAATTCAGGCGTCAAAACTTGGCTATCGCGCTCAAAATCACCCATAAGTTCTTTGCATTTGTTTGAGTTGATATTTATCCCGCTATCCTTGCTTGTAAGCCTTTCTCTTATAGCGTAGCCAATCACTTTACCCGCAAGAGAGATAAGCTCCTCTTCCCCTTCATTTTCAGGACATGGAAGGGCTTTTGGCAAAAGTTTTTTATACTCAGTTTTAGCCTCTTCGGCCTTGTCGTTTCCAAAAACAATTTGGTACTTTGGAAGGCTGGTGATAATGTTTAAAATGTTGTATTCAAGTTCTTGCTGATGCGCCTCAACAGAAGAGATAAGTTTTCCTTCTCTTAAAAGTGCTTTCTTTTTAAGGTCGCAATATTTTTTTACAAGAGCATAATGGCACGCCCAAAAATCTTCGTTGGTAAATGTGTCCCCTACCGCCTTTTCAATTAACTCTTTAACTAATACTTTTCCAAGCACCTTTTCGCTTTGCATATTTTCTCCTTAATCTATGTTAAGTATAACACTTTCGACAAATTATTGCAAGCGTTTTAAATGAATAATTATACATTTTTATGAATTTTTAATTTAAGTTTTTTTAGGAAATTTTAACAAAACCCTTGACTTATTATTCTATATATTATATAATACTCATAGTCAATAACATTATTAAATGGCTTTTGGCTAACGATTAAGGGGGAAAGGCATAGTCCTGCGTAGATTTATTCAAAATCGAACTTTCCATTTTGTCAGTTTGACACCTTCTTAACTTAAATAGATTTCACCCGCTCATAGCGGTATACATAATAATAATTGAAAATGTCAAAGTGGTCCCCCGCACATAAAGGGATTTTAAAATGACCAAAAATAAAAATGATTTAAACGCTTTTGAAAGCGAAGATATAGAACTTAATAACTCGCCAAATGATGGCGCGCTTTTTGCCACCTCGCACATTGACGATGGCGAAGGCGGACAAGCAGTGATTTTGCAAAGTCGAAAAAATGATAAAGTTGACGAAAAAACAGAACATGAAAAAAAGGCAAGTTTTAAAAAAGGAACATTTATTCGTCAACTTAGAACGATAGGAATTTTGATATTTTTAGGAATTTTTACAGGCTGCGGCCTCGGAGTTTGGTATTTTAACACAGAACTGCGAATAGATGTAGATTATAGTATAGACCCAACACCATTTCTTTATGATATTGGGCAGGTTATGTCAAGTACACTAGGCTTGTCAAGCGAAAACGAATATTCAAACTTTGTCGCAACCGCACAAGCGCAAGGAAAAAAACCAACAGACTTCACCCCTGCCGAGAACTTCGCGCTCGCCGAGTATCACGCTTCGCTTGCAAACACTTGGACTGCTATTGGAGAAGGTCAAATCAACACAGTTATCACCCAATCACTTTACAGCGAAAAGAAGTTCAATGGCGAAAAGTCGACATTTGTCAATATCAGTATTTCCAGTATGGTCAAAGTCGCAAAATGCTTTGAACTTTATAAAGACTCAAATTCAGTAAATGTCTTCAACGGCTCTAACCCACAAGCAACTTCCGCCACTTGGAATGCAGGCGGGTCAAAAACAACAGACGAATTCAAAAAGGAAATGGGAGTGCTCCCTAATGCAATTCAGCCATATATCATTTCAGACAAAACTATCACTTCCGGAAATGAAAAAGCGAATGTGGTTTACGATGACATAAACGGCACTTACTCATTTACTATTGAACTTGATACAGTCAAGAGCGTATTATACTATGTAAACCAAGTTAAGTCCACAGGCGGACTACAAACATATCCAAAGTTTCACTCTATTGTTCAGACAATCACAATAGACCAAGATTGGAACCTTGTAAGCATTGAAATCAACGATTCTTATGACGCAATCGTAGGTATTAAAGCAAGTTGCAGGGGCTACCTAAAAAATTACTACACTTTCAACCAGCCGGTTGAAATGCCAGTTTAAAAGGAGGAAGTTATGAGAAAATTAAGAAAGATTTTTAAATATATAGGCTACACATTTTTGTACCTTATTGTCTCACTCGCTTCTGCTTATGGCGCCATAACTATCTCCACCAACCTTTCTTCAAGGCAAAGTGCAGAAGGGCAAGGCGTTGTTCCAGCCCAAATTCAGGCAATCAGAGACAACTTTGAAGAAGCAGAAAATGTCGACTTAAATTTAGGCGTAACAATAAATAGTGGCGACATCGACTCAAACAACTTCTCCTCAACAAACATTGGCGTATCAGCCAAAATTAACCACAAAAAGGTTGAAGTAGAAAAATCAAATAGCGCTTCCACCCTTGCAAAACTCGCTGATGAAGAAAATTATAAAGATGTTTTAAGCGTGGATGGGACTATCACCATTGAAATGCCGGGGCAATCTTATGAAATCAACATTTGTTACAGCGATGACAACCTTTACTTCGACCTTTTCGGGGGAAAGTTTAGAGTTGAAACCACAAACTTGATTGATTCAGCAAAACAACTTATTTCAATGGTTGGCGTAGAATTGCCAGACATTGGAAGCATTGTAAAAAATGAAGATGGACAATTTGACATAAACAAAATTCTCTCATTTTTAAGCGACCTTAACGAACTTAAAGGACGCAGAGAAAATGTCATCAATATTAATCTCCCTATACCTGACGCACCTGCGATTATTCAACTTATAACAGACAAAACTTATAAACTCAAAACTATTTCCCTTCCTCTCAGCAAAGTGAGCGATAAAATGTCCATTGAGGCAAGCGGAAATGTAAACTATCCAAAGTCTGTTGAAATTGGAGCGCGTAGCAACGATGATTATGCAGACCTTACACCTATCTTTGGCGTGGCAAGCAAAGTTATTCCATTCGCAAAACAAGATATCCTAAGTTTCAACGCTTCAATCACTTATGAGGGCACAACTTACAATGCATTTGTTTCAGCCGACATTAAGAACATGAGAGTTATGGTTG
Source organism: uncultured Clostridia bacterium (assembly GCA_934771475.1). GTDB lineage: Bacteria > Bacillota > Clostridia > Christensenellales > UBA1242 > Caccovivens. The sequence goes on from CAKVMD010000006.1 coordinate 23,299, forward strand.
AAACCGAGTACGAAGGGCTTAATGCAAAACTTATCTACATGGATAAATCTGTTTACCTTGAATGCGGAAACCTCTTCGTAAAATTCAGCCTTGACGACCTTGACAAAGTAGGCGCTTTACTTGAAAAATTTGGAATTAATCTTCCTATTGATAAAATCAGCACTATCATTGATAAGGTTACAACTGGCAAAATCGCAGAGATTGCTGGCGAGCTCAACATGGGCGAATTTGACCTCTCTACTCTCAATCTTGACATCATTGAAAGTATCAGCGAAGAAAAGGGAACAATAAAAGTCGTTATCAAGGATATAGGAACAATCTCTATCTCTGCTGATAGCGAAAAACTTACAGCGATTGGCTTCAATGGATTTGGGGTTGACGCAAACCTTGAAATCAAAGACGCAAAAGAAATTGCTCTTACTGAAAACGAAGACGCTTATGCAAATGTTGCTGTTATTCTCCCAGCAGTAAGTGATGCAATAGATTTTGCTAAAAACAAAACATTCTCAGCAAATGTAAACCTTAAAGTTAAAGAAATTGAAATCCCTCTCAATGTTACCTTAAACATTGAAAATGGGCTTTACATTACTGCAAGCACAAATCTCTATGGCAAAGATGTTAAAGTTACTGTTGAAGAAAACACTCTTTTCATAGATGTGCTTTCAAACAAACTCAAAGTTAGCCTTGACGATAAAGATACTATTCTTGAATTTGTTTCTACCCTCCTCAGCAAAGATATTTCAATGCCAGAGGCTAGTGCAAACCTTGACATTTCAAAGATTATTGAAATGGTTAAATCAGTTCTCGACAGAGAGAAAACTCCTCTTCTTGTAACCGCCCTTTCAGTAAACGAAAGTGGTGAACTTGAAATTGAAGCAATGGGATACGCACTTACTCTTAAAACAAGTGCAAACGAAATCAGCGTTAAAACAAAAATTGAAGGTATTTCAGTTTCCGCTACTGTAACTGGCTCAAATGACGAATTTGTTAAAGACGAATTAAATGCTGATGAATATACAGACCTTGTAGATTTCTTCCCTATCATTGAAAACACTACTAAACTTATTCAAGACAAAGTTGCTTACCTTGAAATTAATGGTTCTTACAATGGAATCTCAACAAATGGATTCATTAACCTTAATGGAAAGATTGAACTTGACTTAACTGCTTCTTATGAAAACATTACTGCAAGAGTTATCTTCAAAGATGGAATTCTCTATGTAAACGCTGGAAACATTGCTGTTAAATTTAACACAGTTGACCTTGATGAAGTTGCTAAGTTTGTTAAAGAAAACTTTAATGTTGAAATTCCATATCTTGACAAGATTTCATGTGTACTTGAAAGCGAAAACATGATTGATGCAATCATTGCTCTTATCCCAACAGACGGAGCAAAGGTTGACACAAGCAAGCTTGACATTGAAGAAATTTTGACAAACCTTACTCTTAACATTTCGAGAAGCCTCATTGAAGTTGGATACACTCTTAACGGAAATCCACTCACCGCCAGTGTAAACCTTGGCGAAAACAATATTGCTTCACTTGGGGTAACATACTCAGACCTCACCGCATCTCTTACTCTTCATGACAACGCTCACGACATCTCAGTTAGTGGCGAATATGTGGATGTTATGACGCTTGTAGGCTACGCAGATAAAGCGCTTGAAATTGCAAATAACGGAACTGTTGGTTTCAACGCTTCAATCACTTATGAGGGCACAACTTACAACGCATTTGTTTCAGCCGACATTAAGAACATGAGAGTTATGGTTGAAACCGAGTACGAAGGGCTTAATGCAAAACTTATCTACATGGATAAATCTGTTTACCTTGAATGCGGAAACCTCTTCGTAAAATTCAGCCTTGACGACCTTGACAAAGTAGGCGCTTTACTTGAAAAATTTGGAATTAATCTTCCTATTGATAAAATCAGCACTATCATTGATAAGGTTACAACTGGCAAAATCGCAGAGATTGCTGGCGAGCTCAACATGGGCGAATTTGACCTCTCTACTCTCAATCTTGACATCATTGAAAGTATCAGCGAAGAAAAGGGAACAATAAAAGTCGTTATCAAGGATATAGGAACAATCTCTATCTCTGCTGATAGCGAAAAACTTACAGCGATTGGCTTCAATGGATTTGGGGTTGACGCAAACCTTGAAATCAAAGACGCAAAAGAAATTGCTCTTACTGAAAACGAAGACGCTTATGCAAATGTTGCTGTTATTCTCCCAGCAGTAAGTGATGCAATAGATTTTGCTAAAAACAAAACATTCTCAGCAAATGTAAACCTTAAAGTTAAAGAAATTGAAATCCCTCTCAATGTTACCTTAAACATTGAAAATGGGCTTTACATTACTGCAAGCACAAATCTCTATGGCAAAGATGTTAAAGTTACTGTTGAAGAAAACACTCTTTTCATAGATGTGCTTTCAAACAAACTCAAAGTTAGCCTTGACGATAAAGATACTATTCTTGAATTTGTTTCTACCCTCCTCAGCAAAGATATTTCAATGCCAGAGGCTAGTGCAAACCTTGACATTTCAAAGATTATTGAAATGGTTAAATCAGTTCTCGACAGAGAGAAAACTCCTCTTCTTGTAACCGCCCTTTCAGTAAACGAAAGTGGTGAACTTGAAATTGAAGCAATGGGATACGCACTTACTCTTAAAACAAGTGCAAACGAAATCAGCGTTAAAACAAAAATTGAAGGTATTTCAGTTTCCGCTACTGTAACTGGCTCAAATGACGAATTTGTTAAAGACGAATTAAATGCTGATGAATATACAGACCTTGTAGATTTCTTCCCTATCATTGAAAACACTACTAAACTTATTCAAGACAAAGTTGCTTACCTTGAAATTAATGGTTCTTACAATGGAATCTCAACAAATGGATTCATTAACCTTAATGGAAAGATTGAACTTGACTTAACTGCTTCTTATGAAAACATTACTGCAAGAGTTATCTTCAAAGATGGAATTCTCTATGTAAACGCTGGAAACATTGCTGTTAAATTTAACACAGTTGACCTTGATGAAGTTGCTAAGTTTGTTAAAGAAAACTTTAATGTTGAAATTCCATATCTTGACAAGATTTCATGTGTACTTGAAAGCGAAAACATGATTGATGCAATCATTGCTCTTATCCCAACAGACGGAGCAAAGGTTGACACAAGCAAGCTTGACATTGAAGAAATTTTGACAAACCTTACTCTTAACATTTCGAGAAGCCTCATTGAAGTTGGATACACTCTTAACGGAAATCCACTCACCGCCAGCGTAAACCTTGGCGAAAACAAGATTGCCTCACTTGGAGTAACTTATTCAAACATCACCGCATCTCTTACTCTTCATGACAACGCTCACGACATCTCAGTTAGTGGCGAATATGTGGATGTTATGACGCTGATAGGTTATGTTGAAAAAGCAATGCAATTTGTTGACGCTGGACACATCAAAGCGCTTGCTGAAATTGTATTCCTTGACAACGGACAAAAAGTAAATGCAAGCGTTCAAGCAGATTACTCTTCACAAATCAAACTTGGTGCCGTTATTTCAAGCAATGACATTGACGGGCTCGACATTTCATTCTTCGTAGAAGAAGGCGTGCTCTACTTCAATTACAATGGCTTGTTAATCAAAATCGACAACAAAGCATTTGGAGAAATTCTTTCAATCGCTCTCGAATTTTTAGGAATCGACCCAAGCACAATACCTTTCCTCGACAAAGTTGACCTTGACTTCAACCTTAAAGAAGAAATCGGTATTGACACTAGCATTACAGACATTGACCCAATGAAAATGATTAAATACCTTGATTATATCAGCGGGCTTTATACAAATGGCAACGACCTTGTTATCTCACTTAACGGAAAACTTCTTTATGGAGATGATAACGCACAAGACATTATTATTTCATTTACTAGCACAGAAGACTCTTTGACCGGGATTAAAATTGACAACATTTACAACTCTAACAGATCAAGACAACTCTCAGCCAAACTTGATATTCAAGATTGGACTGGATACCAAGGCGTTGATAAGAGCAAAAATTATGTTGACATCTCACGCGCAAGCGACCTTATTAAGGCTCTTGTAAACATGGTAACAACTAAAGATTTCCACATTGCAGGAACATTCAATGTTAACGGAAAACTTGCAGGAATTGACCTCGCGGGCGCAGTCAAAGCCCTTGGGAAAAACAATGTTATCCCATTTGATATAAGAGTCAAAATCGTTGATAAAAAACCTGAAATTGCGATTGTTCTTGGCGAAATACCTGCGGTTGTTGAAGTCAACAACGATGTCCCTTATGAATTTGGCGATACAGAAAGTGGCGACAACAGATTCTTATATATCTATTACAAAGATGAAGCCATTTACATTTACAGAAGTGAAACTGTTGACATTATGTTCGGTGCGGGCAAGCGTTCTTATGAAAAAGCTACCAAAATCAGTCTTGACAGACTTCTTGAAGACCCTATGTATTATGTTCAATACAGCATCGGCTTTACTGACACTATCATAAACGCCATGAAAGAATCTATGTCTTTGGCTTCAAACCGAACCACTCCAATGGATTATAGCAACATTTTAAAACCTATTGAAATTGTAGATGCAAATAGTTTTAAAGTTAGCATAAACATGGCAGAAATTGCCAACAACCCTCAACTTGGTATCATGTCTATCTTGTTTAGAACTGGCACCGATAGAAACAACAAAAATTATGTATCACATTTGGAATTTGGCTTTGACCTTCCTCTTAAAGGCGATACAGTAAATCTTCAACTTGACAGCAAAAATATCGACCTTGTAGACTATCTCGACCCAGTTGACATGAGCGCTCTTTACGAGTATGTAAACTCATACACTCATGCTTATGACGAAGAATGGGAAGCAAGCAAGGGCAAATGGACAAAAGCAAGCGAAAAGATTTATACAATCAAATTTAATTCAAATGGCGGGAATTCAGTGAGTGATATTACCGGAAGTTATAAAACTCCTATATCACTCCCTACCCTTCCAAACATTGTAAACGATAACGGTATTTACAAATCTACAAAAACTTTTGGTGGTTGGTATACTAGTGAAAACTTTGATGAAAACACTCTTTTCACTTCTCAAACAATGCCAAGAAGAGATACAACCCTTTACGCAAAATGGGTTGAAACAAAAGTTTATTATCGCACAATCACATTCGTTACAAACAGCGCTTTCACTTGCGACAGCATTACCAAACTCGCTGGAAGCGAAATAACACTCTTTGAACTTGAAGATAAAGAAGAAACTGTTGACTCTACAACAACTTATTCTCACTTCGCCGGCTGGTACACAAGCGCAGAATTTAATGAAGGCACTGAGTTTAATGACTCAATTATGCCAGACTTTGATGTTGTACTTTACGCAAAATGGGACGTTTATAAAGTTGAAACCACCGCTTCATTTAAACTTTATCACAATGATGAACTATTAATTGAAAAGCAAGTCAAAGTTGGAGATAAGGCAGAATTTACTCATGCTCTTGTAAACGAAAACACTAGATACTATTTAGACAAAAACTTTAATGAGCAATATATGGAAGCATTTGAAATTTCAAGCGACCTTACCCTTTATATCAGAAATAAGTATCATTTTAGTTATACCAGCGCTTATGGCACAGTAACTAACAGCGAATTTGACCTTTATGAAGGCGAAGAAATGCCAGCACTTCCAAGTCAATCAACTTATGTTGAAGATGACGGAAACACTCGCGTAACTTACACTTTCAAAGGATACAGCGAAAACCTGACAATCGCTCCTGATAAAGATGTTAATATCGTTGCAAACTGGGAAGTAGAAACGAAACATTATTATTCAATTACATTCAATTTGAAATTATATAATAGCACGCTTCTTCCAAACGCTTCATGGAAAGATGGTGCTCCTGCCGAAATAGGCTCAGAGAAATTCCTTGAAGGAACAATCATCGACCTTAAACAAAGCAAATATCAAGTTTCGGCCGTAGCCTGGGCGACAAAAGCCCATGTAACTAAGTACACTCTTAAATCGACTACTTGGGGAACTTCCGAATGGGGTTATTCAACCAAAGGCGGAAATGGTTTTACATCTTATACTGTTACCGCAAATGCAACCTTATATGCTTGCTGGGAGAGAGTTTAACTTATAAAAAATCACGATTATAAAATCGTGATTTTTTTGTTGTTAAAGAAAACCACCAGTTTTACTGGTGGATTTTTATTTTAAAATTTTTATTTATGGCAAAGTTCAAGTCATTTTATCGCATATTCATATTTATTTTACACCGGGACATAACCGAAAGGTTTTATGCGCTCGGCTGTCATTTCAATAAAAAATATGCTTTTTTCTCCGTCTTTGCGATATCGAACCTTTATATCGTTGTTAAGTGCAAGATAATTTTTGGCAATAGGTTCAATCTCCTCTTTTAACACCTCACAAACATGTTGAGGGTCGCAAAATTTATCTTCTGTCAAAATTTCTTCAAGCCTTGAAGCAATTTGATAACGCATACAAACCTCCTAACAATGCTTTTTTAAGTTTCTGCGGATATACCCCATTAAACCACGATACTTATATGTGCAATCGAAGATCTTTTTAGAACCATTGTGCAAATTCTCGCTTAAAAGGGTAAATGCGCGAGCGCTCTCCACACTTTGCACTCTTCCACCCATAGAACATGAGGAGCCAATCGCATCATCTTCTGGAATAACGCCAAGAAGCGGAATGTTAAGTGCTTTCACTATACTTTCGATATCCATCATATCACCATTTAGAAGCAAATCCCCTCTCATGCGGTTTACAACTAAGCCCGTAAAGCCAATATCATAATCATTTAAAAGTCCTATGACCTTATCAGCATCCCGAATTGACGACAAATGAGGGGTAACCACAACAATAGCCTCATTGGCAGGGAAAACAGCCCTATGAAAACCCGCTTCAACTCCCGCTGGACAATCTATTAAAATATAATCAAAACTTGAATCAAGGCTATCTACAACGCTTTTAATGTGTTCCCCAAGAATGCTAACTTTATTGTAGGCATGGGCAGACGGCAAAAGATAAAGTGAAGAAATTTTTTTATCCTGAACGAGGGCTTGTTTAGGACGACATCTTCCCATTATTATATCGGTAATATCGAAGACAACTTGTCTATCAAGTCCTAATACGACATCCATATTATTTAAACCTATATCTGTATCAACAATGGCGACACGAAACCCTAGTTTTGCAAGATTTATACCAAGGTTTGCACAGACCGTTGTTTTCCCAACCCCGCCTTTGCCACTTGTAAGAACTATTTTGCGAGCCACTGCCACCTCCTATGTGGTTATTTTAGCATTTTCTATTGGAATATTTAAAGAAGTTGTTTGTCAAAAGATAAGCCAAATTGTCTTTTATTGGCAATAAAGAATAAAATTTATTTTGTTCATATAAAACGCGCTCATTAGCAAAGGTTTATTCGCACTAAAAAAGACCGCGTAATCAAAGCACATTGCCACTTCGGTCTTTTCGGGTAATTGGGGGGCGTAAAAATGGCTTTGCACAAGCAAAGCCATTCGCGTCCCGCTAAGGGCGGGTGCGGGAGAGAGCATATTCGCTGAAAGCTAAAATGCTCTCATTTTTACGCCCGATTATAGATTTTTATATTTTCATTTCATAAACTTAAAGTTATTCATATTGTAGTAGTTATAATAAATTCATTTCATTATGAATCACATATAATCATTTCAAACAAATTGCTAGATTTTTAAGTTTCGCTATATATTATCAATTAATTTAGAGAGAAGTTTTTCGTCTTCAAGGAGTTTTCCAGCGCCCAAAATAGACACATTTTCAGCATCATCAGCAATTTTAAAAGGATATCTAAAATGTTTTTTAAGATAGTGGTCAAGTCCATTTGTTTTTGCCATTCCGCCAACAAAAACCACTCCTCCACTTATGATATCAGCAGAGATTTCAGGGGCAAGAGAAGTTATTGTTACATCAATCGTTCTTACAATTTCATCAAAGAATGGTTCAAGAACTGGAAGCAAATCATTTGATGATATTATATATGAAGTTGGAATTTTAGTTTCACCATCAACTCCCGTAACTTCCATGTTAAGAGTGTCATTCTCGTATAGACTCCCAACCTCTATTTTAAGTTTTTCACTGGTTGAAAGACCTAACACAATCCCATGATTATATGCAATTTGATTTGCGATTGCAACATCAACTGCTCGTCCACCAAGCCCAAGCGTTGCACCTTTGACGATGCTGTTCATGTTTATAACCGCAACATCAGTGTTTGCCCCTCCAATATTTGCGACAAGCACTGACCTTGTTGAACTTATACTTTTGCCCGCGCCAATACAAGAGCAGACAATGGTTGGAATTAAAGATACCTCTTTAAATTCAAGGTCATAAAGCAATGATATAAATTTATTTTTCTCTTCGGCAGTCAATCCAAGGTTTATAAGCACTAAAACAGAGTCTTTTTTCTTTTTGTGCCCCACCTTTTCAAAGAAATAGTCAAGCAGAAGTCTTAAATATTGATAATTTTTGATTTCACCATTAATGATTGGAGAAAACACTTCAATATTTTCACTTGTTTTGCCCATCATATTTTTTGCTTCTTGTCCAAAAGCAACAATTTTGTAACCTTCACTGGTTGGTTCAGCGGCAACAAGAGTTGGCTCACAAAGAGCAAACCCCTCTTCTTTTACGTATATTTTGGTAAAGGAACCGCCTATTTCAATCGCATAATTATATTTACTCATCTTTTGCCTCCCTAAAATAAGGTAAAGTTTAAATCATTTTCAAATGGTCAAAATTTATGACAATGTTATCGCTTTGGTTATTGTGCCACCAAACAACGTGCCCGAAGGAAATGTTACAGTCAAAACATCGCCCGCATTTGCTTTTAAAAGTATATAAATAAGGTCGTTTCTATCCAAGATTTCAACCTCGTCAACAACTTCTTCCCCTCTTTCAAGCTTTACTTTTTTGATAGCAACTTTTGACAACCCAATAGAAGAAGACTCTACATAATAACCATAATCATTGAAGGAAACGCTTGTATAATAGTTTCCATCCAAATAGTTTGAATACAATTTTATAGCGTTTGCCTCGTTTCCATCATATCCTTTAATTCCAAGTTTTTCAAGGTCATAAACTTTATGTTCTTCACTCGTTTCGTTGTTTACTATAACTTTGTCTAGTGCTTTCATAACAGGATAAATCGCAGTTGCGCCATTAAATGCAGTTACGCCACCATCTTCATAAGTTATACCAAGAGTTGAAAGACCAATAAGTCTTCCTTTACTGTCAAACACACCGCCACCAGAATTTCCGCTTGAAATATCAGCGGTTAAATCAATAACATCTTCATAGTAGTTGTTTACCACATTTTTACCGCTAACTGTGGTGAGTGTATTTGCGTGCAAGCCAGAGATTGAACCGATACCACCAGTTGTTACACGATTTCTGTTTTGCGTATCAACAGGTGTCCCCATAACAAACACGCTTTCTCTATGTCTGCCAGTAGAATCATAATCAATCCAATTATCCCTCATTGACACATAGCCAAAGTTTTGTTCTGTGTAGACAATCGCAACATCAAGGTCTTTATTATACCACAACAATTTCCCCGAATAACTTGGATAAGTCAAATCACCATTTTCATCTTTCTTTTCAACTTCAACACTTATGCTAAACCCAGATGAAGTTGCAACTTTGTCAATTACATGGTAGTTAGTTGCAAAATAACTGCCTTTTGAAGCGGTATATTCATTTTCAAGAGATGTGGTTTTATAACCATTTGAAGCAATGCACACCCCCGAGCCCCATGAGACTTCGGTGAGCGAATAACTTATAGCAATTCTCGTTATAGCACCCGCCTCGCTATACTTATCAGCAATAGCATAAGCGTCCATATCGGCGGTTATATCATCGGTCAAGCATTGCGTTGCGCTGTAAGTATAGTGTCCCTTGAAAAATGGGATAATAAACTCTGTGCAAACATACGAAAAACTTAGCACGAACACCAAAGTGAACACCGCAAACCAAAAACCACTTTTTTTCATTAAAACTCCTTATGATTTTTTTGCCCTATTTGTCTTTATTTATGCCTTTACGCTTGTAAAGTATCCTTTAAAGGGGCGAAAATACATTTTTAAGTTTGTCTAAATTATTTGAAGGCTTTTTTTGTATACTTTTTTGTAATCAGAGGCAACCTTCATCCCCTCCAATATTTCGTAAGAAGCGTCATTTTCAGTTACAGTTTTCATTATAATTGAATCGCCTAAAATATCACAAACGATATCTTGTACGACAGCCTTACCAGATGCATTGAGTGCAACTGCAAGTTTGACAATAACGCCAAGTTTTCTTACAGCATCCAAATCTTCCTCAGTGAGGATGCCTTTATATTTTATCCACTCGTTGAGAGAAAAGTCATCAAGGTTTTGGCAAAGAGCGATAAACCCTGCAATTAAGAGTTCACGATGAGTTGCGCCATTAATGCCACAATTTACAATCTTGTCCACGCTATACTTTGTAAAATCTTCGCTGTTGGTACTTTTCCCTGCATCATACATATATGAAGCAATCCTTAAAGGCTTAACATAAAATCTTGGAAGTTTGTGCATTACTTTAAGTTGCTTAAATAGAATGAGAGACATATTGTAAACATCCACATTTATTGAAAATTCGTCCTTTTCAAACTCATAATAGTTATCAAGAGAGTTCGCAAGTAAGTCATTAAATCTTTCCTGATTTTGAGACAATACATTTTGATAAAGTATGCCCATTTTAAGTGATGCATCGGAAATTGTGATTTCGCTTAGTCCAAGAGTCTCATAAACCGCTCTTATTATAGCGCTTCCCCTTGCAATTTTGTCGGCGTTCTCATTTCCAAGCCCTTTAATCTTTCTAATTTTTTCTCTGTCAAGCCCCTTGATGAAATCATAAGCGCCCAAAGCAGACTCTTTGGTCAAAGGATAGTTGTTATCTATATCAAGTGGATAGCGGTCAAGTTTCTTTGATATTCTACCCATATTGATAAAAGGACTTCCCACACCAACAATTTTGCTGTCTTCTTCAAATAAGTCTTTGGCATTTGCAGACAAAAGTTCACCTTTTACAATCGTGCAAACCTTATCCATATCCTCTTCTGCGCCTTCTGCTCTAAACCCTAATGGCAAAACTGCATTTGCAATAATTGCGCGACGATTATACTTTACAAGATAGGTTCTATATGCGCCGATGTAAACAAATACACCTTTCGCGTTATCAATCGAATTAACCACTCCGTTAAACATTGCTTTAACAAAATCTTCATCATTTAAAATCAAGAAATTGAGGCCAGTATTGTTGTAGATTTCATCTAAAAACCCACGATAATTTCTTGCACGAAGAATAACATTGTCTGCAACAGCAAATATTTTGCTCACGCTGTGCTGTTCAATCATCTTTCTGTAAATTTTAAGAACAGACAAAATTTCAGCCTTTGTTTTTGGGCTTAAAAGTTCGTCCCCAGTGATTTCTTTGCCCACTGGGAAAAATTGTTGTCTTTCCATGCAAAGTTTTTCTTTTCCTTCATTTGTAAGAAAAATTGATAATTTGAGTGCTGATTCGTTAAGTTCGATAATTGCGATTTTTTCCATGACTTCTCCTATTTAATCTCTATTGCTTCAACTGGACAACTTGCCTGACAAGCGCCACATTTAATGCATTTTTTAGTATCTATTTGTGCTTTTCCATCATTTGCGAAACTGATTGCCTCTACTGGACATATTGCAACGCAAGTCCCACAACTAATGCACTTATTTTTGTCTATCATAAAAAAGACCTCCGCTGATTAATAATAACATATTTTTATTATTTTGTCTAGCAGAGGAAATCACTTTTTTGCTTTCTTTTGCCCTTTTTGCAAGGTTTTATGACTTTTTTTAGAGGCTTGACAACCAAACAAACTTTTATAGGCTTGAAAAACTGCCAAAATACACAGGAAAACACCGAAACTTTGTCTTAAAATTTTGCTCGGCAAGTAACCCGCTAAAAGCGCGCCACCGCATGAAAAAATGAGACCGCTTAGGATGATATAAAAAGTGCCTTTAAGGGACAAAAAACCATTTTTATAATGAATGATAAGAGCCACCAAACTCATAACCAAAAAAGATATTAAATTTATTCCTTGACTGAGGCGCTGGTCGAGTGAAAAAAATATGGTCAAAATAGGAATTAAAATTGTTCCTCCGCCCATGCCCATTCCCCCGAAAATTCCGCTAGAAAAACCCGAAAGAAAATATAAAAAAATTAGTAAAAAATTGCTCATAAAATAAGTTTTATTCCTCCCGCAAACATCACTATTGCAAACAAAATTTGAACCACTTTGGGTGGCAAAAATTTAAGGGCGAAAGCCCCCAAAATTCCACCCGCCACCACACCTAACCCAACCGTCAAAAGAGGCATGGTTTCAACGCTTCCATTTACCACATAAATTATGGCAGAAATGAGGCTTAAAGGGAATATTACAGCAATCGCAGTGGCATGAGAATGCTTGCTGTCGAGCGATAACACCTTTTCCAAAATTGGCACACAAACCATGCCTCCTCCGCCACCAAAAAATCCGTTAAGCATACCTATAAAAGCGCCACTTAAAAGCAGAATAAACTTCTGTTTTGCTCCAAATTCTGTTTTTATCTTTTGGCTACTATTTGCCTTTTTCCCCGCTTCTTCCGCGCGATTATTGGGCGCTTTGCTTGCTGAGATTAGAACGCTATGCGCAGATTTTTTATGCAAAGATTGTTGCAATTTTTGTTCTTTTGTCGAAATAAAACTAAAAACAGTTTTTGCGCCTGTTTTTTTGATAAATTCTCCACTATTAAGGCAAGATAAACTTGAATAGTTACTTTTTATGGCAAAATTTCTTTCTCGCATGTAATTATTATGAATAAATATCAAAAAATTATTTGATTATTTATTTTAAATATTATATACTATAAAAGTACTATGTGGCTTTTGTCTAAAAGTCGAATTAAAAGGTGTATAATGAAAAACAAATCTCAAATTATTAAAGGTTGTGCCCTAGCACTTATTCCTACTTCAATTTGTTCTGCTCTTGCTGGCGTAAATCTTGTCAATAGGGCTTATGCAGACACTTCTACAAGCGGATATGTTAAATCTTATCACGAAGGGGTTACTATCTCTAACGCTTCTTTTGCAACCGCGTCTAACCCATACTCTTCGGGTGAGTCTTTGGGTAATAACACTTGGAATGCTATCGAAACAGACAGCAAGGCTTTTGGCGCAATTATAAACACTGTTGACGATAATTCAAGCAACTCTTTTGCGAAAAATCAATCCGCATTGCATCTTGAAGAAAATCCGGGACACTATGGAAGTGATACAAGGGTTTTAATGATAAACTCTGTAACAAAAGATGGCAGAAACCAAGAGGCTAGAAAAGGATATCGCTCTTCAAGCTTCACTCTTCAAGCAAACTCTTATTACAAATTTTCAGTTGCATTTAAAACCATTTTACCTAAGGCGCAAGCAGATGCTGGCGCAAGCGTGAGCGCTTCTATCTATTTAAATGGTATCAAAGATAAAGATGGTGAAAGCAGAGTAATTGGTTATGAAGGACTTGTAACAAACAACACTGCTATCAATGATTGGAAAGAGGTTACTTTCTTTGTTGCAACAGGCAAAGAGAGCCAAAGTGTAACTTTTGACCTCTACCTTGGTTCTGCAAACGGGCAAACAAGCCAAGGGGCAGTATTCTTTGACGAGTTGCAAGGCACTAGATATAGTGAAAACGAGTTCTATGAAGAAATTAACCGCGCGGGATATGCAAATCACGACGATTACAAATCTTTCCATAGCGACTCAAAATCACCTATCTTCCTTGTAAGCGACCTTCTTGAAAACAAGCCTTATATAGCAAATATTGAAGATTACAACTTCGATTTTGAAAAGGATATAATAGATGGCACAGATACTCTTGGCGAAGAGTTCATGATTGCAAAAAAGCAAAATGGCCATGCTTTAATTCAAGATATTTTAAATATGCAACCTGCCGATTTCAAGACTCTTACTGGGTATGACTATGTGGGAACAGACCTTGGAAATGGTAACGAGCAGGCTCTTATTCTCTTTACTGGCGAAAAAGTAAATGGGAAAATGGAAAACGCAAGTGGTTATGTGGGCGTTGAAAGCAAGGAAATTGACATCAAGGCACACGCTGTTTATAAAATTTCGCTTAAAGCAAAGGTTTCTAAAATTGAATCTGGTTCGTTCTATCTTAAAGTCCAAGAAAACGACAACATCCTTGCAACTTACTCAAACCTTTTGACAGAGGACAGCACAGATGTTAGCAAAGAAGTTTACACATTAAAAAGTGGCAAGACCTCTGCAATCACTTCAAACAAAGAAAACAGTTTTGAAAATGATTACCAAACAATAACATTTTTTGTTAAGGGACATAGTCTGTTTGATTCTTCAATCAATCTCGAATTGTGGCTTGGCGATGCCGAAACTCAGGCCAAAGGCTGTGTGGTTGTAGACAATATCACTGTTGAGTACGCGACAAGCGCTGACTACTCAAACGCATCAAACAAACTTGAACTTACCTCTACCCTTCCTAGCGACAAAGGAATTAAAAACGGAAGTTTTGACGCTAGTGATAACGATAAGGCGGAGGAAAACTACCTTGTAAACGCCACAAATTGGACAGCAAGCAAGGATAGTGATTATTGTGATAGCGGAATTGTTTATCTCTATGACAAAGCAACTTATGACCAAATGTACACAAGTAACCGCGAAGCATATCCATGGGCTGGAATTTTCCCTGGGCACGCAAGAGTTTCTTCTGTGGTTAAGCCAAACAATGTTTACCTCATGAACAACCGCACAAAATCAAGCCAATCAATTTTATCAAGTACTTTTGATATTTCTGCAAACAATTATCACAAACTTTCATTCTCATACTACAACCAAAATGGAACAGACTTAAACGCAGTTTCAAAAATCAAGGTTGAAGTTATTGATGAAAATGGAACCGTGCTATTCTCTAAAAACAATCTGTCAAGCCTTGACAAGTGGGGAACTTTTGAAGTTTACTTCCACACTCATGCACTTTTATCTCACACCGCACAAGTTAAAATAAGCCTTGGCGATAGCGAAGAAAAAGTTTGCGGAATGGTATATCTTGACGATTTCGCTTTTACTTCAAGCAGTGATTATGGCGACAACTTTGAGGCTAAGGCAAATAAAGTTGACCTTTCAAAACTCGGCTTAAATGAAAGTGCTACAAGCGAAGTATCTTTATCAAGATTTTATACTTTTGCTGATGCAAATGGTGATTTCACCACTCCAATCACACAAACAGGCACAGGTGGAATCATTGACGGAAGAAACAACGCTTATAACGAATCTAACGATAAACTTAAAATTGATGGAAACTATCTTGTGTTGTCTTCAAGAAACACTGGATATGTTAAAATGACTTCGAATTACAAATTATCACTTAAAGAAAACGAGTTTTATAAAATAAGCCTTGATATTGCAACAATTTTCAATTCCTCTGCTCTATCAGCAAAGACTGATGACCATGATTGCAAGTATGGCGTGAGCGTTGAAATTGACGGATTTGAAGCAGTTGACAAACTTTTGTCAGCAGACGAATTTAAATCAATAGAAATTTTCTACAAGGCATCTTCAACAAACTCTGTTAATCTTGTTATTAAACTTATTACAGATTGCGAAGATACTTATGGAACAGCGCTCATTTCAAATCTTGATTTTGCAAGCGCACCCGAAAGTGATTATAAGTTGGCTCAAACTAGTGAAGAACTTAATGACAAAGTTTATGTTGCTAGTCAAAAAACAACCACATCAAATGACGACAATAACAACAATGACAATAATACTGATGATACGACAAACTCCTCTGCCAGCGACAACGCATGGATTTTAGTTCCATCAATCATTACTGGACTTGCAGTAATTATCGGCGTGATTGGTTACGCAATGAAACATATCAAACTTAAAAAGATTGAAAAGGTTAGAAAGGAGTCCTACGACCGTAAACTTGCAGTGAATCACGATGCTATTATGGTTCAAGCACAAAAACGCAGAGATGAAGAACTTGACGCTTTAAACAAAGTAAAAGAATCTCTTATCAAAGATAGAGAAACCCTTGAAGAAGAGCACAAACAATTTATTAAATCTGCTCGCGAGAAAGATGGTGATAAGATTTCAAGAGAAGTTGAAAGAGCGTTTAAATCATATAACCACTCTATCAATAAACTCAATGAAAAAATCAACATTATTAAAGAAAAGATTGACTATACAATTTCTGCTGAATACCTGCTTGTAATTGAAAGAAGAATACTTGCAGAGCAAGACGAAAAAGCATCTAAAAACAAAAAAGCGAAGAAAAATTCTTAAATCTTAAATAAATTTATTTATTAACAAGATTTTAGTTCCTCGCAAATTGGCTCTCTCGCAAAGTAGTTTTCTCACAAAGTAGTTTTCTCACAAAGTAGTTTTCTCACAAAGTCAAATAACTAACAAACAAAAAACCGAAACAATATGTTTCGGTTTTTTGTTTCTCAATTTTTTATTTCAATTTTTTATTTCAATTTTTTTATTGAATTTTTTTTATTACTATTTTTATCATTGCAGTTTTAATTTTCAGGTTTCTATTATTGCAGTCTTTCCTATTTAAGGCTTCTCAAATTTTTATTTTCTGCATTTTCATCACATTTTTATGGGCTTTCTGCAACTTGTAAAAAACAGTCTTTTACAAACAATATTCTTTATAACAACTAGACATCTGCGCGACTATTCGTCATCGTCATCATAATCTTCGTCATCATCATCGTCATCGTCAAAATCGTCGTCATCGTCTTCATCTTCATCGTCAGTGTCGTCATCATCATCGTCATCACTGAAATCAATGTCATCATCGTCATCGACAAAAGAAAGGTCTGTGCTTAAATCGTCATCATCGTCAAGAAGACTTGATTTTGTAATATCACTTACCGATGCCATTTCGCCAGTTTCGTCTTCGGCAGTAGTGATATCATCATCGTCATCACGAGACATATATTCTTCCCAGTCTTCGTTGATTTCACCATCTTCATTTTGATGCTCTTTCAAACAACTTGGACACATTATCTCGTCTGACTGAATGTAGTTTGTTTTGCAAATTGGGCAAAGTTCCAAATCAATGTCGTCAACAAAATCTCTTTTTGCTTCCATTTCTGACTTGCAAACTGGGCAAAATTTATCCTTTTTTTGAATGTAGTTAAGTTCACATCTTGGACATCTAATATAAACAGGTTTTTTCATAATTTCTCCTTTATGTATGTCTAACACATTATACAAATATAAATAAAAAAAGTCTATTGATTTATGAATATTTTTTAGTTATTTTTCAACTTTTTTTCAAGGTCATCTTCTGCCTGACTTCTTCTTAAATAAAGTGGTGAAAGGCTCCTTGCATCTGTCAAATCTTGTTCTCGGTTTTTCGCCAATTCCAAAAGGTCTTGTGCACTTGGCTGGACAAGATTTTCAGTTAATTTTTCTTCATATAGACCTACTTTGTCTAGTCCTTCAAACTTTGACAAAGCGTCCGCTGGAACAACTTCCTCTTTTGACAATTTGTTTCCGCAATGGTCGTAAACGCAGACATAGTATAGCCCGCTTAACGCATTTATTATGCACACAAAACCTTGTTTTGGCTGGGTTTTTAAGTATGTGTATGACATAAGGTCAAAAGTTGTTAAAGGAATAACCTTCTCGCCCTTCCCCCCTGCGACAAGCCCCTTAACGAGAGCCATACCAATCCTTATCCCTGTAAACGAGCCGGGGCCGATTACAACAGCATATTTATCGTTGTCTTTTATACAAGCACCAGCATCGTTTAACAGCGCGTCTATGCTGTGAAGCAAGTTTTCGCTATGAGCATGATTTGCGTCAATTTCGCTTCCTCCTTGCTTACCTTTTATATCATAAGCAATCAGTGCTCTTTTATACGCAGTAGAAATTGCTATCACTCTTCCTCCTTAATCTTGCTTGAAACGATAATTTTTCTTGCGTCTCCTTCAAGTTTTTCAATTTTAATTTCAATATAAGGGTATGGAATAAGTCCTTTAACCTTTTCTGGCCACTCTACAAATACAATTCCGTCAAGACTATCTAGGTCGAAATACTCATTAAAGCCCATTTCTTCCGCTTCTTCGCGTGAAGAAAGTCTGTACATATCGAAGTGGTAAACCTTTCTTCTTCCACCCTCGTAAACATTTAGAAGAGTAAATGTAGGGCTTGTAACGGTCATATTGCACCCAAGACCTTTCACAAAGCCTTTTACAAAGTGAGTTTTACCTGCGCCGAGGTCGCCTACAAGGGTGAAAATCACCGCTTTGCCAACAGTTCCCGCAAGTTTCTCTCCCACAAGCATTGTTTCTTCTTCATTTTTTGTTATTATAGAAAAAATTTCACTCATCGTCATCAATTCCTTCTTGTTTGAAAGTTTCTATCTTTTTTATGGCAATATTATATAACTTTACTCCAACTAGTGCAAGCAAAACACCAAGAATTATTCCCGCAATCGTATCGGTTAAATAATGCACACCTAAAACCATGCGAGAAAAAGCAATTAAAATTGGGTATAAGCATATTGCCACGCACCCAGCCACTTTTACGCCTTTTTTCTGCGATGAAGATACAAGCGCATAAAACAAAAATGTTGCAATAACTCCAGCCCCTACGCTATGACCTGATGGAAAACTATATCCGCTTTCTCCACCTAAATTTAAAATATCTTGGCTTACAACAAAAGGTCTATCTCTTGAAATCAACGCTTTTAAAACATAATTGATAAGACTTGCAACGAGGAAAGTTATTACAAGTGCTACCGACAAACCTTTGCCTCTTCTCCACACAATGACCGCACCTAAGAGCATCCCCAAAAATCCGCCCAGCATAGTTATCATGCCAAAAAATTTAATCCAACCATAGGTCGCATTAGACTGCAAAAATTCAATTATTTTCAGTTCAAATTTCATAGTAGTATTGTAGCAAATATTAACAAAAAAAACAATTTATATTGAAAAAATTTCAATTTTTTTAATAAAATTTTGTTGCAACAAAAAAAGGTGCTTTTACACCTCATTTTTGATATTACTTTGTTTGACATTATATTTTGATACTTTGACTATCTCGGCTTAGGTTTCGGTCAATGATATTTAGTGCAATGCCTAGTATTACAAACATTTAAATCAATTAACTTTTTTCGCAACTAAATATCCGTCTTCAATCGTGAAAAATTGAGTTTCAAAATCCTCGTCATGACTTATTTCGTCAATAAATTTTGTCATATTTCTGGTCATAGTGCGGTTTTTGTGTGTAACTTTTTCATCATGACCTACAAGTCCTAAAAGTTTGACATTATCGGCAAAAAGTGTTCCATTTTTACTCAAAATTGCCTTTATAAGAGGCAAATAATGAATATATTGTCCTTTGGGCCCGTCTAGGAAAACAAAATCAAATTTACGACCACTTTGAGCATATTCTTCAAGATAATCTCTTGCATCTCCAAGATGCATTTCAATTCGGCTTGAAACGCCATATTGGGCAAAATTATTTTCTGCTTCTTTAAATCTTACTGCATCTTTTTCAAGAGTGCATATATTGCCATCGCAACAAGAAAGCATGAGGAGTGCTGAATAGCCTATTGCCGTGCCTATCTCTAAAATATTTTTAGGCTGACATTTTTTGCACTCCCCTTGAAGGGCTTTTCCCGTTTCTTCGCGCACAAGAGGAATAAACCTATCAAGAGCGCATTTTTTTAGGTTTTCTAGTTCCATAACTATGCAAGCGTTACAATAGTAAGCACTATTGGACGGCGTTTAGTTCTTCTAAAAATAAAGTTTGAAAGATTGCGTCTAAGGCTAGAACGGATAACCGCTGGCTCAACCCCGCGCAAATCTCCCTCTTTGAGTGATGAAATGATTGTTGCTTTTGCGTCTTGAACAAAACTCTCTTGCTCGTCAGTATAAACAACGCCACGAGTGATGATAAAAGGTTCGCCAACCACTTCGCCTGCAATGTTGTTGATGCTTACGCAAACAACGCAAATTCCGTCCTCAGAAAGTTGTTTTCTTTCAGTAAGTACGTTGCTGTCCATGTCTCCGATTCCGTATCCGTCAACGAGGCGTTGTCCAGCCTTAACATAACCAACTTCTTTAAGCGAATTTTGTCCCATTTCCACTTGCATTCCAAGGCTTGGAAGTATAATGTTTCTCTTGTCCATTCCAAGGTTCATTGCAAGTTCTTTATGAGTTTTCATGTGTCTATATTCACCATGCACTGGCATGAAGAATTTAGGTTTTACAAGGCTATGCATAAGTTTAAGTTCCTCTTGGCAAGCGTGCCCAGAGGTGTGAACCTCAGCAAGTTCATCATAAATAACATCGGCGCCAAGTTTATAAAGTGCATTGATAACATTGTAAACATTTTTCTCATTCCCAGGGATTGGAGACGCAGACAAAATTACAAGGTCGTTTTCTCGAATTTTAAGGTTTTTAAACTCCCCAGCCGCCATTCTAGTAAGAGCGCTCATTGGCTCACCTTGGCTTCCTGTTGTCATAATAAGAACTTCTTTATCGTCCATTTTATCGACTTTTTCGATGTCAACAATATTATCGCGATTGAAGGTAAGTTCTCCAACTTTCATGGCAACTTCACTGACATTCACCATACTTCTCCCAGTGAATGCAACCTTTCTTTTATAACGCTCTGCAATGTCCATGATTTGTTGCATACGGTGAATATTTGAGGCAAATGTTGCCACAATTATTCTGTTTTCTGCGTGATTTTTAATGATTTCGTCAAGTGTTCTTCCAACGCTCTTTTCGCTCATTGAATAGCCTTTTCTGCAAACATTAGTACTTTCGCAAAGAAGAAGATTTACACCTTTTCTTCCAATTTCGCCAAGTCTTGGAAGGTCAGTCATTACGCCATCAATAGGTTCATAATCAATTTTGAAGTCCCCAGTGTGAACGACTGTTCCAACCGGAGTTGTGATTGCAAGAGCAAGAGAGCCTGCGATAGAATGGCTAACTTTAATAAATTCAATAGAGAAAGAACCAAGTTTAAGCACATTTCTTGGCTTAACCGCAATTCCTTTAAATTTGGTTTTTGGATGCTCTTTCATTTTGTTTTCAATAAGAGCGAGTGTAAGTCTTGAACCATACACTGGCGCGCTTATTTGTTGAAGCAAAAATGGCACTGCACCGATATGGTCTTCATGTCCGTGTGTAATCAAAATTGCTTTAACTTTGTCTTTGTTTTGAATGAGGTAAGTCATGTCTGGTATAACAATATCTACGCCTGGCAAGTCTTCCCCTGGGAAAGTAAGTCCCGCATCAATAACGATGATTTCGTCATTGTATTCAAGGGCTGTCATATTTTTACCTATTTCACCTACTCCCCCTAAAAATGTAATTTTAAGTTTATTATTCATTTTTTCTCCTTTTATTTTTATTTTAATTTTTATCTTTATCATACATTATGGGCGTAATAAAGCTTTTTTCTTTTTGCGACCTTTGTTATGTTTAACTTTTCAAGTTTCTTCATTTATCTCCTAAACAACTCAAACTCGGAGAGCGAAAGCAAGTTAAGGTTTTTACTTAAATGTTAATCTTTTTACCTTTGAATTAATCTTTGTTTAAATTAAAAAATCTAATTTTGCTCTAAACCCTATTTTTGCCATCTAAGTCAAAGCACAACAAAACTTAGCCAAACATTTGGTGTTTTTTGCAAAAAGTGCCCGTCAAACACACAAAAAACAAAGGGACATTCTCCCGTTTGTCTTTTGTCAAATCGTTTTTTATAAAATGTATTTAGCGTCTTCTATTTTATCGACTTCTTCAAGTTTCTTTGGAGAAACTATTGATTCATTATCAACATAGAATCTCATCCCTTGACTTGAAAAGAAAGCAACCATTTCAAATATGTCAAGAAGTGGGAAAACAACTGGTAAAAGTATGATTAATGAGTATGCTCCAAAAACAAGGGTAAGCACAAGTGTTAAAAGATAGATTACGAAAGCCGAAGAGTAAATTGTGTCGCTTCTTCTTAAACTTGCACGCAAGCCTATTCCGTAACTTCTTGCAATATTGTGTGCATAAGTGATTTTTGCAGGTGCCCAACCACCAACAAAAAGTTCTTTTATTCCCATGAAAATACTAGCCACAATCACAAGCAAGAATGGCATGAGGTAAACCATGAAAGAACCTTGAATTCTTGTTACTCCCCAAATTGCTGCAACAATGAGTGCATCAAAAGGAATAGAAAGAAGGGTTTTTAATGAAGCGTAAGCCATACTGCTTGGCAAAGTTTTGAGAAGGCAACCTGTAAAAGATTGCTTTTGCCCAGCAGACATATAGCCATACATCATTTCAGAAACTACATATTTGCCAATATTGATTAAGAAAGGCAATACATAAAAAACGATTAAGCAAAAGTATAGTCCATGCCAAACATTTGCGAAAATTTTGCCAAAGAAAATCACAACAAAGTTGGCAATAGAAGTGAGTGCGCCAAAAAAACTATTTCCATAAAGAGTCCCCGTTTGAAGATAATTGCCAAGGTTGGCTTCACTCCATGCGAGATTTAGCGCCGAAGCATATTGGTCTTTAAAAACGCATAAAAGTCCAAAACAAAGCCCTATCGTCAAGATATGAAAAACCAAAAGTTTCCAAACCTTGTCGAAATTAGAGCATAATAATTTTACTGAATTTTTAAACATCATACGCTTTATTTCCTACGCTTTATTCCTATAATTTTACTTGCTTTAAACATTATACAATAAAAAAGAAATTTTGGCAAGGAAATCTTTGTCAAAATTTGCGTTTTCTTAAACTATTAAGTTAAATCTTATGGTCGTCCAAGTTAAATCTTATTGAACATCAAGAATTTTATATTCAAGAACACCATGTTCAAGTTTAACAGAAATTGTTTCCCCTTTTTTATGCCCAAGAAGTGCAGTTCCAACAGGAGAGTTAATGCTAATCTTGCCATTTACAGGGTCAGACTCGTTTGAACCAAGGATAGTATAAGTGAGTTCTTCATCAAAATCTACATCATAAAGTCTCACTGTTGAGCCAACGCCCACAGTACCATCATTATTTTTCTCTGAAACCACTTTGCAGTTTAATAAAATGCTTTCCATTTCAGCAATTTCGGCCTCTACCTGAGCCTGCTCTTCCTTTGCTGCGTCATATTCTGAGTTTTCACTTAAATCGCCAAATTCCCTTGCAATTCCGATTTTTTTTGCAACCTCTGGTCTTCTTACAGATTTAAAGAAATCAAGTTTTTCTTCAAGTTGTTTTTTCCCTTGTGGAGTTAAGATATGTGTCATAAAAATTGACCTCCTTTCCATTTTCAAAGTCGTATTATAACCATTTTTTATTTTTTAGTCAAGTGTTTTTCACAATTTGCATTATTTTTATTCTTTTGCAAATAACTATCATAAGGAGTAAATATGCTTACAATTTTTTCGTTTCTTATCGCCTTAATTGGTGGTGTAAATTGGCTGATGATTGGCCTTTTACAGTATGATTTTATCGCCGGAATATTTGGTTATCAGGCGTCAATCTTTTCCAGAATTATCTATATAATCTTTGGGCTTAGCAGTATTATTCTTCTCTTTAAGATGTTTAAAGGGAAAGGAACTATTGCTGTTTTTTCACGCAAAAATAAAAAAGATTTAAAGAAAAATATTGACAAGATAAATAGCGATGAGCGTATGCAAGTAGCAGGAGCAAATGTTGAAGCATCGCAAGAGCATTTTCAAGAAAGTAAACCTCGCTCAAATGAAGAGTATTCTCGTTATTCTCAACCCGATTACAGCCAAATGCCAAACGAAGGTTACTCACATAATCAGTGGCAGGGTTATTATGAAGGCTCAAATTATCCTTCTGGGCAAAGTCGTAACCAATACGAAAACCACCCTCCCCGCGATGACTACAACCCTCGTGCAGATGCAAATTTTCAAGGCGGAAGCAGTGAAGATGGGCTGTTTGATGAGCATTTAGGTCGAAAATAGCCTTAGAAATTAATATATTCAAACAATTCCCAAAAGGTGATAAAAATGGAAAAAAATTTTGTAACCCTTGCACTTTTTACGCTTTTTCTCAGCGTATCATTTTGTATTCTATTTTTTGCTTAACAAGCGTTTATCTAGGCAAGATTTTTCTCTTGCAAAGATAAATTTTATTTAAAAAGGCGAAAAGCATCAAAACACCTATTTATGATATTTCCCGCCACCATTAATCATGAAAGCGCGATAAATTTGCTCTAAAAGTATAACTCTTGCTAGGTTATGCGGATAAGTTACCCTGCCAAAGGAAATCTTTGACGGGATTTTTTCTTTTACAGCATCGCTCACGCCATAAGAGCCACCAATAACAAAGGTTATTGTGCTTGCAACAAGAGATTTCTCGCTTATAAAACTAGCCAAATCTTCGCTGGTTACCATCTTGCCATTTATGTCAAGCAGGCAACAAAGTCCCTCAATACTGGCAAGAATTTCTTTACTTTCTTCCGCAATTATCCTATCGATTTGTTCATATTTATTTTGTTCGGGAAGTTCTACAACCTTAACCTTACAAAATCGTCCAAGGCGTTTGATATACTCCTCGCACGCCTCGCTCCAAAATTTTTCTTTAAGATTTCCCACGCATACAATTTTTATATTTATCATAGAAGTCCCCATATAAATGTGAATATTGTTATTATAGAGGCTAAGGTTAGGCAAGTTATCATAAGCGCTTTTGTTACTTTATCCATTTTGTACGGCGTTTCATCAAACATAAGTCTTGCTTCAAACTCGGTGAAATATCCAAGTTCCAGGCCTTTTTGTTGATAGATTGCATCAAACTCTTCAAACGATACATTTCGTTGGGCAGGAAGGTTTGTGTTCCCGTCCGCCACCTCCTGCAATTCCATTAGGTATGTGTTTTTAGCAAGTTCTTTGAAAATTTCCTCTTGCAAAAGAGCGGTTCTTTTTTGTACGGTTTCTTTGAAAAGCGCTTTCAATAGTAACCATAAAAGTAGGGATGCAAGCACAATCAGCGCTATTGAAAAAATAATTGCAATCAGTGGTCTTGTGGTTAGGTTTGCATTTAAAAAGTTGTGAATAAAATGCCACTTATATCCCTTGATTGCCGAATAAGACATGAGAGTGCTTAACGCATTGTTCATGAAATGAATTATCATTGCGGGATAAATTGAATCACAAGTTGATGCCACATAGCCTAGCAAAAATCCTATTAGTGTTGCATAGAAGAATTGTTGTATGTTCATGTGGGCAAGACCGAAGAGCATAGAAGAAATAATAATTGCCCTTTTTCTTCCCAGTGGGCTTAACCCTTTCAAAACTAAACCGCGGTGGGTTGTCTCTTCGCAAACCGCTGGCAATATTGCAGTGCACACAAGGTTTATAAAAAGTAACCAAACAGGATACGCCGAGCCTTCTGTTATAGAGTTGCCACTTTTAAATCCTAGGCTTCTTATAAGGCTATAAAAGAAGTTGGATACAAAAATGTTTAAAATATAAACTGCAACTCCCATTAAAATGGCAATTCCAACCGCTTTGAAACTTATCTTTTTATATCCGAAAAATTTTAATGTTTCTTTTGGCTTTTCTTTATGTCTAAAACAAAAAATGAAAATAGGAAGTGCAAGCATAAGACCAATTTGGATAAACGCGTTAATCACATAGTCCCACGCCCCCGAAAAGGACAGCACCTTAAAAGAAGTAAGCATTCTTATAGTAACAAAAAACGCCACAATACAGATGTAGCTATAAAAAACTGTTCTAGTTACGCGGTTTTTAAATGTCATGTTACTCCTTAAATATGTTATTCACAATTTTGTCAAATATCCCAAAACGCTTTCTCTTATCTTGTTAGCACCCAATCGTTTTAGCCCGCAAGATATGACGATACAGTGCTTACTATAAGCAAAATAACACCTATTGATAGCGCAAGATACAAGTATCCTGACGCGCGAGCCTCTTTTTGACCTGCGGACAAATTTAGGGAAGGTGCTTTTGAAGCGCTTTCGTTATTTAACACATTATTACTGTTGTTATCAAAAGTTTTGTCGTTTTTATCTATATTTTCAGATTGAGCGTTAAGTTTGTTGAAATAAAATTTGTCAATTACAAAAAGCACTGCAAATGTGATACCTGCCAATATTACAGCAAGAAGATAGAACCACCAAGTGTGGGCAATATTCAGCGAAAATCCTGTTTGAACGCGGATAAATTCCATCGTAACTACAAGGAAATTACTTGTAAAATGCACTATCATTGAAGAAATAAGCGAGCCTGTTTTGAGAACAACCCAAGCCATTATCATTCCTAATAAAAATTGATAAAACACTTGTTGCAAATTCATGTGGAACAAAGCAAACATTGCACTTGACAAACTTATTGCTCCCCATGATGTGAACCTGCTTTGAAGCCCATGCAAGACAACTCCCCTAAAAATAAGTTCTTCCCCGATTGCGGGAATTAAGCAAAGGACGATGGTCGCTAAAATATAGTTGCCAGCGTTTGACAAGTCAAAAACGCTTGAACTATCTAGCGGGAATTTGATAAGTCCCAAAAAGTCGTCAAATGCCCCAGTGAGATATTGCAAGCCCAAAAGTGAGACAACTCCCACCAAAATACAGATTAAAACCGTATGCCACTTAACTTTTTTTGTTATTGCGCAAGCCGAGTAAGAAAAATTTTCAATCTTTTTATGCAAGAAGTATACACCGAGCAAAACTAAAAGCGAGCAAAGTGCAAATAAAGAATTAAAAAGAGGTGAATTGTAAATTCCTTTTACTGCCTCCGCTTTGTCAAGAGTGCTGTTTGAAGCAAGAGCGTCTGCAATAAACGAAAATATGAAATTAAGTGCCAAAAGTGCTATGATTGCAAAAAAGTAGACTTTCCCCGAGTCCTCAGTTTTGTATGCATACTTTTTTTCTGGCACAAACTTATTCATGTGGCAATTATACAACAAGATTTAACAAAACACAACAAAATTAACTTTACTTTGCTAAAAAAATATATTAAACTTAGTTTATGAAAGATTTTATGAAAGAAGCGCTAAAAGAAGCAAAGAAAAGTTATGATGAAGGTGAAGTCCCAATCGGTGCGGTTATTGTGGTCGACGGAAAGATTGTTGCGCGCGGACGAAACAAGAGGGAAAAAACTCAAAATGCAACAGCCCATGCTGAAATTATAGCCATTGAAAAGGCATGCAAAAAACTAAAATCTTGGCGAATAGAAAATGCAACGATATATGTAACACTTGAACCTTGCCCAATGTGCGCTGGGGCAATCGCAAATGCTCGCATTGATAAATTGGTTTATGGCGCCGAAGAAAAGACTTCTTGTGATGGGCTGTGCTCCTCCATTCTTACAAGCACTCGCCTAAACCATAAGACCGAGGTCGTGTTTGACAAAACTCATTTGGCTGAATGTGAGAAACTACTTACAGACTTTTTCTCTGAAAAACGAAAGAAAAAGTAAAAATTTAATAATTTAATATATTTTTTACTATAAAACGCGTTTAAAACCGCAAAAAAGCATAGTTTTGCCTGTGCGAAGCCTTGCACAATTAAAAAAAACACCTTTTAAAAATCATACTAAAAAGGTGTTTTTTGTTTTAAATGTTTTTCCAAGTTTTTTGCAAAAAGGTTCTTCCAAAGGTGTTCCCCTTAGGCTATTTTTCGCAAAATATCCCCCAAAAAAAGATGTTTTGCGGGGCAATTTTTACATGGTTGCAATTCTCAAAACTTCTCTTTTGGGGGGCACTTTTTTGCAAAGTATTTTCTTTACACTCATAAAACCACTTTCGCAAAAGAAGCGCTCGCGCCAATTTTTTAAACCATTTTTGCTTTTTCTGTAAATCAAGCAAAACAACTTTTTAAAGGTTTAGTTTTAGTACCCTTCCAAGTCGCTAAGTCTCTTTTTTCTACCTGCGATTGCGATAACAATTCCCATTACCACCAGTCCGCCACCGCCAACACCGAGAGCAATAATTAAAGTTTGGTTATATTTCTTTGTTTCAGAAGATGGTGAATCTTTTACAACTATTGTCATTTCTTTGCTTGCGCTTTCACCTACTTGAATTTTAATATTATACGTCCCCGCATTTTCAAATTCGTAATAAAATGAATAGCCTACTGCCTCTGGCATTTCCTCACCGTTAATGAAAAATTTAACCGTTTGGTTTTTGCTGTTATCTTCAACAAAGTTGATATTAACCTTAAATTTTATTGTTTTACCAATATAATACTCTTCCGCCAAGGTGCTACTATCGTTGACATCAATGACTATTTGGTTGTTTGTTACAGGTTTTGTTTTAACCTTTATAACTCTATAAACCTCTTCACTTTCGTTTCCGCTTGTGTCAATTACTTTATAAACATAATGATATTTTAATTCGTTAATCTTTACAAGTTTTGTATTTAACACAATTTCATTTTGTGAGCAATAGTTATCACTAAATGAAACATTTCTGTCGCTATAAGTGAGAAGTTCACTTGGATAAAGGCTTATTTCTTTTTCACCTAAAAGTTGTATCTTTGGCGCTTCTTTGTCTTCTACTTTGATTTTTCTAGTCAAAGTGAAACTTTCACCACTTTCAATCAATGTGAGTTTATATGAATATGTATAGTAAAGCCCATTTGTTGTTATTTTGTTTATATTCACACCATTTGTTTCTTCAATTTCAAAATCAGACTTTTTAAACTCGCCAAAATCTATTCCCGCGTCTGCATACTGATTTTTAACTGCAAGGGCAATTTCTTGCTCACCGACAAGTCTTACAGATTCAAAATAATTTGGGTTTATTACAATATATCTTTCAGCGGTTGCAGTATTTAAAGAAGTATCAGCCACAGTGTAAACAATTTTATACCTATTTTCGTCTACTTTAAATGGCGCGCTTATATTAAACTTTAAATCAGCAATTTGGTTATAATTATCGCTATAATCAGCACCCATTTCTTTATAGGAAGCAAGAGTTGTGTAAGTTAAATTCGTTTTTCCTTTTAGTATTATGGTTGGAGCGGTTGTGTCAACCACTCTAACTTTTCTTGTAAGCGTAAATGTTTCCCCTGTCGGCGTGAAAGTAAGTTTGTAAACATAGGTGTAATATTCGTCTTTCCCGCTTAATTTTGCCACATTTACATCGCTTTCTATCTTTTGCGTGAAATCGCTCTTACTGAAAGTTCCCCAGTCAACTCCCGCATCGCTATATGTGGTGTTTACTTCAACTCTCACCTCTTCATCGCCTATAAGTTTAACACTTGAAAAATCGGTTTTAGTTTGAATTAAAATATACCTTGTTACGCTTGCACTGTTTCCAGAGGTATCAGTAACAGTGTAATCAATTTTGTAATAGTTTTCTGTTATTTGGGTTATTTCACCTTTTTTAAATGTCAACTCAGACTTGGAGTTGTGATTATCAGAATATTCCACGCCCTCATCCACAAATGCATCTAGGCTTTCGACCACCACAGTTTCATCACCTAAAAGATTGATGATAGGCGCGGTTGTGTCAACAAGGTTTACAATTCTTGTAAGCGTTACAGTTTTGGTTTTGTCTTTATTTAAAATTAAACGATATGTGTAAGAGAACTGCCCAAGCGATGAAATGTTTTTATTAACATTGTCAATTTTTTCTACTGTAAACTCACTTGCGCTAAACTCTCCATAGTCAATTCCTAAATCACTATAAGAAGTGCCAACTTCGTGAGTTACAACTTGTTCGCCAGCAAGTTTAATTTGCGAAATATCTCTCGTATCCTCTTTTTCTAGTTGCCCGCCAGTAACTTTAAAAGTAATGCTACCATTTTCGAGTTTTACAAACTCGATTTTCAGCCCACTGTCTTCAAAAGTTATGTCCTTTTGCAAAAGTTCTTTTTGGTCAACTGAGGCATCATAAGACTGAAAAGTTATATTTTGAATTGTCGTATTATTTGCATTTAGAGCAAATTCTGTTCTACTATTTCTAAAAACATAGATATTGTGTGGGAAGCCAAAGAAGTTGCCGGATGAAAGTCCTGTGTCGTAACCCGCCACTTGCTTAATATTTTCGTCAACTCTATAAACAATCAGCCCGTCTTTTCTAAGATTTGGCTTGTTGTAAATGTCTTTAATTCCGCTTTCAAATTTTCCCTCTTGATTGCGGTATTCCATATATATTTTTTGCCCTGGGTGATTGCTGTCTTCATAAACATAAGCAAGCACATTCCCCGAGTTTTCTCCGTTATTATGCACCTCGTCATAAGTTGTTGGTTTGAGTTCGTAAGTCCCCTCACTAGTCAATTTTACAATATTGGCGTCAGTTGTGAACCCAAGTTTTTCACGACTATATGATGATAGATACAAAGGAACACCCGCATAACTATACCCCATTAAGTCCCAGAAAAGTACAGGTTCTTCGTTGGTTCTATCGCCATCGTAAACATAAAAATCGGGAAGCCCTAAAACATGGCCAAGTTCATGCGCCAAGGTATAATTAGGTATGATTTCTTTTCCGTCAGCACCGGTCAAGCGAACAGGTTGTCCGGAACTATTGGTCATAAATAAATCTGAAAATAGATATAAATTGTAATTATAGCAAGTTTTATTATTGTTTTCGCCCTTTTTAACATTTGACAAAATAATGTTAAGTGTAGAATCAAAGTCGCTATTATTTACATCGCGCACACCTCTACCCGAGAGAATATTTGGCAGTACCGCCGACATAGACGAAAGTGGAGAAAGGTCAACAAATGCTGATTGATGTGCCCAGAGCAAATCGCTCCACCCAACAGTTTCGCTTACGCCCTCAAAAATAAATGTTAAAGCGTCAACGAACCCGTCCGAGTTATTGTCAATTTGCCCAGTCAAATTGGCTTCTTGCAAAACAGATTTGAGTGCAACTTGTTCGCGAAAATATCGTTCAAGGTGTTCGTAATTATAAATGTTGGAGGTAGACTCTTTTTTTTGATAGTAAGCGCAAAGACAAGCAATATCATCACTCGTGTCAGTATCACAAAGTGAGCCTGTTCCGTCATGATTTGAGTTTCCGCAATTATAGCAAGAAAATAAGTGATTAGTGTTTAAAAAATAATTTGTAGAAAGTTGGTTTGGCGCGCTTTCACCAGAGTACGAGCAAATTTCGTATTCCAAATATCCGGTGGTATTGCTGTCTGGTCTATAAGGCAAAAGTTCATTTAGGTAATAAGGAACAGTGTAAGCGTTTTCGCCATTAAAATAAAAATTGCTTTTTAGGTCAAGGTTGCCATAAGATTGCACTTTGTAAAAACTCTCAACCGAAGATGTGCTGTCGTTATAGGAATTTTGCATAAGTGATTGCACGTCAAGAGTATACTCTTTCCCGCTAGCGCATTCAGGGACTTCATTAATCCAATTTGTATCCCCGTCTTTAAAGGTTACAAACAAAACATTGTTCAAAACCTCGCCATTATATAAAGCACTTTGCGCGTAAACATTGTTGCTAACCACAAATGAATTTGGACAAAGTAAAACCCCGCCCAAAGTAGCCACCGATAATGCAAAACAAATACTACTTATTTTCTTTATATTTTTCATAATTTAAGTATAAAAAATTTAATAAATTTTGTCAATTACATACATGAAATATACGAATAAAAAATAAAAACCTAAAAAAGGATAAAAGTAGTGGTATTTAGACAAAAAAACTATCTAATTATTAAAAAAATTCTTTTAAGGATTTTCCCAGCACCATTTCTAACGGGTTTTTAACAGTTTTTTAACGCATTTTTAATGATAAATTTTATTCCCATAAAAAATGCACCGCCAAAAGGGATAAACTTTGTGAGGTGCAGTTTCAAAACGGTTTATTTTTTATTTTCGCCAATTTTTCATTTATAATTTAATTTTTTTATTTTATTTTTCAAATTTATTTCTTTAATTTTTTTTACCTTGCTTGATTTACAAGTCTTAGGCTACTTTTTTTTAGAAAGTCGATATTTCTTTTAAAAGTCAAATTGAAATTTGATTACAAGAGTTTTAAAAGTTCTCTTTGAAACTCCTCTTCGCTTATCTCGCCACTGGCTCTCTTTTCACGAAGAAGCGCAATCTTTTCCTCTTTTGTTTGAGTTATAACTTCGGTTTTATCATCCACAACGACTTTATCGTCTTGGTCTTTCTTAACCCATTCCCAATCAGAAACAAACATAGTGCAAACAAGGAACAGCGTTCCCAGCGAAATAGTGTTCATAATGATAGATAAAACAATCGCGGACATATAATAACTGTATCTTGCACGGAATAGTTTTCCGCCATTTGACAGGCAGATTATAAGGAGAACATTGATTGCTATCACTGCAAAAATATCAATAAAATCAAACACCAAATAAGCCACGCTTGCACGCATCGCTGGCTGGGTTTGAAAATACTTGACAATCCCATAAATTTCGTATCCAATAGACGCAAAATTGAAAATTATCGCAAGTATCATTAAAGTTTTCTTGGTATTGTTCATGAATTCCCCTTTTTTATCTTATTGCAATGATAGCATCTTTATGTAATTATGTCAAATTATTTTGAATTTTTATCAAAATATGATAGACTAGTTTTGTCAAAAAATGAAAGGAGCGTTATGGAACACACAAATAGAATAGTTATAATCACTGGTGGGTCTATGGGAATTGGTAAGGCAACCGCACAAATGTTTAGAGCAAATGGAGACACAGTTTTCTCGCTTGCTATGGAAATCGACCCAGAATATCCTGGATTCAGTTATGTTTGCGACATTACAAATGAAGAACGTGTTAAAGAAATTGTAAATGAAATCGGACAAAAATATGGAAGAATTGATGTCCTTGTAAACAATGCGGGGTTTGGAATTAATGGCGCTCTTGAATTTGTCCCTTCAACCACTTTTGACAAAGTTGTCGATGTCAATGTTCGTGGCGCTTTCCTAATGACGAAGTATGCACTTGCGTTTATGGGAAAAGGAAGCAAAATTATGAACATTTCAAGCGTTTCGGGAGTGTTCGCTTCACCATTTAGAAGTATGTATTGCTTCTCAAAATCGGCACTTTTAATGATGAGTTTATGTCAGAGAATGGAACTTGAAAAGGCTGGAATTGATGTTTGCGCAATATGTCCGGGAGAAGTTAAGACTGGCTTTATGAAAAAACGCGTAAGAATTGAAGAAACAAACGAGCACTATGGCAAACAAGTCGAACGCGCTTTCAAATTCCTCGACAAGCACGATGAGGGCAAAAGAATGGCTCCCGAAAAAATAGGAAAGATAATATATAAACAATCGTGCAAAAGAAAAATGAAAGCAATGAAAATCCTTGGCTTTAAATTTAAACTTATGTATTTAGCAATTAAGATTTTCCCTCTCGGAATGATTTTGCGTCTCACAAATAAATTTATGGGCGGTGGTACGATAGAATAAAAAACATTTATTTACCTTTGTTTTCGGCATAAATAAATATATTTTTTATTTTTAAGTTAATTAAATTTTAATATTTTTAAATAAAAATTTAAGAAATTTTTGTCTTTAATAAATTAAATTAAAAAAAGGAGATTAATTCTCCTTTTTTGTTGCTCTTTTGGGTGGTTTGCGACCATTTAATATCTTCAATTTTTATCTTTACTAGTCCATAAAGGCAGTTATGCCGGTGTAGAATTTGTAGTTTTTGTTTGCTCCAAGGTTTTCATCTTTGTATACCTTGTAACATATTTCTAGGTAATCACACCCGTCCGCACCATTGAACATACTTGATTTTAGTCTTCCTGTATAGAAAGCTTTTTCATCTTCTTGTGGGTATACTATCTCAAACCAATTTTTTGCTCTGCTGTGTCCAGAAAGCAGTAATGGATATTTGGACTTTAATGGTCTTGACTTGTAATTACCAAAGCCAACATCGGTTTTGAGTACATTATTGCCTATGTCTGGGTTAAACGCATCCACTTCAAGGTCAAGAGCGTCAAACACATATCCGCTTGAATGTCCGTCCGAAGGATTTGGTTCGTCTGAAAATGTTATATAGTCCAAATCATAACTTCCATGATATACTTTAAGTTTTGGTGATGATATGGTTGTTACAGTTTGAGTGTTATGATTGTAATAATTTAAATCTAATGATAGTTCAAGATAATTGGTTTCATTTGGGTCAACATCGTCTGTCGAGCCTGTTCCATCACTATCTATGTCATATTTTAAGGCAACCCATATTGAACTTACGGTTGTCTTTTCTTTTAGCATAAACGTAACTGACTGATACTCTTGTGCTGGAATGGCGGTTACTTTTTTAGCCTCCTCACTTCCAGCCCTTGGGAAGTTTTTGTCTCCACTTACCATAAACATTCCACCAAGATACTCCATCATTTGACTTGCTAGGTATGGGTTAGTTACTCCCACATTCTCCTCGCTATCGTCTCCGTCCTCATAACCACCGATTGAAACGAGGCTGTTAACTTTATTTAGTATCATCTCTAATGTCTGCTCATAGTTTCGGTTTAATACAATTTGTTTTGTATCAGGGCTTCCACTATCCCATGCAGGCTCATAACTTTTACCCGTTTCTTGGTTTGACGGGTACGTGTTTTCTGTTCCGTCCTCTTGTATGTAAAGCGGCTTTTCGGTTCCATCCGCTTCTACTCGCGTTTTTTGGTTATACACTGTTCTTGTAATATTTTTAGGTGCATTTAATGCAGAAGAACCAATTACATTTTCTAGTATCCAGTTGTTTACTTTCTTTATGAGGGCATCGTTTACCCCAACATATCTTGCATATTTTGAATGCAAATCTTTGACGCTGTCTAGCGCATCACCAACTTTTTGATTGTTAATTTTTACACTTACGAGTCCGTCTGCACCAGTCGTTACCCTAACCGTTTCTGGCTCTAAATCTAGTGAGTAGCGATATATGACATAGGTGAGCGCATTGGTAAATTGGGAATAATTGGAGAAATCAATTTTGCCACTCTTGTCAACACCATAGTCAAATTGGTCTTTCGCGCTACCTACATAAGCGGCTTGATAATTCTCTGGAAATGGGAAAAGCGTATAACGAGAGTAAATATTATCTTCAAAATCACTTTCACTTTCCTCGATAGAGGTCAAATTACCATTCTTAACATTTAAGTAAGTTTTAAAGTGAGTGTTTTCGTCAATTCTTGCATTGGTTCCAAAACTCCAATTCCATTTATATGAAGTGTTGGCAATAACTTGATAGGAAGACTCTTCTCCGCCAGCCAAAACATATTTTTTTGTTTCTGTGATTGTATATCTTGATGCATCATAAAGATATGGAATATTGTCTGGAAGTTCTAGCCCATCAATCTTGACAGTTTCATCTGCCCCAGTTTGAAAATATTGATCATTGTAAACATTGTAAATATTATGTAGATATTTAATTGTTTGCCAAGCATATTGCGCATAGTAATCATTTACTGTGTCCATGCTTTCAGGCGGTCTTGAATTTTTATCAAAATCATAATTCTGAGGACGGTATAGCACTTTTGTACCATACATACTCACTGGCATAGAATCTTCTAGCCACTGCTCAAATTCTTCGTCTGTCATATTTTCAATTTCGTCTTCATCTATGTCATCTAGGTCAAACCCCATGCACCCGACAAAGCAAAACCCCATGCAAAAAGTAAGCAAAAATGCAAATATTCTTACAAATATGTTTTTCTTTTCTATTTTCTTCATATATCCTTTGCTTACTCCTTTAAATATATTTTAAGTATTTTTGCTCAATAAATCAATTTTTTTGACAGATTTTACAAAAAAATGCAGATTTTTCTGCATTTTTTCTAGTTTGAATTTTCATTCTCTATTTGTGGGGTTGCCCATTCAAGTGCATTGCCATTCATAACGATACTATCATTTTCAATTTTAACATAAGTAAAATCACCATTTTCTAAATGCTCAACAGTACTTTTTCGTAGAGCCTCACTGGTTGTAACACTTTTATCTGCGTCAACCGAAATTGCCATGGTTTTGATTTCGTTATCTTTTTGGTATGTTACTTCTATCAGCGAATGTATATCAAGTATAAGTCCCGTTATTTTCCAATCAGCATTTGCGTAATCAAATGACTTATCTTTTTCTGCAAGTTGCTTTGTTATGGCTTCGGCAAAATCAGCATACTCTGTTTGATGCCTATCAAGATAACTATTTTGATAAACTTTGTTTGAAGCAGTGATTTTTTTGAATTCCACTGGATTGTTTTCTTTCGCAAGTTCGGTTAAGGTTGTTGGCTGTTGAAGTGATACATTGTATACCCATATAATGTTGCCATATTTTATACAAACTTGAAGGTCTTGTACTGTACTGTCTTTTATCTCTCCAAAGTGCCATTGATATGATACCTTGCTTTCGTCATAAGTTATATCTTGTCCATCGCAATATCTCATTACGCAACTTTTTACTCCGCCGAAAAGGTTTGCATTGATTTGGTCTTGGAAGTTTGCAAGTATATATTCGTCTGTGTATGTTGGAGTTTTGACTTCATGTTCGCTTTGGGCTGAAAGAATAGCGTTTACTACCTCTTCTTTTGAGGCTTCATGTTCTGGATAGTTTGCTATTGCGTCGAGTGAAATTGGTGAAGAGTATGAGACTGTTATCGTTTGCTCTTTATCTTCATGTGTAAAAGAAAACTCAACTTTTGTTATGCCATTTTCGTCTGCTGTAACCTTTTGTGTAAGGTCTGATACTGGGGTTTCTTTATCACTTGTTATATTATATTTTTCAAGCACATATTCAAATTGGGTTTTAAGGTATTGGGTAAGTTTGGCTAGATAGTTTTCTTCAAGTTCGTTATATGATGAAACATGATTTAATATATCTTGAACATCATACTGAGTTGTTGAATTTTCTATTGCCATGTTTGCCTTATCTGTATACTCTTTGGTGTGATTGTAATTTGCGATTGTGTCAAACTCCACAGGTGAAGAGTAGGAAGCAAAGGCTATGTATTTTTGACGGTTATGTTCAAAAGTATATTTAATTGATGTGATACCTTGCTCATTTGAGTTTATCTTGTAATCAGCTGATATATCGTCCTCTATTCCTAAGTCATTTAGGACTGTGTCAAACTGAGTGGCGATAAACGCCTCAGTTTCTTCTGTATATCTTGCAAGAAGGTCGCTGACGCTGGTTGCGTGATTTGCTTCAACGATAATAGTTGAAGTGTTTCCGTTATTATTTCCGTTGTCTGGGTTTGGGTTGACAGGAGTCTTATCGGCACAGCCAACAAACGCCATACTTGTTAAAAGAGTCGCTGTGGCAAGTCCTCCAATCAAGATTCTTTTCATCTTTCCCTTGCTTGACTTCTTCTGAATGCTTTTTTTCATATCTTATCTCCCTAAAATTTTCTCTCACCTTTATTTTATCATTTGTTTTTCCCTTTGTCAATAGGTGAGAAAAAATA
>CAKVMD010000007.1 GCA_934771475.1 uncultured Clostridia bacterium
AATCATATTCTCCAAATTTTAATTCAACAGTTTTATTATCTGTATTGAATTTAATTGATCCACCGTTTGCAGAATAACAAGATTGTTCAGCAATATTTCCTTTAGAAATTGTCCAACTATATTCAATATATCCTTCATTTTCGCCCGTTTTATCGTGTTTTGTGATTGTTATATTTCTATGAGGAGAATCAGTTAAATATTTTTCGTTATAATATAAATTTGGATTAATATAACATCTTATAAAATACCTACCAACAGCTGAAGAACAAACATAAAGGTTTTCATTTTCATCTTGTTCAAATTTAGCATCAGTATAAATACAATAAGATTTATTCGCTTCAAATTCTGTTTTCAAGCGTTGTGCAAGTTCTGTTTGCGTTACGTCATAAGGAATCAATGCATAATCTGGTGCATTAAGTTGAAATTTCATTTTTTCAGGATTACCATTTCTATCGGTTGAATACTTAAAGTTGTTTGGATCGTTTAAAACATCTAATGTAGGTGCTAAATATGCAGTTCTGTGAAGGATAATTGTAATTTCAAATTCTTTAGATTCAGCATAAACTGCCCCATATTCATCTCCTTTAGGCACAAACTTAACCTTGGTTGTTATTGTGTTTATTTCACCTTTAGTGCTATCAAAGTTATATGTTGTTTGAGGATGATTGACTTCCGCAAGGGTGCCATAATCATTAATTTCATTATCACTTTCATCCCAGGACTCTTTAAAATTATGCCATATCAATGTTTCACTTGTTAATTTGTTGTCATTTACTAAATTATCATTTTCGTCATTAAGGTCAGAATTGAAAAGTAATGATAGTTTACCATTTATTTTTGAATTACCGAAAGATGAATAACCATTACCACTTGATATGCCACGTAACATTTCATCAAGAGTGACACCTCTACAAAGATATTGGTTAAAGGTGAAATCAATCTTAAAATCCTCTGCAGTTGCAACGATTGGTGATTTTTCTACAACAAGAGTTTGATAAGCAGAATATGATTCAAGGTAATTTTCTTGTTCTTTTATTTCAGCAAAAATCAAATATTTACCTGGTTTCACACCCTCTAAATATGATAAATCAAAAGCACTATAAGTTTCAGAATTGTAAATTTCGTTTGGTTTTGGCAAAGCGTTGATTTCTTCTTGTGTTAGTGAAGAAATGTCGTAATTATCATAGTTTGTTGAATCATCACTTTTGTTTAAAATATAAATTTTTTCAACAATACTATCGTCTAATTGGGTGTTGCCATTAAAAACGCTATAGTCGATACCTTTAAACTTTGTTCCATAGTAAATTTTATTTTCACCAATATTTCCCACTTTACTTGTAACTTTTAAAGTGTAGTTGCTATTATCGTTTACTTTTGAAACATAGATATTAACTTCGCAAGAATTGTCTTTATAATTTAAAGTTAACCTCCAAGAGCCAGCTGTAAGATTTGAATTCTCACACATTTGAGTGTATTCTTCAAAAGTTTTAGTAACTCTACTTTCCTCGAAACCATCAGCCGAAAAACTTACGGTTATCTGAACATTAGTCAATTCAACATTTTCATCAGAACCATCTGAATAATATGCTTTTATTTTTATATTGTTAAGTCCAGTAGTATTACCAAAATCTCTGGTTTCGTGAATTGATTCTGAATATTCACCATCAGCCAAAGATACTTGAATGTAATTTAACTTTTTATCATTTCCACAGGCACTTAACAAAAATATGCAAGGAATAATTAAGCAAAAAGCAAAAATAAAACTCAATAATTTCTTTTTCAATTTATTTTCCTCCTTAAAATTGAATTCCTATTTTTATTATAGCATATATTTTAAGAAATTTTATACAAAATTTTAATTTTTTCAAAAAAGTGATGCTACTCTTTTTTTATGCCCTTGATAAACGAGCAGTTGAGAAATGATTGACTACTATTATAAATAGTAGTATCATTCTTTATAGAGGGGAGAAATGACAAAGCAATTAAATCATGTTGAGCTTAAGGGGAGACAAATAAGGTTTTCTCCCAACATAGTTCTGGTTTTAGAGAATTTAGAGCATGAAGAAAACACCGGCTCTGCTTTTCGCTTGGCAGATGCTTTCGGTATAAGAAAAATTTTAATTGTTACAAATAAAGAACTTGAAGTGAAAAAGGTGGAAAAGACTGCAAGAAATTGCACAAAAAATGTGCCTTTTGAAATAGTGTCAACAATTAATGAAGCTTTTGCTAAAATTAAGGAATTAAAATGTCTGCCTGTTAGTGTCGAAATTTGTGATAACAGTGTGCCTTTAAGAGATTGTGATTTTTCTCAATATAAGGGAGTTGCCCTGATAGTAGGAAATGAACGGGAAGGAGTCAGTCAATATGCTCTCGATAATTCCGCTTTTTCTGTTCATATAGACATGTATGGGGTCAACTCTTCTATAAATGTATCTACCGCCCTAGCCATTGCTCTTTATAAGTGTAGTGAAGATTACTTATTGAAGAAAAGATATTAAACAATGCTTTGAATAATTAAGAAAAGTTTGTATAGGAGAAAAGTAGAGATGAAAAAAGTCATTAAAATATTTTCACTTTGCTTTGTATTAATATTTTCTTGTGTGGCTTTTTGCGCTTGCTCTTTAAAAAGAGATAACGCGGACTCAAAATTAAAAGAATATCCCAATATTCCAAATGAAATTTTAAGAGAGGTAAGTGAAGTCGTTACGCCTGAAATGTTTGGAGCTGTTGGCGATGGCGTAACAGATGACACCGATGCAGTTCAAAAATGTCTTGCAAAATATGCTGATAACAAAAGTGTTTGTGCATTAACAAAAACTTATGCTTGTTCTTCAAAATATTTTCAAGACCAAAACAACCTCTTGCAAGGGCTGAGAGTTTATCCAAACACTTACATATATCTTTCTGGGGCGCTTGTTGCACATTCAAAAGACGGCCATGGAATCAGCCTCCAACTTTTTGAATACAACGGAGATAACGGATTATACAAAAATAAAAACATAACGATAACAGGCGGGGGAACGATTGACGCATTTGGGCAAGATGAAAACACTACAAGATACAACTCAATGCTTCGTATGGGGCATGGAGAGAATATAAAAATTGAAAACATAACTTTTAAAAACGCAACCCGTTATCATGGAATAGAAATCACGTCTTGCAAAAATGTTTTAATAAATAATTGCAAATTTGAAGCGTTTTATGCTCATAATTCTTGTGATAAGAGTGGCGAAAAAAATCATAGCGTTGTAGGACCTCATGAGTTTATACAAATTGAAGAATTAGACAGCGGTGGCTCTGGGGGAATGACACCTTATGACAGTCCTATTGTCCCAGAAGATATAACTATTTCAAATTGCATTTTTTCAAGTGGTAATGGCGAGTTATACAAGGCTATTGGCGACCATGGGAAAAGAAACAACATTTACAAAAATATTAAAATCTTAAATAATACCTTCAAAAACACCACTAAAAATCTTGGATATAATGAAAAAGTTAATCCTAGCAATAATTGTGTCGTTGGGTTCTATACAAAAGTTGACGGACTAGAAATCTCTGGCAATACTTTTGAAAATTGTAACGCAAATGCAATTTGCGCTTCGGGCAATGTTGAAATCAAAAACAACACTTTTAAAAATATTTTGCTTGGCGGAATATCAGTTCTATTTGATAGTGAAATAACGATTTCAAACAACACTTTTGAAAGTATTGCGACCTACAATATTTCAAATAACGACAACTATTTCTCTTATATAAAAATAGGTAATAGTGAAAGTGCAATAAATGTTAATGCCGTAATTTCAAACAATACTTTCAAAAATGAAAGTGAAATAAATATAAAAATTTTAGAATGCTACGAATTTACAAATTCTTCTTATACTTATACAGACAATCAAGAAATCGGGGATTTTGATAAAAGTTGTATAGAACTTGTTTTAAATGGAGGTAAATTATGAAATTTATAGCATTACTCCGCGGAATCAATATAAGTGGTAGAAACAAAATTTCAATGGCGGAGTTAAAGAGTGTATTGCAAGAAAATAATTACAAAAAGGTGGAAACTTACATAAATAGTGGGAACGTCATCTTTGAAAGCGATACAAAATGTAAACAAAATCTTATGCAAGACATTTCCAGAATAATCAAAAACAACTTCAACCTTGATATACCAGTTATGGTTATTGATGAAAATGAACTTGAAGATGTGCTGAGTCATGGTCCTGAATGGTGGGGCACAGCAAATAAAAGTGTCTATGATAATTTAATTTTCATCATTCCGCCGGCAACTTTTGATAGGATTTATAATACAATAGGCCAGCCCAATGATTATGAGAAAATTAAAGATTATAAAAATTATATTTTTTGGTCATACGATGCAAAAAATTATAGTAAATCAAACTGGTGGGTAAGAACATCAAGTACAAAGATAAAAGACATGATTACAATCAGAACTGCCAACACCATGAAAAAAGTATTTGAAAAATGTAAAACTAATCCTTAAAATTTGCGATAATTTTCTGAAATTTGAGCTTTAATACGATAAAAATCCACCAGTGAAACTGGTGGATTTTTTATTAAAAATTATTGAATGGCTTTAATAAACTTTATGTGCTCTTGGGCTGGTTTATTGAATAAGCCTTGTTCAAAATCAATCTCATGGTCAAGGGCTTTTAAGTCTCTCGTTGAATTTTTCATATACTGTGGGTCGTTTGTATAACTATATGCAAATGCATAAACTTTTCCCTTAAAACCTTTCAAAGATTTTATAAATGTTGCAACTGGCATTGGGAAAGTGTACCACCAGATTGGGAAGAAAAGCAAAACATTATCATAATTTGAAAAGTCGACATTTAATTTTTTTATTTCGGGATAAACCCTGTTTCTCCATTCCTCTTTCGCCTCATGGTAGGCGCAAGTATCATAATTGCTAGAATAAGGAATTTTTCGCTCTATTCTTTCACATCAAAGTTAAACTCTTTGTTGGTTTCATTTATTAAGTGCTGTATTTTTTCTGAGTAAGAAAAGTATACTATCAAATTTTTCATAATCTTTTCTCCTTTTACATGGTTGCTATATCATAATGCACAAATTTAAGGCAATTTTTTAACAAAATTGAAAATTGTAGGAAACTCGACTAAGAAGTGCAAGCGTTTTTAATTAAAGCGCCTATGCTATATAATTTTTTCAAGTTTCAAAAGGTCTATTTTTTTGTCGAGTCCGCCATTATAACCGACAAGTTTATTGTTCTTGCCAACTACGCGGTGGCAAGGCACAATAAGGCAAATTGGATTGTTTTTAGCACATGAGCCCACTGCTTGTGCTGACATTTTTTGTAAGCCTCTTTCCTTAGCCACTTGTTTTGCTATTTCGCCATAAGTTAGGGTTTGACCATAAGGAATGAGTGCAATTTTGCTTATAACTTGTTGTCTAAAATGTGATAGGTTTAACAGTTTTATTGGTGGGGTAAAGTCAGGCACTTGCCCACTGAAATAAATATCAAGCCATTTCCGTGTTTGCTCAAAAATGGGTAAAGACTTTTCTTCATATTGGCAAACTTTTTCTGCGTGCGAGGAACTTACAAAACAAAGGTCGGTAAGGTACTCTCCGTCGCTCCCCATAACAAGGTCGCCAGACTTTGAGTGGTAGAATCCTTTAAACATCTTGCACCTTCTTGCAAACAAATTTGTAGGGTCTACTTAAAGCTTCTGAAAGCATCGAAAACACGGAAAGCAATTTTCTGCCAAAGTGTCCGCTTTCAAATTCCTCTTTATTAAAGCCATCTCCGACAACAAATTCTAGTAATATTTCATTCTCGCCGAGCGAGAAATTCAACTTTTGAATTGAAAGGTAAATGGGGTTGACTGGATGCTCGGGAATATTTGGATTGTACCTTGAAGAGACAAAATCGAGTTTATCAGCAAGGACTAGACAAAGCGGAATAGGGGATTGATAATCAGATAGGTCTTTCCCTCCATGCCT
This sequence comes from uncultured Clostridia bacterium, assembly GCA_934771475.1. Classification (GTDB taxonomy): domain Bacteria; phylum Bacillota; class Clostridia; order Christensenellales; family UBA1242; genus Caccovivens. The sequence continues at coordinate 5,980 of CAKVMD010000007.1, forward strand.
TGAAATCGCATCGCAAATTATCTCGACTTCATTTGGGGTAAAACCATTTTTTTCAAGATATGGTCTGGCAATAATTCCGCCTGACAGTGCGTGCTCTTCGCGACCATTTATATATCCTATGTCATGAAGAGCGCAGGCAACGTATAAAAGGCGCTTTTGATAGTTGTTTAAATTGAATGATTTTGCGAGACTTTTGGCGTTTTCAATGACATGATTGACGTGCAAAAACCCATGGTTGACAGGAAAATCTTTTTTCAACTGTTCAACTTTTGCATAAGTATCCAAATAGAATTGAGATTTTTGAATGGCTTTGTAGTTCATAATCACGCTCCATAATTTAAAACAAATAGTATTGTTCTAAAAAGATTATACAATAAGTTTTAAAATTTTCAAATGCATTTTAGCGGAGATTTGGTTGTTGCTTATTTTACAGAAATTAAGTCAAAAGGCGTGCAAAAGATAATTAAATTCAAAAATTGGCAAAATTTTATCCTAAAATACACCTTTTAAAGTTGTTTTTTTGTGGGCATCGTACGTTAAACTACTTATGTAAATAGGAGGGGAAAATGAAAAGAAGAAAATCATTCATCACTTTTTTGCTAACTTTGTGTTTGGGGTGAGCGCAATGTTTGGGTTGACTGCTTGTGGAAATTCGGATCCGGCAACCTATGTGTGGGAAAGAACATGGAGTTATCAAGGAGTAGTAGATGCTGGCTGGCGCAATTTAGGTCGGGATGAAAATGGAAATGAAGGAACGGTTGTCGAAGTACTGCTAGAAAGAGAACTCAAAAAAGATAACCTTGACCTTGAAAATGCTGATATAAATGAGCAAAGTGAAGTTATAAGCACAACGCTTTATATCAGCTTTACTGCATGCTTCTCTGCTGTCGAGGATTAAAGAGTCAGATTTAAATACTACAAAGTTTAAATAAGAGGAAAAGAAAATTGAAACTTTTTACGCAATTTTTGTGGGATTTCTAGGGGTATACGCCTTCCTTATGGTTAAAATAAAAAGGGCTACATAAGGTAGCCTTTTTTGAGTTTCCAGTTTGGATAGGTTGGAAATCGTCATTTTGTTGAATTTAGAACTAGCCATCCTGCGCCATTTGAGCGCTTGACTTTTGTTGGGGGAATAGACCTTACACTTGTAAGCCAAATTAAAGTGAGATATTTTTTTTGAGAAACTTCATTCCAATTAGTAAATTTATCTATTCCAATCTCTTTGCCATATTTTACTCTAATTTCTTCCGCAACGAGGGGAGTAAGTTCATAAAATTCGACTTTTTCAGCCACTGCCGAGGCGATTACATCTTTGCCGGTTTCTTTTAAAAGTATGGTTTCGCCAGAGGTGATTTTTTGATAGGGTGCAATTTTATTATTGCTCCATCTGCTTTCAATGGTTTTCTCCCCATTTAAAATCATATTAAGAAATGGTTGTTTTAAAATTGCTATATGTGTAGTTTTCATATCGTCTCCTTAAAGTGCGATGTGTTTTTTAAATTTTGCCAAACCTAATTTCAAGTCGCTAAATGCGACCTCTTTTTAAATGGTTGTTAACTTCATTTATGCAATCTTAGTTGCGAGGAGGTTGTGATTCGAGTTCTCTGCCGATAACTTCTGTGAATATTTGCTCATTGCCCTTGTAGCAAAGCGGATTTGCGGGTGAGGTGTGATAAATGGGGATTATAGTCTTTGGTGTTCCATTAACCAGCCTTGTGAATTTTTTGCCAACAAAATCTTTTAAGCGGGTTACTTTTTGCCCTAGAATAGCCTCGGTAGGAAATTGTCCCATTGGCAAAATGATGTCGCAGTCAAAAAGTTCGAGTTGCCTTGAAAGGATTGGCCTGCAATTATTTATGTAGGTTCGCAAATTGTTTCTGTCTTGTATTATGCATACGCACGCTTCGGTAAAATTGATTTCATCAATCGTGAGCCCAATTAACCTTAAAAGTCTATCAAGAATTTTTCCGCTTGATTGCAATTTGCCCTCTTTATTGTAAAAGGCTCGTCCAGAAACAATCCATCCATCTTTTGCTGGTGATTCACCTAAAATAAGGATATTGCTTTTGCGTTTTTGAATAGACTTGCATGAAAGTTTTTGTTTGTCTCCGCATTTTTTGCAGTTTTGTATAAGTGTTTCTAAATCATTCATAAGAAAATTATATCATATTTTCGCGAATGACGCAACACAAGTGGACTTTGTTATTTATTAAAAAATGCAAGCGTTCAAGTTGATTTAAGCAAAAATAAGTAAAAAAATCACGCAAAAGCGTGATTTTTCTCGTTTTTCTTATTAATTATTAAGTAATTAATTATTTAGAAATAAAATAGTTCTTATTAAAATGAAAACCCTCTTTATTCATTTTCGTGATAGCCATAGACGCCGTTTTGCGCGTTGATAAAGTCGCAATCTTCGCTTGAATAACCATTTTGCATGGTGATTGGCATACCTGCGTCATTAAATTGTATGCGAGAGTTAAATTGAGGCATAAGCGCTTCGGACTCTTCTGTTGATAATGATTCTTCCACCTTTTGAGGGAGTGGCGCTTTTCCTTGCTGGGTGAGTTTAAGTTCACGCTTTCGCTTTCTTTCTTCTGCCTTTTTCTTCTTTTCAAGGGCTTTAAGTCTTTCCGCCTCTTTTCTTTCTCTTTCAATTCTTTTGCGGTAGTGCCAAATGCTTTCTTTTGGAGAGTCATCAACGCATCCAGCGACTCTCACGATTGGCTGTCCATTTTTGTCAAGAATGATGTTTCCGTCTTTATCGTAGACATATCTATAATATTCTCCCATATATCTATCTCCTAAAAATATCTTATCAAAGTTTTGCCAAGTTGTCAATATTAAATTTTGTCGACAAATTTGTAAAAAATTTTAAATATTTTTGAAAAATTATTTACAAAACAACAAATTTATGCTATAATCTTGCAAAGGAGGAGTAATTATTATGGAAAATTTAATTTTAAATCAATCGGTAACGCACATACTTTTAAAGTGCGCCTTTTCACCAAGTTTGCTTGGATTTGATTATATAAGGGAAGTTGTAGAGAAATGTTGCCAAAAAGAAAACGGATACCAAAATCTTATAACAGAGATATATAAAGAAGTTGCAAAAAGCGACAACAGCACGCCAGATAAAGTAGATAAAAGAATTAGGGCTTCTCTAAAAGATGCTAAATCTAGGAAAGGTTTTCTTGCAATGAACGAATACTTTGAAGAAAGGGTATACAATGGGGAAAGAGATATTCCCGCACAAGAGGCGATTTCAATTTTGGTGGAGATGAGCAAACTTGAATTTGCGAAAAGAAACACAATTAATGCAAAATATCTGCAAAACGCTGGAAATGCTTGTTAAAAAAATATTTTTGTGTTATGCTGTAAATGAAGGAGATATAATTTATGGCAAATGTTATTAGAAACATGAATTTTAAACCAATTATTGAAAAATTGGATTACAAAAGATTAGATGAACCACAACCAGGAGCTTCAATCAATATGAGAGTTTGGGACGAAATGAGAGTTGAAAGACTTCGTCCAGACGCTGTTAAGGTGATTTTGCAAAGAAATGTTGACCCAGAACCAGCCTGCATTTTTTCAATCACGCTTGCTCTTGGAGTAGAGGTGCTTATAAACACCGCTGAGTATGACGCGCTTGAAGACCCAGTAGAGTTTTTCAAAGAAAGTGCGGTTTCAAGAGTTCTTGCAAGTCATATTGCTTCAATAATGTCAGTTGTTACAACTCACTCTCAAATCGGGCCTATGATTACAGCACCTATTGTGCAATTCCCACAGTGAGGCTGATATGTTAATTGCAAGCATTGTGCTTGTTTGCCTTCTCGCAGTTTTTGTGCTTGTAACTTTTTTGGTAACCATAAAAAACTACACTTTTGAAATGGAAGAAGGTAAACTTCAAGTTAAAAATATAGGAAGTCGTCTTAAAGTTTTGATTGACGACAAGGTGGTTGTTTCACAGGTAATGCCACAACTTATCCATGGCGAAACTTACACGGTGCAAATGAAAGACACCTCTTACACTATAAAATGTAAATGCAACAGTTTTGGCAATAAAATGCGAGTTGAGATTTATAAAGGAGAGGTTCTTGTCAAGGATAATGGCGTAACCTTGCCACTGCCAAAAAGTAAATAAATTTTGAGTCTTATCAATAAGGGCTGCCCCCAAAAATTGATAAGATTTTTTTATTTAAATTAAGTGGATATAAGCCCACAATTTAGACGCGTTGCTGAGAAGACAAATATTGAATATATCTTTGTTTTTTATAAATAATAAGCCTAGGACTTGTTTTTTTCTTAAAAAGAAGCGTTTTTACGGTTTTTTAGGGTGTTTGAGCGCTATAAATGCAGAAAAAAACTAAAAAATATTTGGAGAAATATTGCGAAAAGTTTATAATAAGGGAGAAAAATAAATTATTTTAGGAGGTAACCCCATGGATAATGACAAAATTTTGAAAGAGGAAGAAAAACTCGAAGCCGACAGCGTAAAAAATAAAAGCAAAAGAAAAGGTATAATTATTGGCGCTTTGACGGCAGGTGCGCTGGCTGTTGCGGGAGTGGCAACTGGGATTGCACTTTCCAAGCCAACCTATCTTGACATTGAGGTGGACAGCGCGGGGGTTGTTACCATAAATGGCGAAATGGTTGAAAACGGTGAACTTTCTTACAAGAAAGGCGATAGGATTGTATTGGTTGCAAACCGAGTTGAGGGATATTCTTTTGACGGATGGTATTTTAATGGCGAAAAGATTGCCGGTGCTACAGGAATGACCTACGAATTTATCCTTTCAGAAGCTACGCAAGGCAAATACGAGGCTCGCTATGTAAAGGAAACCTACACAATTTTAGTTGCAGAGGAAAACAGCGAGGATATCTCTGATGTTCAGGTAAACGGAGAATCTTCAACATTTGCCAGCATCGATGACATGGTTTCTTTTGTTGTGGCAGACAAAACAAGCGAAGGAAAGTCGGCAAGTGTTTACTATCAAAAGACTGGTGAGGATGCAAAGCATTTCATCACGCTTACTGACGGGAAATATATTTTTACCATGCCGGGAAGCGGAGTAACAATAGGCGTTGATTATGCCCTTATTGATTACAGAATTGAAAAAGCGGACGCTGAAAATGGTTCCTTTGAAATAAAGAAAAATGAAAATAGTGTTTCTTCGGCAAACATTGGTGATAATCTTCAAATCGTTGCAAATGCAAATGAAGGCTACAAAATCAAAAAGGTAAGTTACATCTTGCTTGAAGAGGGCGCAGTTGAAACAGAAATTACAGCAGACGCAAGCGGAAACTATCTTTTTGAAATGCGCGCTTGCCCTGTTAAATTTAGTGTGGAATTCGAAAAATGCGCATACACGGTAACAGCAGGTGAAAACATAACCTTGCTAAGCGGTCAAGCCAGTGAAAGCGTACTCTTTGGAGATAAGATTACATTTACAGTTGCTCAAAGAAATCCAGAAGAATACATCTTGAAAGTGTATTACACAGTTGGAGACTCTTTAATTGAAAATGAAGTTGTGGAAGAGGACGGGGTTTATTCCTTCTCAATGCCAGCTGGCAATGTTATAATTGTAGGCAAATATACCGCTAGAACCTATAACATTTTAAAACAAGAAGAGAACGCGGAGAGTTTCGCAGAACTTCAAACTGTTGCACAATTTGGTAGCACTGTTACATTTAAAGTAAACCGCAAACTTGGATTTGTAATTGACAAGGTTTACTACATTAAAAGTGGAACTACCGATGAAATTGATATCCCGCTAGTCGATGATGCTTATTCATTCACTATGCCAGCGGGAGATGTAACAATATATATCGTTTTTGACTCTCGCGAACATTCTATTGAAAATGGCTCTCCACTTTATATTAAAAATCTAGAAGCTGGCGCAAACATTGATGCCGAGGTTAATTTCAGAGTGTTGGATAGAGGGGGTTATACTCTTTCTAAGGTATACTATGTGGTTGACGGAGCTGAGACATTAATCAGTGAAACAAGCACTCATGGAATCTACTCTTTTGTTATGCCAAATAAAAACATCACAGTGTATGCTGAATACGAAATTATTAACTACACAGTAAGTAAAGGTTCAACCGAAAATGGTTCGTTTGTCGTTTTGAAAAATGGAGAGGGCGCAGAGAGCGCGACTATTGAAGACGAACTTGTAGTAACAGTTACGCCAGACGAAAATTATATTATTGATGAATTATATTATCAGCTTGACGGACAGTCTACAAAATTTAACATTTCGCTTACTGATGGTAACTACAAGTTTGATATGCCAGCTGGCAACATCACAGTAACAGCCACATTTAAATCAATCGTTACAAGTGCGGTTAGAAATGGTCTTAATTTTGACCTTAATTATGAAACTGGTGAGGCAACAATCACTGGCTTTGACGCAACTTCAACTGACAAAACTGTTGTATCAATTCCAGCAACAATCACTGTTGAAGAAAACAATGATAGAGTTTATAAAGTCGTTGCAATCCGTGATGCAGATAGTTACACTTTGCGCGGGTTTGGTTCTCACTGTGATAACGGAGCATTCCAAGACTCTGATGTGGAGCGTATTGATTTTTCAAATGCAACCAATCTTAGATATATAGGTTCTGGTGCATTCATGGGCACAAAAATTACTGAGGTTTCATTGCCTGAAACAATCACCGGAATTGGTGCTTATGCATTTAGAACTTGCCAAAATCTTACCAAAGCAGATTTTTCAAAGGCAACAAATCTTAAAGCAGTGCCTTATGGCTGTTTCTATGTTGACTTTAACGAGTTTACAACGCCTACTTACAGTTTAACAACATTTATTGCCCCAAATTCTCTTGAAACTATCGAAGCGGACGCATTCTTTACAAGTGGTATAACTCAACTTGATTTGAGTATGTGTGAGAATTTGAACCTTATAGGAAAGGGCGCATTTGAAAGTGCTATCAATTTAAGAACTGCCAAATTGCCAAAAGGAAGTAGTGGTAACAAACTTGTTATTGAAGAAAATGCATTTAAGTCAACAGACTCACTCTTAACAATCGACTTGCCTCAGTATGGCGAAATCAAAGATGGCGCATTTGCAAATGCTAAAAACCTTATCGAACTTGTTAAGTTTGGTGGCGATTATATCTCACAAAGTGATATTGGACGCCTTGGACTTTCTGAAAATTCTGGCTTGCCTGCGGGAATTTCAGTAAACATTGTGGACGAGTCAAAAATTAAGGTAGGTCAAAATTTTGCTTACTATGTTATCAAAGAAACCAGCAATGTTGAAGTGCCTTATGTGCTTTATTACTTCGGCGAGAGCGGTGATGTAACAATGAGTCGCGACATCTTAAATTCTGACCTTAACGAACAACATTCTCGTTACGCGGTTTACACACAAGCATTCAAGGGCGCGAACATTGAAAACTTGGTGATTGGAAGCGGAATTTCATCGCTTGGTGCTAGGTCTTTCAGTGGTTGCAAAAACCTTATAACAATCAACATGGCGTCTGCAAGTGATCTTAAAGTGCTTGGTGAAGGCGTGTTCCAAGGTTGTGGATATGCGACTGAAATTTCTATTCCAGCAAGCGTTGAAACGATTGGCGGGTCAGCGTTCTATGGAATGAACTCGATAAAAACGCTTGATTTAAGTCATCTTACTCTTGTTACAACAATAGAAACAAGCACTTTCCAAGAAATGAAGAGAGTTGAAAGTATAGTTCTTCCAAGCACTATAACCACAATTAACTCAAAGGCATTCACTGGCGCGGATAGACTTCTTACTCTTACTATTCCTGAAAGCGTTGAAAATCTAAGCGAAGATATCTTTGCGACATTCGATTATTATAAATCTCGTCCAACCGTATGCCATCTTATCGGCATTATCAATCTTTCTAAAAATAGCGGGGTTCAAAAGAATCTTGCCACAGCAGTAGGCAGAATAAACAGAGCAAATGGTTATACTCAAATTTATACTAAGCCAACATCTGAGGCAGAAATGGGTATTTCGAGAACTCCTGCCAAAATTTCAACAGTAAGTTATGATGAAAATTGTGTCAGAACAGTGATTGAAGAAAACAATGATGAAAATGCAACATTTGATGCAAACGCTGGTGAGTTTATATGGCTTAAACGCGGTGGAAACACAATACTTGCTGGATATTACAGCCCAGCAGGACTTAGAGCAGAAAACGCAACCGACAATTTCTATGAACTCAAATTGCCAAACGGGGATTATTCGGAGATTATGGCAAACTTTGCTCACTATGAAAACAATATGATTAAAGTTACAATTCCTGCTTGCGTTACAAAGATTGGCGCTTCTGCTTTCCAAAACTGTGTAATGCTTGCAGGCATTGACATTCCTGACACTGTAACTGAAATTGGAGATTACGCATTCCAAGGCGTTACCAACAACGATTTCAAAACGGTTAAGATTTCTTCAAATGTAACCTCGCTTGGCAAGGGCGCATTTGCAAGTTGCACTAAACTTGAAAAGATATTCATCGACAGCGTAAGCGTTTGGTTAAACTTTGAGCCTTCCCAAGTCTTTTCGGGTAAGGACTTAACCACAGAAGTATATATTTTAGAGTCTATAATTTCTTCTGGCAACACAAATGCAAACTATGTGGCAGGGGAACTTGTAGATGGTTACTATAAAATGGTTAAAAATGCGTAGCCTAAACTAGCGCAGTTTGCTTGACAAAATTTTAAAGGGGATATATACTTATCCCAGTTTAATGCGATGAGAAAGAGAGTAACTTTGCACTCTTGCAGTACAGAGAGGCATGCTGGTGAAAATTGCCCTGCAAAGCAAAGCGAAAAACACTTTTGAGCGAAAAACAAAAATAGAGAGGCTTTTTAAGCAAATTAGGTGGCACCGCGGATACAAATATTCGTCCTAATGTGATTTATATCGCATTAGGGCTTTTTGTTTATCCTAATTGCGAAAGATAGGAGGAAAAATGACACAAATTTCAAATTTAAAAGAAGGAAAAGTTAAATTTCAAGGTATTGTTGAAACTGTTCGCGACAAAAAAAGTATGCAGTTTGTCGTTTTGAGGGACTTTTCTGGGAAAATTCAGGTAACTGTTGATAAGACCGCGCATCCAGAGGTAGGGGAAGTATTTGCTCACCTTCTGACAGGGGCAACTGTTGAGGTTGAAGGCGAACTTGTTAAAAGCGAATATGTAAAAATGGGCGGACAAGAAGTTCTTGCTCAAAGTGCAAGGATGACTTCCACAAGCGAAGCGTATCCAATAGGGCCTGAAAGCAGTATCGACCAAAGAATTGACTATCGTTGGCTAGATTTGAGACAAGAGAAAAATCTTTTAATGTTTAAGGTTCAAACTCTTTTCACAAATGCAATGAGAGAATTTTTGGTGGATAAAGATTTCATTGAAATACATTCGCCAAAACTTATTGGCACAGCAAGTGAAAGCGGAAGTGAGGTGTTTGAAGTAAAGTACTTTGACACAAAAGCATATCTTGCTCAAAGTCCACAATTCTATAAACAAATGGCAATGAGTGCCGGCTTTGGCAGAATTTTTGAATGTGGCCCAGTGTTCCGTGCTGAAAAATCACATTCAAGAAAACACGCCACTGAATTTACGGGTTTTGATATTGAGTTTAGCGGAATTGACTCTTTTGAAGATGTTATGAAACTTGAAGAGGAACTTTTGACCTACGCCCTTAAACGCGTAAAAGAAAAATACGGCGAAGATATTAAAGAGGTTTTTGGTGTAGATGTAGTTGTTCCATCTCTTCCATTCCCAAGAATTCGTCTTGCCGACCTTTATAAAGAACTTGAAACCCGTTACGGACTCGTGGTTCCAGAAGAAGAAAAAGACGACCTTTCAACAGAAGCGGAAAAACTCTGCAAAGACTTTGCTCGCGATGTTTATGGACATGAATTTTTGTTTGTAACTGATTATGGCGCAAGAAAGAGAGCCTTCTACCACATGAGAAAGGATGGAATTCCACAAGGTTATGACCTTATTTGGAAAGGCGTTGAAATCACAACAGGTGCACAAAGAGAGCACAGATATGACATTCTTAAAAAGCAAGCAGAAGAAAAAGGGCTTGATAAAGATGTTGCTTTCTATCTTGAATTTTTCAAGTATGGCTGTATGCCTCATGGCGGGTTTGGCCTTGGACTTGATAGAATCACAATGAATTTACTCGAACTTGCAAGCATCAAAGAAGCAATGTTCATCTTCCGCGGTCCAGACCGCTTGACACCATAAAGGAGGGGTTATGAAAAGAACTGAAATTAAAGATTTATATAAAATTTATCAAACTCTTGACGGTCAAGAAGTAACACTTTCTGGCTGGGCAAGAACAGTGCGCGACTCGAAAAACATCGCATTTATCGAACTTAATGACGGCTTTTTTAAAAGCGTACAAATAGTTGTTGAAAGAGAAAAGGTTGCCTCTTACAACGACATTGTTAAAGAGAATGTCGGAACTTCGTTTGAAGTCCGCGGGAAAGTTGTTTTAACGCCAAATGCTCAACAACCTTTTGAAATTTCTGCAACAGAGGTTTCTATTCTTGGTTCTTGCGCAAACGACTATCCTCTCCAAAAAAAGCGTCATACTATTGAATTTTTAAGGTCTATTCCAACCATTCGTGCGCGCGGAAACCTTTTTAATGCGGTTTTTAGAATTCGCTCAACAGCTGCGTTTGCAATCCACAAATTTTTTAACGAAAGAAACTTTGTTTACATTCACACTCCAATCATCACAGCAAATGACTGTGAAGGGGCTGGGGATATGTTCCAAGTAACAACTCTTGACCTTGAAAATCCACCAAAAGTGGACGGAAAGATTGATTATAGTCAAGATTTCTTCGGTAAAAAGGTATCATTGACGGTTTCTGGGCAACTCCACGAAGAGCCTCTCACTCATGCCTTTGGAAAAACTTACACTTTTGGACCTACATTCCGTGCTGAAAATTCAAACACATCTCGTCATGCGGCTGAATTTTGGATGATGGAGCCAGAAATGTGCTTTGTTGACCTTGATGGACTTATGGACAACGAAGAGGAACTTATCAAATATGTTATATCTTATGTTATGAAAGAGTGCCCAAGCGAACTTGAATTTTTGAACAAGTTTGTAGACACTGGACTTCTTGAAAGGCTTAACAATGTCGTAAGCCATGAGTTTGTTCGTCTCGACTATACTGACGCCATAGAAATTCTCAAAAATGCACCAGTAGAATTTGTGTTCCCAGTTGAATGGGGGATTGACCTCCAAAGCGAACATGAAAGATACCTCACTGAGCAAGTTTACAAGAAACCTGTTTTCTTGAAAAACTATCCAAAGGATATCAAGGCTTTCTATATGCGTCAAAACGAAGATGGCAAGACGGTTGCGGCAGTCGACCTTCTTGTACCGGGGATTGGAGAACTTATCGGTGGTAGCCAAAGAGAAGAGCGCTATGACAAACTTGTCAGTCGCATGAACGAACTCGGGCTTAACATGGAAGAATATTCTTGGTATCTTGACACCAGACGCTATGGCGCTTGTGTGCATTCTGGATATGGCGTTGGATTTGAAAGACTTGTAATGTATCTTACTGGCGTTTCAAACATTCGTGATGTTGAAATCTTCCCTCGTACCGTTGGTTCAATCCAAGGCTAGTGAGCAAGCTCACCTTCTATCGTCCATTATATTTAAAACTTTAAATGCAATTAGTTCCAGTGAACAAGTTCACTTACTATCGTACAATATATTTAAAGCTTCTAAGTAATTAGTTCCGGTAAGCAAGCTTACTTACTATCGTCTACTATATTTAAGATTTCTAATTAAATAGTTCCAGTAAGCAAGTTCACTTGCTATGGTTCATTATATATTTAAAACTTTAAATTTAAACAAATGGTTTCCGAAAGCAAGCCCACAAACTTTGGTTTGCTAAAATTCCAATATAATTTGGGTTGTTTTAGTAAGCAAGTGCGTCTTATCGTGTGTTGTTTTAAAACAAAATGTAATGCGCTTAGTTAGTACTGTGCTTAGTTAAGTGAATTTTTGCCCACAAAAATATAAAACCCGCTACAAACAGCGGGTTTTTTTGCTAAAAAACGACAAAAAATTGCAAGATTTATAAAAAGTTATCCACAAAATGTCGACTTATCCACATTTTGAGGTGAGTTATCCACATTTATTTTAAGTTATCCACATTGGCAAATTGAGGCAAACAAATAAATTCTTGCCCGTTTAGGTAAGAAAGCGGAGAGGATAAGTTTATAAATTTTAAGTGATATGAATGCAAACGCTGATATCTAGCCCTAAACTTTTTGTTGTCTTCATTCTTTCCGTATTTTCCGTCTCCTATTATTGGATGTCCTAGATAAGCAAGGCTAGCCCTAATCTGATGAGTTTTCCCTGTGAGCAAGGTTGCCTCAACCAAAGAGGACGATGTCGAAGATTTTAGCGTATTGAAAATTGTTGCAATTTCCACACTATTTTTTACGGGTTTTTCATAAATTTTGACAAGACTTTTCTCCGCATCTTTTACTAAATAAGCTTTAAATAAATAGTTTTTAAAAGCGGTTTTGCCTACGACTTCCGCCATGTATTTTTTCTCTATGCTCCCGCTTGAAAAGCCTTTGACAAGTGAGTCCAAACTTATCTTGTTTTTAGCAAGCACGATTAAGCCGGTTGTATTGCGGTCAAGCCTGTGCACTGCAAGGGCGGAAAGGCTGTCGGCAAGCCCTCCCTTACCTTCAATTTCTATTCCGCTTGGTTTGTTTACAATAAGTATGTTTTTATCTTCAAACGCAATATCAAACTTCTTTTCTTCAAGCATCGTTTTGTCGTAGAACACTGTGATTTCGCTTCCTTTGTCAACGACTAAGTTGTCTTTGATTTTAAAGTCATCAATGCGAACATCCTTTTGTCTTAAAAGTTTGTTTACCGCTTGATAGGAGAACCCTTTATCGCATAAAATATTTGCGATTTTGTCTTTTTTATCAGTTTTGAATATTAACTTTTCCATGAGATTATAATACAACATTTCTTTTCAAAAAACTATCATTTTTGATTTAAAATACAAATATAAATAAAAAGAGGAGAATTTATGGTTAAAAATCTTGTAATAAACGATGATATTATGGAAATCTCTGGCGCGACTAAGGTGGTTTCATCAAGCCCAACACAAGCGGTCATTGAAACAAATGACGGCGGAATTTTAATAAGCGGGACGGATATTGAGGTTAAGAAATTGAATTTGGAAGAGGGACAGGTTGCGATTGCTGGCAAGTTTGCCATGTTGAAGTTTGGCTTGCCTACTGGAAAGAAACCTTCACTTTTAAAGAGAATATTTAAATAATGCTTTATCCGACTTTGAACCAACCACTCACAATCCTTGCAATGTTTGTTGTGGGATTGGCGAGTGGGATAATCGTTGATATTGGTAGACTTTTGGCGTCCCTTATTGGGGGGCAAAAGTTTTCACGCCACTTTTTTGATTTTTTGGCTGTTATTCTTTCGTGCGCATTGCTTTTATTTGTAAATTTGAAAGTTAATTATGGGCAATTTAGACTCTATATAATTTTGATTTTTTCACTTTCTCTTATTCTTGAAAGATTTTTATCTAAAATTTTATGGACATTTCTTGCATCAAAATGCTATACTAGCATCGAGAATGTTAAGAAAAAACTCTTTTTGAGGAAGAAAAGTGGACGAAAAAAAGAAAAATAAAATTAAAAAGTGGCTTATTTGGGGCGGACTTATCCTCCTTGTTGTTTTTGTTGTTGTGTCAAGCGCAGTGCTTCATGCCAAGAAAGCCGAACTTGACCGCATCAAAAAAGAAAATGACAGAATTTCTGAGGAAATTGTAATCATAGTTTAGGATATTTATTAGTCTATAAATTGAATAACATATAAATTGATTTGTAAAGCGTCAAATGCGGAGAGAGGGTATTGGCACAAAATCGCTTGGACAATGGAGTGGTTCGCGCGGGAGTGGAACAAATTGGCACTTGACGCATATAGATGATTAAGCAATTTTGCATTGTTGGACCGTCATTGCATTCAGAAAGAAATGAAATTTGTGAAGATTTTTAAATTTTTTAGAAAATCTATTAAAATTTTATTGACAAAATAATTTTTTTTTGGTATTATTTCATTGCAATCATTTTAAAAGTGGTTGTGAAAACACATCTCCCTTTGCTCAGTGGTGGAGCGCGGGGGTTAAGCGCCAACGAAGTGCGTACGGAGTGAAACGGAGTTAAACCGATGAGGTTAACTGCCGAGCGCCACAAAAAATTAAATATTCCCCAGTAGCTCAGTGGTGGAGCGCTCGGCTGTTAACCGATAGGCCGTAGGTTCGAATCCTACCTGGGGAGCCAGTAAAATAAGGGGATATAGCGATTTCCCTATACAAAAAATCGCAATTTGCGCCATTTTTGCGCCACTTACTAAAACCAATAATATATAAATTGGAAGAAAATTCTTAATTAAAAATACTAGGCTTGACCTAGTATTTTTTTTGTATATTTTTCACCATTGACAAATTTTTTCAATCTATTATTAGCCAATTTACACCAATGATTTGCAAATGTCAAAACATTTTCTGGGGGATCGCTATCATTCTTGCCATATATTTGCGAAATTTTATTCTTGTTTAAATCATATTCTAATGTTGCGAAAGGAGTATCCGGTCGTTCTTTATTCCTTATAAAAAAGATTAAACTTTTTTCATCAATCATTTTTTTGTCATAACCCATTGTTCCTACACAGTGGCAGAGAATCTTACCTTCATGTTTTAAAGATTGAACACTTGAAGCAATTTTTAAAAGATAATCTTTTTCATATTCTAAAAATTTATATTTTTGAGAAATAGCCTTAAAATCTTTATAAAATTTTCTTCGTGACTTCGCTTCTGCTTTTTCTTTTGCTGAATCATATTCATTTATTCTCAAATCGTGCATTCTCATAAAATCATGTGGATATAAATTTTTATTCAAAGTCATATCCAATTTTAAATAAACACAAGCATTAATATAGTCGCTAAAATTAGAAACGCTTATTCTATTATTCTCCAAGTATTTGATAATTCGTTCTAAATTATTATCTATAAAACTATATTTGAGTAACCCTACCTCACACAAAGATCTCTTATCCCTAAAATAATCACTTGCATATTCCAAATCGCAATTATGATAAAACCCAAAAATAATACATTGTGAGTTAAAATAAATATATTTATATTTCAAAGAAATTTTAAATAAATATTTTCGAAACGAGTTGTCTTTTTGTGCAAGGCTTAACATTCTTTTAGTTAAAGGCAAATCCAATTTTAAGAAAAACTCAACAGCTGGATATTCTTTATATAATTTTATAATTTTAATAATAGAGTCATATTCACTCAATCTTAAATACTTATATTTTGTTTCCTTTAATATATCCAAATTTAAAATTTTTGTTGTTAGATTAATATTTTTATATGTAACATCATATTCATCTTTACAATAAAAAGCAAAATAGCCCCAATAACCGAACCCTAAATTTTTATAATAAGTTTTGTCGTTTGCTGACGATCGTTGCAAAACTTGAACAATCTCCAAACCTTCTTTTTTTGATCTTTTAAAAGCAAAAACTCTTTCAAAAATATCATTGTCTATAATTGTAAGCCAAGAACAAAACGATGTTCTTCCACAAGCAAACTCATTTGCATAATCAATCACTCTAGTTGGGACATTATAATCAATCATGATTTACCTCTATATGAAATCTGTCAAATTAACATAGTTATGTTCAACACTTTCAAAACTTGAATTTTTAATGTTAAAATAATCATTAATAAATTTCTTTGTTTCTTCTTCTCCAAAGCAATAACAATCATTAACTTGATGAGCACTAGCAAAATCCCTCATTTTTTCATATAAATCATTAATAGATTTTTCATCATCAATATTAAAATTGCTTGAAACAGGCAAACATTTTTCTACAACTTTTAAAAGTTCCTTTAATACATTGTTCTCTTGAACTAAATCTTTTTGTTTTCCTAAAAACTCACTTTTTAACATAAACTTTCTCCTATTGCTTTCAAGGCATTCTTGCAACCTTCTTGTTTTTCTTCTGGTATTTGATTTAATAATATTTTCAGTTGACGAATCTCAACTTGAATATTATCAAAGATATATTTGAATTTTGTAAGCTCTTCACTGTTTTTTATTTCGTTATAACTTACCTTTTCTCTCAAATTATCAATAGTTCTCTCTTTTAATTTTAAGCTATATTCCAATGATTCAACTTTGTTTAAAAGCTCTGGGTCTTGCACTGTTTCAACGACTTTCTCAACAGGTTTGTCTTTTTCGATTTTTAAATTCTCTTTAAGCTCATCTATTTTCCTATTAAGTTTATTTTTATCTTCAAGTGCTTTGTTCGTTTCTTCTTGTGCCTTTGTTTTCTCATCTTTTAATTTTCGAATCTGCTCTTTTAACTCGCTAACAGATATTTCTTCTAAATCGTTTTTATCAATAACTTTTTCTTTCAACTCTTCCTGTAATGTGGAAATTAAAGCAAGTTTTGTTATTCCAACTTTTTCCACTCGAGTGGAAAATTCTTCACCTAAATTTTCCAGCACTTGAATATATTTATATGCTTGCGTTTTCTTTATTCCAATTACTTTCTCCGTGTAATCTTCAAACGATTGACAATCAATCGCCAAAAATAATTTATTATCTCTAATATTTTTTAAACTTTTTGCTAGTTCTACAAATCCATTTTGGATTAATACACCGGCAGAAATTATTGCTTGATGATTTTTTAAAAACTCTTTTTCAACTGCATTTAATTCATTGTCTGTTTTTATAACTAATTCGTTTATATTCATATTTTCTCCTTATCAATCACTTTGTTTAGCGCTTGTTTTCTCCTTTTAATTCTTTTAGTTGGTTGTCTAAATTTTCATTATACATTATTTCATTTTTTCGTAAATATTTTTTATTCACAATCACCTTGCTTTTTTCTTTAACTTCTGATATGCTTTTTGCAAATCCCATATCATGTTAATGAGTTGATTTTTTGTTTTATCTTTAAAATATTCAAAATCATATTCTTTAGTTGGATCATAAACTAAAGGTATTTCACTTTCATTAATTTCTTCTTTCCTTTCAGTTTCATCAACTTTTGAAACCATTGTCGAAGGCTCAACTCCATGAATTAAATCTTTAACAACGATACGAATTTCTTTACAAGTCATATTAGATGCTACAAACTTTTTATCTATTGCATAATCAATAGATTCTTTTTCCAATGGTAAAAGCTCAAATAATTTTGATGGAGTAAATTCTATAAATTTGCCTTTAAGCTTAACTGTTGCAACTGTATCATTCTCGCAAAAATATTCATAAGAATTTCTATATCTTGAAACTGCTTTTTTATCAAAACCAAACTTTGCAAGTAGGCTGTAAACATTGTAATAATCATTATCTTTTGCTTGAAAATATCTATGATTTATATAACTATGTATTTTATATACAACCAAACATAATCCAGCAAAGTTTTTATTTGCATTATTAAAACAAGCATTAAGATTTTTTATCCAAAAATTTAATTCTTCGCTTTCAAATTCTATACTATTGTTTATATTAAAATTTTCCATAATTTCTCCTCTTAATCAAAAGGTGTTTCCAAATCTATTGGAATAAGACCTTTATCCAAATTTTCTCTTAAATCATTGTTAATTCTGCACATAGCGATATTGTGTTTATTAAGATAGCAAATATCATTAGAATACATAAATAGAGGTTGTTGTTGCATTAGTACTTTTATATCCTTTGGGGTATCAAAACCACAACCAACACATCGTTTTACAATTTCAGGAACTATTAAATTCCTAGAATAATAAAATCGTTTTTTAAATATCTCTGTAGAACCAAGAGCTTTTTCAACATATTTCATAACATAAGAAGAACATCGGTCTTGACTCGCAATTCTTGTTGCGGTTGTAAACCCGTAAATGAAAGAAGTTATATTATAAATAGTGAGTCCATCAGTTTCTTTCAGTTCATGTAAGTGTTTCGTTTTATTAAAGTATTCAAGAGAACATACTTTTTTCTTTTTAATAGCCCAGTGGCAACAAACTTTTCCAGTATTAACCAAACCTAACTTTTGCCATGGAACACCTCCAATAACTAAATGGAAATGAATATTACCATCTTCATGCCGTTCAAGCACTGTGACATATCTAATTGTTGGGAATTGATGTTGTATGTTATTGATAAATTTAACATAAGCCTCATACACAGATTTGTCATCTGTTCTGTTGATTTTATCTTTATCAAATGTCAAAGTGCAGAACCAATCGAAATCATTCATTGAAAGAATCATTTTCAACATGGTTTTAGTTCTAGAAATTGAATTAGCACTATTTGCTTGGCATTCTGCAAGAGTATAAGTTCGGAGTTCCCCTGTTTCGTAATCTAATTTATATCTATATCCTTTATAATCATAAGGACCGCATTTTTTTTCTTTTTTATTGTCCTTAACAAAATATGCAGAACAACTTGTTTTTTCTTTATACTTTGTTTCTTTTAAGAATAAAGCATAAGAATCAAAAATTTCCATACTTTTCAACCTCATTTTCTTAAAAGATTTTTTTTTAGTATTCCGTTAAGTGTGTATATTGTCAAGTAGTACACCGCCCCGCAATTCGGGGCAAAGCCCTGAAATTGCGGGGACATAAGTTGTACTTGAAATACAAGTTATATTTGTCTGCAGTTGCATATTTTGGGGATAAGTGGAAAACTCAAAAATTCACAGTAAATTTAAATTATATTCTGAGTTTACCACTAATCCACAAAATGTGCATGTGGAAATATGGATAACTCTCAAAAAGAATATTTAAAACTTAAACTTCATTTAAGCCGAGTAACCCACATTACCACATGCTTACGATTTCTGCCGGCGAAGCCGGATGAAGAAAAAGGCAAACAAAATAACTAAAAAGACTAACTTTCTTCAATAACATCGGGATACTG
The DNA here is from genome assembly GCA_934771475.1 of uncultured Clostridia bacterium. Lineage (GTDB taxonomy): Bacteria > Bacillota > Clostridia > Christensenellales > UBA1242 > Caccovivens. The sequence goes on from CAKVMD010000007.1 coordinate 24,964, forward strand.
CGAAGAACTAGGCAGAACCATAGGAACAGTTGTTTCAGAAACGGGCTTTTTCTCTTTCTTCTTCGCCTTTGGTTCTTTCTTCCTTTCAATTCCTTGCAGTTCTTTTATCTTCGCCCAAAGGGTAGGATGGAACAACTTCCAAAGCCAGCAATGAGGCATTGTTGCAATCGCTTCCTTTAATGCAAGGTCTCTTTTTTCATTTTTGTATAGTGGTTTGTCGTAAAGTGCAACATACTTCATGAGTGTTTTCTCGTTATATTTGATAAACTCATTTGAAGGCTTATTAACCCCGAAGTTATCTTGCATTTTACTAAATTCACTGCCTACAAATTGTGTTAAATCTGAATAATCTTTTATTTCCATTTACCCTCTCCTTTTAAGGATTATCCACAAGCCAAAACTTTTTTGTCATAATCGGCATTCTTCCAAAAGCCTTTTGGCGCAACATAATAATGCATATTATTAAATTCAACAAAACTATCAAGCGTAAATTGATAACCTTCATCCGTATAATAATCAAAACCTTGATTATATATTCCGTTATAAAACATAGGTTTATTGCCATGTGAGTCATAGAAATCAAAAACACAAACATCAGTTTTATCTTCATAAGGTTGTCCCATTTCACAATTATTTCCACTCTCTTTTGCAAGGCAATAAGTTTCAGCCGAATCACATGAGTTAAATAATCTGCCAGTCCATTTTATTGAACTAACAAACCCCCAATCATTTTCTTTACAATCTATTTTATCACAAACAATTATTCTTTCAGCAAGCGAACGAATATTAACATCTATATTTGCAAGTCTTTGACAGACCATAAACACATTGTAGTGATTATGACGATGTAGTTGATACCACAAATAAACTTCCTCTCGCAAGTATCGTGACATTCGAGAGTTATAATATCTTTGTGCTTCATCAAGGAATATTGTTGAGTAAGGCGGGAAGAGGGTGGTTTTAAAAAACGGATTAGGCATGCCGATAGAAAAGCCGTCAACATAATATGTAGAAAATTTTCGGCTTATTTTAACGGGATAATCACAATAGCATAAATGCTTTTGTGGGGGTAATTCCAAATTTGAAAAACCTCCCAACTTCATTTGCTCTATTTCCTTTTTACACTTTCGATAATCTTCAAAACTGTTGTTTATAATTTTATCATATATAAAGTGCGTTAATTTCGCTGTTTTACCTGCACCAGGAACACCAACGATTATAGTAATCACATTTACCTACCTCCAAGTTTTAACATTCTTCATAAGAAACAACGCTATCTTGTTTGACTTTTATGTACTTATCACTTGCATAGAAAACATAAAGGCATGGAGTGGACTTGTAAAACATGACTTGTTTTAAAGTCAATTCTACAAGTTCACTCTTTCGTTTGCCATGTTTAATCGTTGCATAAGGTTGCAAATACTTTACGTTGTATATCTTTGCTAATTTGAAATCGCAACGCATTTTTTGTTGTCTTTATGTAGTCTCCTTTTAAACCTCATATCGTGGAATTTCTGACGAAGTATCTGTGCGTGTCCAGGTATAAAGTTTATACATATCAAAAGTTTGCAATGTATTATCGCCAGTTAGACTTTCCGCAGTCAATTCGATTTCTGGATCATTTCCTGATTGAACTTTCCAATTATTAGGATTTTCAAATATTACAGAGTCGAATGAGCAATCAAAAAATGTATCACTTCCAATAGATGTCACACTTGCAGGAATGGTAATTGATTTAAGAGAATGACACATTTGAAATGCGTATTTGCCAATACTTTTAATACTTGCAGGAATAGTAAGCGATGCAAGTTCTGTACAATTAGAAAACGCACTTTGAGCAATAGATGTCACTGTATAAATTTCATCTTTATATACAATTTGTGATGGGATTTCTACGTTGGTGATAGTACTATCATTGCTCTTTACTGATGCTGTTTTAGCATTTTTGTCATAGACAAAAGTTAAACTTGGATAATCGTTTCGTGTCCATGTACAAAATTGATAATTGCTTAAAGTTGTTAATACATTTTCACTTGAAAGAGCACTAGAACTAATAGTACTTTTAGATCCGGACATGTCTTCAGCTTCCCAACCAGTTGTATTTTCAAATATCACTGATGTAAAAGTACACCCCACAAACGCACATTCTCCAATTGTCATTATGCTTGATGGAATAGTAATCGAAATAAGAGCAGTGTAATTTTTGAATGCATCTGCTCCAATAGCAGTGACGTCATAAACCTCATCATTATGAATAACCTTTGCTGGGATTTCTACACTAGTAATGGAAGTATCGTTACCCTTTACTGAAGCTGTTTTTGCAATTTCATTAAATGTAAAAGATAAATACGTATATGTAGAATCTTCTTTATATTTTAGTTTCAAAATTTCAGCATTAAGCCTTGCAATTTCTGCATCTTTTGCATCAAGTTGAGCAGTCAATTCACTAATGCGATCAGCATTAGCCGTTGAACTAGCCTTTGCAAGTGCAAGTTCTTGTTTTAAAGCCTCTTGGTCTCCGAGCGCTTCTTGCAAGTCCACAATCTTGGATGTAAGGTCTTCGTTTCTCTTTTCTTGCGCAATAACATATTGAGCATGTTCGTCTTTTAAACGATTGGTTTCAATTCCAAAATATGTTGCAGTGCCTACTCCGCCTAAAATCAAGGCAGAGGATAGTCCTGCGAAAATTTTTGTTGATGTTTTCATATTTTTCTCCTTTTAAGTTAATTTATTGTTTAACTATTTTCGTAACAAAATTATTAATCAAAGCATCTTCAATATTCTTGTCGAACTCCTGCTTATCACTTTGTTCGAAATAAAGACCGTGAACTATTTTAGTCAAAAAACCATCATCATCGCATTTTATATAAGCACCATTTAAGCCATACTTATAACCATCAGAGGTTAATGCATGAGAGGTTGAGTAATAGACAGAAGGATTTGACGAAACATAGTTTCCAGAATGAAGAATTGACAACGAAATATAATTTTGAATAGAAGTCTTGTCAATCGACAAATTTTTATCAATATCAAAAACCCCATAAACAATTCTAGTTTGATCCCCTTCCGTCACATACGCAACACAGGCAATACTCCCAGAGGTTGGACTATACGAAATCAACACTTTATCAATAGTTCCTATTACTCGACGATTAATTAATGCTTTGAAATTATCCGTTATTTCCTCATCCTGCAATATGAATTTTTCATCACTAAAACTAAAAGTTGCAATTGTAAATGAAGAATAATATAGATTTAAATCGATATTAATAATAGAATCGTCTAGAACAATTTCTCCCGTTTCCTGATTTTTCCATTTATATCCAGTTGGTAACTTTATTTTTGCTCCCTTCTCGTAAACTTGTGTGGTATACAATTCGCCGTCAAGATAATATCTGACGACTGCATAATTTGTTGTATCGCCTTCACCGATTGTAAGGTCCTTATTATACGCCGTTTTGACGGACTTGAGTGTTACATTAAAATCGTTATTATTAAAGTAATAACCCCAATATTTAACAGCCTCACTTCCGCCGTCGGTCATGACCTCTAACTGTGTTGATTTATCATAAAATGAAAAATACATTTTTAAAGTGTCATTAAAAAGAACATTGTTATCCCGTCCATAGAAATTGTAGTTATAATATGCAACGAAATAATCTTCTTCAATTTTTGAATATGTACAAGGTGAGCCGTTTACAAAAACGCCCAAATACTCATTAGTATTAATTTTGAAAATTTCATCTGAAATTGATTTCGCTGAATAAGTGTCTCCATTCTTTTGAGTTAGGGTAGTGTTCTTTAATTCAAAGGTTTTTTCATTGACATAAAGCTGATTATTTTCATCAAAGTTACCAGTTAAAATTCCATATATTCCACCAGACGCTGAATAATATGAGTTGATATTGATGATGCTATAAATTCCAGTAGCAGTAATCAGAGCAAACAATATTGAAAATACATACACTTTTGCATGAGGGAATTTGATTAAAATATATATCACAGCAATAATCGCAACTACTGTTAGGACATCATACCAAAACGATGTATCAAATAGTAAACTAAACATTTGCCACCTCCGCTGTGATTATTTTTGTATTTTCGATTGTAAAGTAGTCCAGCCCTGAATCGTTTGTAAAACCAACATATGTCAAGTTTTTAACCTCGTCAATCGTTGTGTCGATAACAACATTTAATCGAATTTTGCCTTTATATTGCAAATATTCGTTCAAGAAATCTTGTTTTAATTTTAATGCAAAATATGCTTCTTCAATTTTTACGAGGTCAAAGTCATAGATTGTCACATCTATAATTGAGCGTCCATAAAAATATGTATCTGACGAATAGTCACCAGTTAAGTTAAAATTGGAGTTCCCGGCAATGCAATTAAACATTGAATCGTTTGCCTTCTTTGCCCCGTCCGCTGTCACATTGACTTTAATGCCATAATATGACTTCATGTCATTGATTATTTTAGGGCAGTTAGTTTTATCGACAGCCACCTCTTCATAAACATTTGGAGTATCGCTTTCCTTGTAATAATCGAATATATCACCAAACTCAAAGAGTGTTGTTTCATTAGTTCCAGCAGGCAAAATCTTAACAGCATTGAAAAGCAAGTATGCAAAATAGTTTACATCGTAATATGAATAATAAAATTTTATATCTTGTTTTCCATAAACCAAATAAAAATGATAATCGCCTTTTTCTTTGTATTGAAAATTTTCAGGCGTCATTTCAGCATTTGAGCCTTTAAAACCCATTAAGAAATTATCTTCACCGATTGTTACTTTAAATCTATTATCATTCAATAAATCGTTTGAAGAAACAAGGGTTGTTTTATAGTCGTTAGACGATTGATAGTTAAATATCTCTGTATCCTCTTCGTTTGTTTTATATCCGCCCCAGTAGCCATAATTAGCATTGCCGTTATACCAACCAGAAGTGCCGTTCAACCAGATGCCTTTTGTTTGAGAGTTGTCTTTGTAATATTTCCATTCGAGCTTGCTATCGTTTGATTTGCCAACATATTGCATTCCTTGGGAGAATATCGTTTCATGATTCTCGTCAGTGAAATAGTTGAATTTCAGTTCAAACAGCTCGCGTCCGCTTTGGTCGTCGTTTCGTTTATAATTTATCTCTACAAAATTTTTAGTAACGCTTCCGTCTGCCGTTGTCAAATTAGACAAATTAAAAGTGTTGCTTGTCACTTTATCAGGAGCAAATTTATATATATACATCCACCAAGCGTCCATGCCTAAAAAGGCAACAGAAACCAAAATTGCAAGGATTATTCCAAATGTTTTAAATTTTGATTGTTTCATTTTTTCTCCTTTCGACTTTTATATAAAAAAGAGGCAGTTGCCAACCACCACCTCTTTTGATAATTAAATTCTTAAAAATTGCATAACAGCTTGTGTCCCGCCTTCAACAACAGTTGGATCGGTTACTTCATCTACAACATCTTTTGCTTTTTCAACATATTGAATTTGCTTTGTACAAATAGCATAAGTTACAATCGCAATCAACGCCAAGACAAGAACAACTGTTATCGCAATAGTCCATTTCAGACCATTTGTATTGTTATATTTTGACATTTTAGCCTCCTATTTTAAGTGGAGCAACAGAAATTGGTTTTGTATTGAATGTTGAAAATTCGTAAGAAACACTTACTCTTTGAAGATATTTAAAATTCTGAAATTCTTCCCTAGAAACTTTATAAGCTAAAACTACACAATTTTGAATGCCTGTATCGGTTGAAATTTTTTCACCCGAGGCAACCAAGACCTCATATTTTTCAGGTTGTGCGGCTACTTCTGTGCCGTCTGATTTTGTCCAAGAATCTTTTGCTTCACTATAATTTTTTGAAAGAACAATTCCTTCTTCATTAATTAATCTTTTAATTGTTGCCATATTTTTTTACCTCTTTTATATGTATTTTTACTTATTTGACTTAAAGCCTTTAACTAACCTCTATGTGCCTATGATTTAACCTAGGACTTACAGTTTTATTATTAAATTGTTGTTTTTTGCCTCTTTTAGGCAAACTTTAAAACACAGATTGCATTTTGGTGTCGATATCGACACTCAATCAGTGTTAAGTATTAACTCATTATAATTATATCTTATTTGTATTTCGCGTTATTCTGCGAACAAAGGTTTTCTTTGGTCAATTCTAGGCAAGCCATTAAAGCCTTTTTCAAAAGCATCATTGACTCTTGATGGTTTGTTAGATTGAATATCTTGTCTAATACGTGCCTCTTGCCCTAATCTAAATGCAACTTGCTCTGATTTTGAATACTTCGATTTCTTACGAGAATAATTTTGTTTACCATAACCTTTATTTCCATAATTTTTTCGACCATAATTTGAATAAGCCATAATTTTCTCTCCGTTTGTTTTATTTCGATTTATACTTTCGATAAAGTTTTTCTATCCAATATTCGCGACTACTGGATATATGGTCTTTGGCTTGGGGACTTACACACCCAAGACGATTTCAAAGGTGACTATTTTGAAATCAAGGGGAGGAAGAATTTTTGAATATATCCACTGTGCAGTGTTAGTTTGTCACCAACCTTGTGTCTTTGTTCTTTAACAAATTTCACCACCAAAGAATTTTTATTTCATTAAAACTATAACGGCAGGTTTATTTGTTTTTCGATATTCAAACATGCTTTCAATGGCTTGTTCAAAACTATCAGTTAACAAAAGCTCATCTGCTGTTTTTAAAATTATTTTCATATCCCCTCCTGTTTTGATTGATAAATTGGATATTATCCAATTTCTAGAACAATTATATTGAATTTTTTCCAATATGTCAAACAATTTTTAAATAAAAATTGAATTTTTTCCAATTTTTTTTATAATTTAAGCGGAGGAGGAATAAATGAACTTACAAAAAATCAGAAAAGAAAAAGGGAAAACACAAAAAGAAGTTGCCAAAGATTTATATATTGATGTAACGACAATGTGTAATTATGAAAAAGGGAAATCCGAGCCAAGCATAAATACATTAATCAGTTTAGCCAACTACTATGATGTAAGCCTTGATTATTTGTGTGGAAGAGAAAACAAGAATCTAATATTCATCGATACACTATCACCTATAAAAAAAGAATTGATTAATATAGTCAAATCTCTAAATGACGAACAAGCAACTATCGCTGTTGGATATTTAGGAAGAATGGCGAACAAGCCTTTGACAGAAATTATGGAAATCACATTAAAAAACAAATAGAGGAATATATGAGCGAATTTAAAAAATTTTGAAGACGGCTTAACATTAAGTCAGGAAATTATTGAAAAGTCTTCAAAACTAAAAATTATCTTATTAACCTTAATCGGTTTTGAAACAGCAGGAGACGACTTTGCAAATGTGCAAAGACTAAATTTTAAAATTATCGAAGGGGGTGATGAAAACAAAGACTTAAATAAAAAAAAAGAATTTTCTTCCACAGAACAAAAGGAAGAAGAAATGAAATACAACGGAATAAGAATTATTAAAAGAAAAGATGGTCGGTGGGAAGCTCGAAAACAAATAAACGGAAACAGAATCAATATTATTAAAAAAACTCAATCAGAAGTTTTAAAAGAGCTTAAAATCTTGTTTCCTAAAGATATAGAAAAACCTATAAAAAGTATGTTTTTATACGATTATATAGATTACTGGTATAAAACATACAAAGAGCCGTTTCTTAAAAAAGCAAGAAAAAACAATTACACTTGCGTTATAAACAATCAAATAAAGCCATATCTTGAAAATAAAGAATTAAAGACTTATTCGCCAATTGAAATAAATAAGGGCATAATGAATATACCAAACACAAGATTAAAAGAAGATGCAACTCAATTTTTACGAAACATTTTTAAAATGGCATACAAAGATAAACGTATCAAAAACAACTATTATGAAGAACTGATAAAATACCAACATAAAAGAGAAGAGGGAATCGCCTTGACAGTTCAACAACGAAACGAAATAATTAAAAAAGCAAAAACAATTGCTGGTGGAGACATTTTCATATTTTATATGTTTACAGGAGCAAGAGCAAGCGAAGCACTCAACATCAATCCGCAAAAAGATATATCGGGAGACCTTATTCACCTGCCTGGCACAAAAACCGATTTATCAAATAGGTGGATACCAATCTTTGAACCAATTAAAAATATTTTAAAACACAAAGATTTAAAACAAGACAAATTATTTGATGTATCATACACAACATTAAAAAGAAAAATCGAATTATTGAGACAAAAGTGCGGATTTCATGTTAATATAAAAGATTTTAGAACAACCTTCGGAACAATATGTGCAGAGAAAGGCATTAGTGAAAAAGTTATTGCAAAATGGATGGGACATACTTCAACTAAAACAACACAAAAATTTTACATCAAAGTCTTATCTGAATTTGAAAAGCAAGAAATCTCAAAATTCAACAAAGGAATTTGCGCCACTTTTGACGACACTTTTTTAATAAAAACTAAAAACAATCAAAAATTCAATCAATATATAGTGAGAAAAATAAATAAAACACACAATATATTGACGAGAACCCTATATTTTACATATTCGGGAAGGCTGTTAACCGATAGGCCGTAGGTTCGAATCCTACCTGGGGAGCCAGTAAATCGAATCCAATTCTTTGGGTTCGATTTTTTTAATTCATAAGAATAGCATGGACGAAGATAGTGCTTTTTAAATTTTAAAAGTTTAATAAAAAACATTATTTTATATTTTTGATTTTGCCAGGGAAATTTATTGCGTAAATTATGGGGTTAAATGATAATCTATATGTAAGTAAATTATTTTTTTATTTCATTAATTTATGTTTTTTGGGTGATTTTTTATTAAAAAAACGAAAATATTTTGATATTTTTTTAAAATTATGACTATATCTATTTTTTATCCTCAAATTTAGGACGAAAAAATCGTTTGTTTAGCGCAATTTGGAAGTTATTTATTGGGCTTTAAAAAATGGTTTATTTTAAAATTAATATATTTATATATTAAAAATCTTCGCCTTTTGCTTTGTAAAAGATTAAAAAAATGTTATTATGGAAATATTAAAGGAAGAGGATTATATGAATAAGAAAATTTTTGCTGGTGCAATATTCATGCTTTGTTCAACTCTAACCATTGCGGGATGCAATGCCACGCCTTCAAGGCAGGGAAGTTTTGACAAAAAAGAATACATACTCTCTATTGACGAAAGTCATGACTTTTTGCAAGACTTGACTTTAAAGGGCGGGCAAAAGAGTGAGGTTGAATTTGTAAGCTCATCACAAAACATCATCGACAAAACTGGCGGTGGAGTTTTTGTTGCAAAAAATTCAGGCTCGGCAATTATTGAAGCGCGCATTAAAGGCAAAACGATTGCTTCTTGTAAAGTTGTCGTAAAATATAAAATGGCTCTTCCAAAGAATTTTGTATTTTCGCGAGAGACGGGAACTCTTAAATGGGACAAATCTTTTGTAACCATTGACGGAGAAGAAGTATATGCAAACCAATATGTGATTGCTTATTCAGAAAAGGTTAGACCTAATAATGAAACATTTTCTGGGATATCGGGCAAATCAATGACTGCAATGCTAGGAAAGAATGAATACACTTTTGAGCAAAAAGGCTCTTACAAAGTAAAAGTAAGCGCCACCAGAAATGGAGCCTTTGACCCAGAAACTGGGGTAATAAACACCGAATGGAATGACGAAAACGATATTTCAAGATATATTGATAGCAGTGGATTTTGCCAAGAATTTGAAATAAATTTTGGCGAAATGGGCGAGGTTGAAAACTTTAAAGTTGAAAACAGCGAAGATTTCACAGAAGAGAAAGCAACTCTTGTATGGAGCGAAAAGGCCAACGCTGTTTATGACATTTATCTTGAAGGGTTTTTGATAAAAGAAAATCTTACCGAGGCAAAATATGAACTTGATTATTCTGCGAGTGGGAAAAATGTGCGCGAAGGGCAGACGATTGAAATAAAAATTGTTGCAAAAAATAAAGACGGACTTGCAGATGAAAGTGAGACTATTAAAACTATAACAAGACTTACGAAGCCAACGCTAGGCTATGAAAATAGTGATGAGTTTCTCACAAGTGGTCATATCGCCCTTACAAAAGCAAACGCAAAAGATGAAATTGTTTATGTTATCAAAGACAAGGATGGGAAGTTGATTTCAACCGCCACCGACATATCAAGTGTTCTTAATGGTTTCTCGTCAGGGATATATAAAATTCAGGCCTTTGCCAAAGCGGGAGATAATGGGCTTAACTCATCTTTAACTGACGCGGTAAGTTTTGCAAAACTATCTAGCCCTATTGTAGATATGAGAATTGAGAACAACAGCGCAGTGTTGACTTTTGAGGGGGCGCCTTATGTTAAGCGATATAAGTTAGAATGCGAGGGTAGCAGTCAAATAATTAGCCTTGAAGAGGGCGAAAACATTTATAGTTTAGACCTTACTCCATTCAATCTTTCTTCTGGCACTCATGCAATAAAAGTAACCGCTTTGCCAAGCGTTGTTGACGGAGAAATTATACCTTATACAAGTGGGGGAGAGAGCACAACAAATGTTATAAACTCAAATGCCACAGAATGCTCTTTCAAAGTTTTAAATGAACTAGGAGAAATTAACCACTACATTGAAAATGGTGTAAACAAATTCAAATTTAATCATGTTCTAGATGCAACCGATTACATAGTGCTTGTCAACGGGCAGGCTCTTAGTGCTAACAAATTTATCGTTGACACAAGTGGAGATAAAACAATTTTGTCTTTGCCTAACCTTAAAAATATTGAGCCAAACAAAAATGAGGCTTACATAATTAAAGTTACAGCAATAAGACAAGAGGATGGAAAGATAACAGGCGTAGAAAGTTGTGCGACAAAGGAAATTAAATTGCTGGGCGTAGTTAGCGCAAGCGAAAGCCAAACCAATGGAGCGTTCACTTTTATTAAAGCAAGTGAAACTGACACATACTACTACGAAATCTACCGTACAGGAAAAGATTACACTCTGCCAAACGGTGCAACCCCAATTTACACAAATACAATTTATTCAGGCAACAAAACCACTGAAAATTTAACTGGCGGGTACTACAAAATACGCATCTATACAAGGTCAAGCGATGAAAACCGATACCTTGATGCTGATTTCGCTGACGCTAGCAGATATTTTGAAGCAAATTTCTCAGTTTCACAAAAGATTGACACACCAACTGTTGTGTTTGATAAAGAAACGAAAAGTTTGAGTCTTCAAAGAGTACAATTTGGTGGCGGATATGAAATTTATGTTGACGGACTCCTTAATGGAAGACTCGACCTTGCTGATGACGAGGCGGATGCAATTTACACTTTCCCTGCAAACACTTTCGCGGAGGCAAAAACCTATTCGGTTTCTGTCAAAGCGGTAGGCGGAACGAAGTATGGGGATGAAATCTATGAAGATTCTGCCCTTGCGAACATTACCATAACAAAACTTGCCACTCCAACATTTTCTGTTACTGAAAACTTCGATGCTTTTGGCAAAAAGACGGGCGAGACATTGACGGTTGTAAGCCAAACTAACGCCAAAGCGGTTGAGTATTTGATAAATGGGAAAAAACTTGAAGATAATGGCTATTCAATCGAACTTTTCAGTCCAGAAAGAGGCAACAATTTTGACTTTGCGGTTAGATACATTGCCCGAGATGAGGGGCTCAACGCATACTATATTGACAGCGACTATCAAGAGAAAACTTTTGAAAGAATAGACGCACCTAAAAACATGGAATACCGTGGAGGGAAAATAACTTTCACCGGCAGTGAAAAGGCGACTGACTATTACGCAACGCTTTATCTTATTGGTGAAAATGGCACAAGTTATTATAAAGGATTGCCATTAAACTCAACAAACACAGAAATCGACCTGCAATCAAGATTGAACCTTTTAATGCTTGCAAATCCTGCTTTTGCAACTGCTTATGAAAATGCTAAATATTATGAAATAGAGTTATACAGCGTAAGAAATGACGCACAAGGGGAGGGTGAAAATTATCTTCTTTCATCATTTAACGGAACTGCAATTTCTGGCGGGCAAAAACTTGTTTTAAACAAGTTGTCGGCAAGCGAACTTTCATTTGACAAGACAACCATGGCTTTATCTTGGACACAAGTGGAAGAGGGCTCGACTTATGATGTCTATGTGAATGATTCTCCAATTTTAACTGGACTTACCTCACTTTCAACATCTTTAAATAGCGATGCCCTTCGCTCACTTAATCTTTTAGACGGGGTAAAAATCAAAGTTAAGAGTAATAATGATAAATACCTTGGATCAAAATTCTCAAATGAAATATTTATCAAAAAATTATCGTCTGCTAGCGAGGTTTCCTTGTCAAGTGATGGCAAGGTAACGATTGTATTGCCAGACGCGGTAAATACCTTAAAAGTTCTTAACAATGGCGCTCAGCTCGTTCACAATGAGGGAGAAACCAGTGTTACAAAAGTGCTTGACGGGGATGAGACGCTTGTTATTTCCTTTGTGGGCAAGGATAGTGAAGGCAAGTATTATTTAGATAGCGACAGTGAAACATTCTCATTCAAAAAATTTGCAAAACCTGAATTAGTAAAAAGTGTAAACAAACTTTCATGGCAAGACCTTTCGGCTGGACAAAATGGAATAAGCGACAACAAGTTAATTTATACGCTCTGTGTTTCAAGCGGTAGCGATAATTGGGAATATAGACTTCTGGCAAATGAAATTAGCATAGCAGATATTCAATCTTTGTTAAATATCAGTCTCTTAGCAGGGCAAACCACGGTAAGTGTTAAAGCAAGCCTTTCGGGGGGGTATAGCCTTGCACCAAACGGTCTAGGATTCTATGGAGAGACTCAAAGCGAAAGCGTGCTTATAACCAAACTTGCCTCTGTCCAAGGGCAGGCAAGCGTTATCTATGGAAATGAGGGCAATATTTTCGAGCAAAAGAGCTCTTCAAAGGTAAGAATTGAGTTCGCTGATAATTGGGCAGAACTAACTGGCGTGAAATTTAAAATCAACAATTTCATTCTTTCAAATGGAACTTATCAGCCCGCTGTGCAAAACGAAGTGGTTTTGGGAGAGGGGGATAAAACCAGCCTCATGAGCCTTACAAAAGAGGGCGACAAATATGTTCTCACAATCGACCAAGCATATTACGCTAGCGCGGGCAAATATGAAACAAGATTTAGCGTTATATGCGATGGCTACATTGAAAGCGACACCACCAGCGTGGAGGTTTTGAGATTAGCACAAGTTACAAGCCTTGAAATTAACCAAAAGGGAGAAATAACCCTTAGTGATAACAATAATTTCAGTGCTGACGCTCCAATCTATGGCGCAAACATCAAGCACCTTGTTATGCTTACAATAAATGGGCAAAAAGAGGTAAGAGTTGCAGAAAGAGGCGTTAAGTTATCGGCAAGCGACTTCTCAATTTGGAAGGACGGTTATGGTGATTACATACTAGATGCAATTTGCTATGACGAAAATAATATTGTTATGCCAGCATCACAAATTTTCACTATCACTGGGACAAAACTTCAAGCGGTAGAAAGCCTTAAAGTGGACGAAAATGGAAACCTTATCGCTGTTGCCAGTGAAAGTCAAAACATTGTGTTCACTGGAAGAATTAATGGCGTTGAAAAGGCGCTGAATATGCAAAAAACTGATAAAAACAACGAATTTAGTATTTCCCTTCTTGAAATTGCAAATGTTTTCAATCTTGGGGTTGACGGGACATATCAAATAGACCTCACTGTTAGAAAAATTGGAAGCGTTGATGCTGATTGGGTAAGTGCTGAATTTAAAATTGGCACACAAGACAAATATTACCTTGTAAAAAGCGAAAATGCAGAAAAGACTTATCTTGTTATTGAAAAGAAAGATAATCTTTCTAAAAAGTTTAGACTTGACATAAATGGTCAAGTTAGGACAATTTCAACCGCGGGCATACCATTCATATTGCCAATCAATCAGGGGTATGTAAATTACACGCTTGACGGTGAAAGCATGACAAACATGACATACAGCCAAAGCAAGGGAGATAATTATTTCCTTTGCTACGCATTGGAACTTGATGCGTGCATAAACTTAACCGGTGTGGAGTATGGCAACTTTAATTTCAAAATCTCACGAATAAGCGAAGAAAACGGAATTATCAAACAAAATAACGAGCGCAAAGTCAGCGTGCAGAAACTTAACCCTATCGAAACTGAAACGACCGCTACTGACTATTTGCAAGTTAAAGACAGCGTTTTACGCTTTGGCTTTACAAACAAAACATCAAGAAAAGATGTTGCTGTAATGTATGTGATTGATTTTGCTTACAATAATGGCGCAAATCACTACAAAAAGTACATAACAACTAAGAGCCTTGATTTGAGAACTATTGGTCTCACCGAAGGCGTAGAATACACAATTTCAGTTAAAGTTATTTGCAAAACCGATGATATGATTTCTTCAAACTCAGCGGGAGAAATAAAGACAATCAAGTACACTTCTCCTACAAGTTTGGTAGTTAAAGACGGGGCACTTAAATTTGATGAAGACCTCTTTAAAGCGTCTCCACTTGCAGTAAAAGCAATTTCTTATGCACAAGGCGCAATGACGGAGCAAGAATTTGTAGACTTCATTGAGCAAACCACCTTTGCATCACCTTACTACTTCTCTGCGCTTCGCGAGAATATGGGGATTGGCGATGCAATGGGCAAGATTACCTTTGCTAAACTTAATGGCGAAAATGTAACGGGTGAGCAGTACCTTGTAAGCATTGCTCTCAAAAACTTGTTGCCTGATTTTGAAATTGAAAATGTTACGATTGGCAATGGAGAAATCAAAACCTTCTTTGACGTTATTGAGCAACTTGCTTCCAGCGCCACTGCAACAAAGTCCGAGCAAACTCAAAAATTCCTAACCGACCTTGTTAGTTCAAACAAAGGTATAGGACTTGATGACATCTTATTTGACGATATTGGCAGAGAAGTGCCAGCGGGAGACTACCGCGTATCAGTTTGTCAAGAGGGCGGACAAAGTGGCAATGTAGATTCCTCTTATTCCCTTGCAAATGCGATAAAAATCAACCCTGCTCCTGCCATTGAACTTGTCTATGACAGCGAGGCAAACATTTATAAAGCAAACATTGCCCCACAAGGCGGAGCGGAAACCTTTGCCCTGTATATAAGAAAAGCGGGAGAGCGCGTGGCGCCAACAATTTACCTTGGGCGTAACGGTGCAAATGAATGGGTTGCTCGTTGCGGGGATAAGGATGTAAGTGATATTTTAGTAAAATATGAAAGCGGATTTAGTTTCTCATTAAACAGCATTAAAAAAGTGCTTGAAGTGAATGAGATTGTTACGCTTAAAACTAAGACTGAATATCAATGCGACATTTTTGAAAATGCACAAAATTCTCTTTCAAAGAGCGCTAAATTCTCACTTTGCTATCGCGAGCTGAAAGGTGAAAACATCAGTTTCAACAATGGTGAAATAAGCCTTGGTGAAAATCATGCGCTTACCCCCAAAGTCCTTTTAAGGTATAGACAAAAAGGTCTTGTAGAGGAGCAAAAGATTTTAGAAGGCAATGTAAATCTTCCTTATGTGGGAGAATACGACTACTTTATCATTTCATTCCCGGGTGAGATAATAGAAAACAAAGTTTATATTGAAAGTGCTAGATATATGATTAAAAACGCATTCCAAACAAGTTCACCTATTGTATCGACAGCCGAAAACATCTTCAATATTAAACTTGCGACAAGCGACCTTGTTTACAAAGGTGATATGACCCTTTCAATAACCAATAACAAGGCGGGCGAAAACTTTACTTACATTAACGGGCTTGAAAAATTTGAAAACCTTGCTACAAACGGAATTTCTTACCAGCCGGGCGAAGTTGAGAGCGAGAGAAAAGCGGACGAGTTTACCTTTGCCTTTAGAGGAAATAGCGCCACATTCTCGCGTCCACAAGCGCTTGACGGGGAAGATGCTAAAAAGGCTGAATATATTTTAAATCACAAGGATAAACAAACCCTTGTTTTCTCATCGGGAGAACAATCATATAAAGCCAAAATGCTTGACAGCGTTGAGATTTCAATTAAGGAAGGGAAACTTAATTGGACGACTTGCAATGCCGAGACGAACGGAACTATATTGTACGAAGTGAAGATTGATTATTATTCAACCTCTTCAACCGACCTAGACGACACACCAAAGCAGACTCAATCGCTTTATACTTCGCAGACAACTATTTCGACAGATTTACTTTCTGATACCCTTGATAAATATGATTATACATATTATAACATCAGCGTTTCTCCATTGGTGGGAAAGAGTGCAACTTCATCACAAGATGGCGCAATTGAAACTGTTGAGGGCAACTTTTACTCAATCAAAAACGAATCTCACTACAATGACCAAATGTCAGTTTTGAGAGGCATAAGTGCACAGAAGAAGAGCGAGCGAGCAAAGGTTGTGTCGGGAGCCAAGATTGTTGATGGAAAAATCAATTTCAAGTTGAATTCAAGTGGTTTCCTTATCTATGCAAAGCGTGAGGGCAAGGAGGCTTTCCGCGTTCAAGGTGAGGAGGTAATTAATTCAAACACAAGAGAAGCAGTCTTCACACCTTATACAGGTGAAGTAGATGGCGGACTTGTAGAAGGTTACACATACAATCTTACAATCTACGCTTACGAGCCAGATGATGAACAGGAAGGTAATGGCGCACTGCTTTCTAAGCCTCAAAATATAAGCGCGGTATACAAACTTCCTGAAATAAGTGAAGATAAATTTGAAATCGTTTTTGCAAAGGATGCGGGCAATAATTATGCAACCGTGATTGACCTTTCAAAATATTTCACAAGTAGAGTTGGAGGCGACTTAAACTGCTATGAGGTTGTGGTGGCATACAGCACTGCTAACCAAGAGAATTTATCAACAACTCTTACCTCTGAAAATCAAAGCGTAGTTATTGACAACTGGACAAAACTTGAAATGGTTGCGAAGGCAACGCGCTCGACTTCTAAAAATCTTATTAACTCGACAGCGGTTAAATTTGACATTGCTCCAACCACGATTTATAACACTAATGGAAATTGTCAATTAAGTCCATTCTTTGACCCTAACGAGCAAAGATTTAACTGGAAATGGCTTGATAATCGTCAAGAAAAATTTGAGTATTATGTAGAACTCACTTACTCAGATAGCACCAAAGAGATTGCTACCATAGAAACCGACTACTATTCACCAGTTGGCATAGGTACGATTGAAAGTTTCAAGATAAGTGCTCGTCAGCGTGATGAAGAAGGCAAAAAGTACACATTTAGTAGAACTTATACTATCACTGGAAACTTTAAACTTAATTTATTCCAAAGCGGAAATGGAACAAGCGCAAATCCTTATGTTATTGCAAATAAAGAGCAATTCTTAAATATCGCAAGCAGAGGAAACGCAAATGGTGTTTACTTTGTCCTTGGTGAAAATCTAACCATAAAGCAAAGTGAACTCTCTTCAAGTGGCAAATTCTTGATTAAAGACTTTGGTGGAAATTTTGACGGAAATGGCAAGACTATAACACTAGTTTGCGACCAAGAACTTGAAACGGAGGAACTTTCGATTTTGGTTGGCGCTTCTGCAACATCATATTCATTTGGGGCAGGGTGCGCACTGTTTGGAAATATTACTCAAACTGGTCTTGTTAAGAATTTGACCCTTGAAACATCAATTCAGTTTACCCCATCGCAAAGGGCTTGCATTATAAGCCCACTTGCGCTCACTAACTATGGAACAATTTCAAATGTTACAACCCAAAAATTAGAAATAACGCAAGAAGGCACAACCACAGGCGCCTACGCAATGTTCGTTGCGGGCATAGTTGGAATAAATAGCGGAAAGATTTCAGAGTGCGTAAATTCATCTGCTTTAAATGTTCAAATCAGACAAACTTCTTTTGCTTACGCTGGAATAACCCTTGCAAATAATAAGACTGTTGAAAAATGTAAAGTTTTAAATGATAAAAACATCACACTTTTAAGCAAAGAATCAAATATTCACCTTGCGGGAGTGGTGCTCACAAACCTTACAAATGGCGCGATTAGTTTGTGTGGAGTTGAGAGCAGTTTTGGTGTTATGACCACAGCAAGTTCAAATGTCTATGGTGGCGGAATAGTTGAAAAACAAGTTGCTGGAAGCATTAATGCGTGCTACTTCAACGGAGAGTTTACAAAGTCATCAGCGGGGACACTATTCGCTGGCGGAATTATTTATTCAATTACGGGCGGAAACATAAGTAACACTGTTTGCGCAAGCACATCTGCAAAGTTTGAAGGAACAAACATTCCAAATTCAATTACAACAAATAATTGCTATGGTTCAAGTTCTTATCGAACCCTAAAAGCGCTCACTTCAATAGAAAACATACTTAGTGGAGTGTCAGGATTTAATGGCGTAACACTGTCGATTGAAAAAAATGGTTCTTCAAGTAGTTACAAGGCAAAGCTTACTTATTAATTGCTTTAAGTAAAAGCCTTTAAGGCAATTTAAGCCAAACAAAATCATTAAATATAAATAAAGAGAATAGATTAAACTATGAAAAAGATTGTATTTTTAGGTTTGATTTTATTCTCTTTATTTTTTCTTCCTGCTTGTAAAAATCAAGAAGTTCAAATTAAAAGTGATTATATCGCGCTTTCTTGCCTTGCGGGAGAAGATAAGGTTGTTATGGAAGTTGAGTTCGGCTTTGATAAGACAAGACTTGCGTCATATCCTCAAAAAGAGGTGGCGGTGTTTAAAAGTAGGATTAAAGAAAATGTTGAAAAATTGAGAAATGAATTTTTGATTTCTTTGGCACTTAAATACACTCAAAATCCAGTGCAAGAGTACGCAATAAATAGGGGCGTTTTGCTGTCGCAAGTGGCATTAAAGGATGATAATGTTGGCTTTAAAATCACATATAACAGTCTTTCCGCTTGGAGATATTACAATTCTTCGTCAAGCGGTGAAAAAGGGGACGAGGGCGCCTCAAAACAAGAAAACAGCAAGCCTTTTCTTATAAAAAAGGTTTCCTCATCGGGGACTTTCGTTTTTGGCGAAAAACTTTCCACTGGGAAAAATCTTGGCGAGAAATATAAGAGCGCATATTTGAGCGCGCTAAAAGATTTGACGCTTGAAAACATAGAAAAAACAGCGTATAAGCCTTGCTTTGTTTATGATTATGCAACCACTTCTCATCATTTAAAAAGCGATGCTTCAAAACAAGTTTTTGTAGATGGGCTATATCATCATATTTGGGTAAAAGAAGAGCCTTCGCTTGACAATGCGAGAATAAATCTTTGGCAATATGCGGTCAATTATGGGTTATGGCAACTTCTTGCAATTTTGGGTACAATTATTCCTTGCACAGTTATAGTTTATCGTCAGTTAAAAAAAGAAAGGCGTTTGAAAATAGCGTATAATAAGAAAAACAAAGGTAGTATTCTTTGACCTTTCCTGCGTCCGCCTAAAATTAAAAGCGTTTAGCGCCACTATTTTTTATAAAATAATTTAGCAGAATACAATATTTGTTAATGTTTTAAATATATTTTTCTATTATTTAATAATATTTTTTAATTATTTAATAATAATCTTTCCGTTGTTACTTGAAATTTTGCAGGCATTGTGCTAAAATTAAAAGGTTAAAAGGAAAGATTTTTATGAAAAACGAGAAAATTAGAAATATTGCGATTATTGCCCATGTTGACCATGGTAAAACAAGTCTTGTTAATGAACTTTTAAAGCAAGGCAGTGTTTTCCGTGAAAACCAAGTTATTGAAGATAGAGTTATGGACTCAAACGCCCTTGAAAGAGAAAGAGGAATTACGATTTTATCAAAGAATTGCTCTTGCCTTTATGGCGACACAAAAATTAATATTATTGACACTCCTGGACACGCCGACTTTGGTGGAGAAGTAGAAAGAGTCCTCAAAATGGTTGACGGGGTTCTTTTGGTTGTCGATGCTTACGAAGGGCCAATGCCTCAAACAAGATTTGTTCTTGAAAAAGCCCTTGCCCTTAAACTTAAAGTTATTGTTGTCGTAAACAAAATTGACAGACCTGACGCAAGAGTAAATGAAGTTGTGGACGAAGTGCTTGAACTTTTCCTTGAACTTGACGCAAATGAAGAGCAACTCAACTCTCCATTCATCTTTGCATCAGCAAGAGCAGGAATTGCAAGTGCTAGCCCTGACGAAAAGGGCACAGACATGAAGCCTCTTTTTGAGAAGATTGTTGAATACATTCCAGCCCCAGAAGGCGATGACAATGGACCTGCACAAATGCTTGTTTCTTCTGCCGAGCACAATGATTATGTTGGAAAACTTGCAGTAGGCAAAATTTCAAGAGGTTCACTTAAAGTTGGACAAAGCGTAGTGCTTTGCAACTATCACGATGAAAACAAAAAAGTTAGAAGCAAGATTGTAAGTTTGTTTGTTTTTGAAGGGCTTAAAAAAGTCCCAGTTGAAAGCGCAAAACTTGGAGAAATTGTTTGCGTGGCTGGACTTGAAGGCATCCAAATCGGCGACACTATTTGCGATAGTGAAGTAATCGAGCCAGTTGAATTTGTTAAAATTGCCGAGCCAAGCGTTGAAATGACTTTTATGGTAAACGACAGCCCATTTGCTGGTAAGGAAGGAAAGTTTGTAACAAGTAGACACCTTCGTGAAAGGCTTTATAAAGAGGCTGTTAAAGATCTTTCTCTCCGCGTGCAAGACGGTGCGACTGCCGAGCAATTTAGGGTTTGTGGTAGAGGCGAAATGCACCTTTCTATTCTCATTGAAAACATGAGAAGAGATGGATATGAATTTCAAGTTTCAATGCCAAAAGTTTTGATTAAAGAAATTGATGGCGTTAAATGCGAACCTATCGACAGACTTTATCTTGATGTTCCAGAAGATTGCACAGGCGTTGTTATGCAAAAAATGGGAGTTAGAAAAGGCGAACTTGTCCAAATGACTCCTCATGGCAACCGTATGAAAATGGAATTTTTAATTCCATCTCGTGGACTGTTTGGTTTCAAGAGTGAACTGTTGACCGATACCCGTGGTGAAGGCGTTATAAGTTCAATTTTCTATGATTACGAACCTTGGAAGGGCGCAATCAAGAGAAGAGAGTTTGGCTCGCTTATTGCTCACGAAACTGGGGACGCCATTGTTTATGGACTTTTCAACGCACAAGAAAGAGGAGAACTCTTTATTGATGCGGGAACACCTGTTTATGCGGGCATGGTTGTCGGGCTAAACCCAAAGGGCGATGACCTTGTGGTTAATGTTTGCAAAAGAAAACATCTTTCAAACTGTCGTTCATCAGGCGCTGATGACGCTTTAAGACTTGTTCCACCTAAGAAGATGAGTCTTGAAGATGATATTGAGTTCCTTGCTGATGACGAAATTTTGGAAGTTACACCAAAGAGTTTGAGAATAAGAAAAATTATTCTTGACCACAACCTAAGACTTCGCGAAAGAGGCAAAATTCTTCGCGGTGAAGTTTAATAAGGGAGGCAGATATGCAACAAAATGAAAAGAGAGATTTAAAGGTTAGAAGCAAAAGGCTTTTATGGTTTATTCTTTGTATTTTCATTTTTGATGCATTCATCTGCTTTCTTTTGTTTAGATACACAAAAATAAATGAAGTGCTTGCGGGTTTTATTGTTATAGTATTTACTGGACTTATATACTTGCTCTTTTTGTTTTTGTGTGATAAAATTGATAAAAAGAAGAAAGAAAAACTTGAAAAATCGGGCAAGAAAGACCCGTTTTCTCATGAGTAGGAGGTGTTATGGCAGACTACAAAATTATGCCACACAACATTGAGGCTGAACAGTCTGTGCTTGGATGTATCCTTATTGATGTAACCGCACAAGCCGATATTTTGGGAATTATGAAAGAAGAGGACTTCTATACTGAAACGCATAGAAGCATCTTTTCTGTAATGACAAAGATTTATCAAAAGTCAATTCCTGTTGACTTTATCACTCTTTCAGACCAACTCGACAAAGATAAACTTCTCGATAAGGTGGGCGGACTTACATACATAACAACGCTTACTAACGCAGTTCCATCGGCGGCAAACTTTAAATACTATTGCGATATTGTTAAAGCGGACTCAATAAGAAGAAAACTTATTTCCTCTGGTCAAAGAATTATAGAAGACGCTTATGAAAATGAGGACAAAGATAAATCTTTGCAGTTTGCTGAAAAGGAAATCTTTGACATTGCCGAAAAACAACAGCGTTCGGCGCTTGAACATGTGGGCGCGCCAAATGGAGCGATTAAGCACGTTATTGATAAATTCGACCAGATTGCCAAGGACCCAACTTCATTGAAGGGGATTCCTACTGGCTTCACCGAATTTGACCAAATTACAAACGGACTTCAAAACAGCGACCTTATCCTCCTTGCTGCAAGACCTGGTGTTGGTAAAACTTCCTTTTCTATGAATATTCTTGTAAATGCAGCCACTCAGCACAATAAAAAGTGTGCAATTTTCTCTCTTGAAATGAGCAGAGAACAGCTTATGCAAAGAGCAATTTGCTCACTTGCAAAAGTCAGCATGGCAAAGGCGTTAAACGGAACTATGGACGCTGAGGAGTGGAAGAGAATTTGGACTGCTACTAAGAAACTTGAACAGAGCGGACTTTATGTAGATGACTCATCACTCACCACGCCAGCCGATGTGCTTACTAAGTGCAGACGCCTAAAAGCGAAAGAAGATATTGACCTTATCATGATTGACTATATTCAACTTATGTCATCAGGGTCAAACAAGAAAAACGAAAACCGTCAAAATGAGGTTAGTGATATTTCAAGAAATCTTAAAATCACCGCAAAGGAACTGAATGTTCCTATCATCGTTTTGTCCCAACTTAGTCGTGATGTTGAAAAAGCAAGTCGTCCTGACCACAAGCCAGTGCTAAGCGACCTAAGAGATTCGGGTGCGATTGAGCAAGATGCGGACATTGTTTTGTTCCTTTATAACCCAGAAAAATACAACGACATTCCTCAGCAAGATGAACCTGGAACGGTTGAACTTATAATTGCAAAGCACAGAAATGGACGCACGGGGACTGTTAAACTTCGCTGGATTGGAGAGTACACAACGTTCGTTAATCCGGGTGAAAAAGTTGCGGTTCAAAAGAAAGAGAAAATTTCTGCTGACCAAATAGAAAGCACACTTGTTGCATCGGATGACGGTATATTTGATGTTTAAGGAGGTAATATGGCTGACGACAAGAAAAAGAAAGGCGCAAGTAAATTTGTAAAAATCACAGCATGCCTGCTCTTTGTGGCAATCGTGGTTGGTCTTATAATTTTCTTTGTTCCAACTAATAAAGTGGGGCTTGTTGATACGCTTATTGACGCAAAAGAGACCATGCTTTTATGCGATAGTGAAAGTAGAGAAGACTACTCAACATTTTCTTCTAGGGTAAGAGCAAACACAAGAGTAAGCGTTTACGCTGACGAAATTAACACAGTTAAAGTAGTGGCAGACTCTGTTAGTGAGGTGGTTGCTTATTACAATAACTACATTAAATTTGCGACAAGTAACCGCACATACAAAAACTATAACGGCAAGGCGAAATCTTCAATCGAGAAGGCAAAGGGAGAGAGCGAAAAACTTGATAAACTTATTGCCGATGCGACAAAACTCACTGACTCCAAAGAAACATATTTGAGAAACGCTTGGATTGAATATAGAAAAGGCTTTTTAAATTATGTTTCGCATTGCAGAGACGCTTTTGACGCACTCGAACACATTTATGAGGGCTGTTTTAAAGACTCTATATCGATAAATCCAGCCACAATAGCCAACATGAAGGCGGTGAATGCTTACCTTAATACCTTTGTTGAGCGAATTGATAACCTTGTAAAAACTGACAAAATGCACACCGAAACATCGGCCTACAAACTTACTTATGGTGGACTTGCAACCAACTTTAATAAATTTGTAAATAAACATATTAAGACCGTAGATAGAGGAGAAAATTACTATTTTGATAGTGCAGTTTATGCGAAATATCAAACAGTGCTTATCTATCTTAGTGAAAACAACTTTGAAAGTTTGCTTCAAACAGTAAACGCAAGCGGAACATTTGTGCTTGCCACAGACGCTAGCGAAGAGACAAAAACGGTTGCGAAATATTTGGGAGGTAACTAATATGAAAAGAAGTAAGATTTTAACTTTTATAGTTGCCCTGCTAATTATGGCGCCATGCTTTGCAATGTTTGCGTGCGGAGAAAATAGTGTAAATCCTTATGCTCAAATTGAGGCAATCATAACCGAAATTCAAGCAGATGAAAGCGCTTACGAAAAGGGTGAAATTATGAGCAGTGGCTTTAATGGCTATAAAATAAAGGACCTCGCCTACAAAAATAGTTCTGGCGCGCTGGTAGAGGACGGACAAATTTACAATGCAATTTTTGCTATTTCGCTAAACAAAATTATAAAATACAATGCAAATCTTGAAAATATCAGCGCAAGCAAACTTGCAGGCGTAAAAAATGCGTTTGACACTTTTGAAAAGGAATATAACGACTTCAAAGGTGCGCGTGAAAGGTTTATTGTCCTTGAAGGTAACGCAAATAATGTTATATATAATGGCTTTTATGCAAGATATAAAGAAGAGACAAAGCGCTATGTAGGCGCTACTTGCGCACTGGCAAGAGAACTTTTAAATGCTTGCGATAAGAATTATAAACTTCCAAGTGAAGATGATGAGCAAATTGCCCAAGCAGAGCAATCTCAGTGGCTACTTCGCTATGACAATGAAATTGTAAGAGCCCTTGCAGACATAAAAGATTTGATTTTTGTCAGCGCTAGGGGAGAAGACCTTTCAAACGAGTTAATAGTGAGCGCCAAAGGCATACTTAAAAATATAGCGTCTTACGCTAAGCGCACAAGTTATAATATCAACGATGAAAATCAAACAAAATTTTTAAATATTTCTACCGCTCTTGAAAATGAGCGCAATATTGCAAGCCAAGCGCTTTCAAGTTTCTCGCTTTATGAACTAGAACGAGAATACGATAGTTCACTTACCGCCTATTATAAAACCGGCGAAACAAAAGAATTTGACTATGTTCAACTCAACTCTTATTTTGCAAATGGTGGCATTTTATCAACTTATTTAACAACAATAAACAACTTTTAATTTAAGGAGAAATCATGAGCAAACAAATCGCTGACCTCATTTATCCAGAGGTTACACAAACGCCAGAAGATATTTTTAAAATGTATCCAAAAAGAAATCTCAAAGAGGGGCAAATGGTTACCCGTTTTGCACCAAGCCCAACAGGCTATATGCACATTGGAAACTTTTTTCAAGCATTTATCAGTTATAATCTTGCTAAAAACACAGACGGAATTTTCTTTTTAAGGCTTGAAGACACAGACGCCAAACGACAAGTTGAAGGCGCGGAAAAAGTCATCTACTCTGCTCTTGAAACTTTTGGGATAAAACCAAATGAATATCAAACACTTGACGGAAAAGATATAGGCAACTATGGACCTTATGTGCAAAGCCAAAGAATAGACATATATAAAGTTTTCGCCAAAAAATTGGTTGAAAATGATAGGGCGTTTCCATGCTTTTGTAAAGGTACGGAAGGGAAGGAAGATGTTCTAAAACAACGCGAAACTAAATTTAAGGAAGATGACGAAAAAGAGTACGACCCTTGCCGAGATTTAAGTTATGAAGAGGTCAAAAAGCATATTGACAACGGCGAAAAATTTGCTTTAAGACTCAAAACTAAAAACGAGGGCACTGAAAGACTTAAATTCTATGACCTTATTAAAGGCGAACTTGAAGCAAAAGCGAACGCCAAAGATTATGTCCTTATCAAGAGCGACGGGGTGCCAGTTTACGCCTACGCTCACGCTATTGATGATACCCTTATGGGGACTACGATTGTTGTTAGGGGAGAAGAGTATATTTCTTCAACACCTGCACACCTAGAACTTTTCGAGGCACTTGGATTTACTCCTATTAAATATTGCCATAACCCTCTTATTTACAAATTGAATGAAGAAGGAAATCGTAGAAAAATCTCAAAGCGAAAAGACTCAGAAGCAAACTTGATGTTCTTTATCGAGCAAGGTTATCCTATCGAAAGCGTGCTTGAATATCTTTTGAATATGATTAATTCAGGCTTTGAAATTTGGAGAAAAAACAATCCAACGCTTTCTTGGAAAGAATTTAAGTTTGGTGTTAATGATATAACAACCGTTGCTCCAATATTTGATAATGTTAAATTAAACGATATTTCTAAAAATATTATTGCTCTCAAAAGCGGAGTTGAACTTTATGAAGCATGGCTTGCGTGGGCTAAACAATATGATGCCGACCTTGCTAAAATTCTTGAAAGTGATAGAGATAAATATGTTGCGCTTTGCGCTATGGATAGGGACGGAACACCAAAACCACGAAAAGATATCTATTGCTATGGGCAAATGAAAGAAAACTTTAATTATATTTTTGATAGACCTGAAAATTTTGACTTAAATGAAGAAGACAAAGAAAAGGCGAATGAGTTTTTGTCTGCTTATGCAAAGATTTATAAGCCTGCCCTGTCAAATGAAGAGTGGTTTGCAAATGTGAAAGAACTCGCAGGAAGCCTTGGCTATGCAACTGATAATAAATTGTATAAAGCAAACCCAGATGCATACAAAGGCAATGTTGCCAAAGCGTGTGAGTTTATCCGCGTAGCAATCACTGGGGCAAAGACATCTCCAACTTTATTCTCAATTATGAATATATTGGGCGAAGAGGAAGTTAAGGCAAGATTAAACCATAAGTTTTAACATATAATTGTTGTTTAAGACCTTGTAAACTGTTATGAAAATTTAAAAATACCTTAATTAAAAATGAAAACGAAACTTGTTTCTTTCTCGTTATTATTTAACAAAAAAACACCATTTTACTCAAATGGTGTTTTTATTTGTTTTGTTATGTTATGCTTTCAAGGCGCAAGCCGCTATCAGTCAACTAGCCCAAGTAAATAATCAGTAGAAACTTTAAAATATTGCGCGAGGCAAACAAGTTGGCTTGCTTTTATATCGGCTTGTTCGTTTTCCCATCTACAAAGTGAAGAACTACTTAAACCTGTTTCTTTTGCTAGCCCTTCCATTGAAAGTCCACTTTCTTCTCTCAATTCTTTAAGTCTTTTGCTAAAATTTGATTTCATACTTAAATTATACCTTAAAAATAATAATTTGTCAATATCCCGAATAAGGGATGATTAAATCGTTTTAAAATTTTGAGCATGGCATAATTGAAAAAATCATCTTAGCAAGGCTTTAATTGCAAGCAATTTAACTTTAAGTGATTTTTGCGTAAAATATGGCTTTAAAAAGAGGTGCGTTCTCGACTGCATTAATCGGCAAGGAAAATATCAAATAACGAATAGATTTCGTTTGGCGCGAATTTTGGACATTCGTTTAACAGATATGATAAGTGAAATTGAGATGTTAGACGACCTTTTTTGCTAAGTTTTCTGCCCAGTCGAGCATTTGGGAAGCCTCTTTGTCTATAAACGCAAATTGTTTGATTTTGGGCTTTCCCCAAATGTTGAAGTGGCGTGGTGAAACCCATTGCCCTTTTTGAGTATTAGCAAGGCAAGCATAAATTGATGTGAGGCTTGCTTTTTTAGGCGAGTGAAAGATGACTTTCATCAAACCCTTGACAAGCCAGTTTATAGATTTATGATAATGGGTTGTAAGACTTGTTTTGACTATGCCGGGATGACAAATTGAATATTTGATATTTTCTCTATCAAAAAGTTTTGCTATGGCAAACATTAAAAATCGTTTTGAATTTCCATAAACTTTAATTTTATTTTTCTCACTGCTGTAATCTATATCAAATTCGTTAAATCTCGCCCTTTTATATGCAAGGCTACCTGTTATGACAACCTTGCATTTATTCGTCTTTAAAACAGGCAAAAGGGTTGAAGCAAATAAGAAAGGCATTAAAAAATTTATTTCAAAGACTTGGTCAAATCCTAGTTCGCCTTTGCTTCGAGGGAGGTTAAACACGCCCGCATTTAAAATAAGAGTATCAAAATTAATGTTTTTAAGTTTTTCTGCACTTGCTTTTACGCTTTCCAGCGAAGAAAAGTCGGTTTGCAATGTTTGAGTATGCCGGCGTGGGTATTGCTTAAAGATTTTTTCTCTCAATAGTTGAGACTTTTGCGCGTTTCTATCTAATAAAATTAAATTTCCGCCATTTTGAGCAATAAAAAGAGCAGTGGCGCGTCCTATTGCCCCTGTCGCTCCCGAGATTGCAACCGTTTTACCAGAAAAATCTATATTTTGCTCTTTAAAATATCGCTTATAATTCATTTATCCTCTTTCGCTTTCATCTCGCAAAACATTTAACATATCTTGCATAGAGTGGATAAGATGTAAAGAGCCCTTCGTCATTTTGGGATTTTGTGCCAAATTGTCCGCTTCCCCAACATACAAAAGTTGTTGCATACAATTTATTCCGTCAAGCCCTCTATCTTCAAAAAATGCCATTTCTCTTAACATAAGTGATTTCGAAAGTGTTTCATGATGTGGGTTTGCGGTTTTTCCTTCTTCAATAAACATAAATATATCATGTTTTAAAACTAGACTCTCTATTTTGCGGGTTTCAACAGCGTTAAAGCCTAGTTGTGGTAGAACTCGGTGAGCGATTCGCGCACTTGCTTCGTTGTGGTGAAAGAAACTGTCAATCATCTTTCCATTTTTCATTCTTCGCAAGTGGCATTGTGGCTTGCCTATATCGTGTAAAAACATTGTCATGGCAAGAGTCAACCTCTCTTTTTCTGGCAAGAAATGAGAAAGTTTATTAATTGCCTCAACCGTGTATAAAATATGGTCTAAAACATTATAGATATGCCATGGGTTGTTTTGTGGCATTTTGCAAGTTTCAAGTTCTGGCAATATTTTTGCAAGCCAATATTTAAAATTTGCATTTTGGCGACAAACATCATAAAATTCTTCGCGAGCGTCATCAGTTAATAAAATATTTTTAAGTATCTCTATATTATCCATTGTTTTCTCCCTATTAAACAAAAATAATTGCCTTACCTAAGTTAATCTTATCACAACCAAAATGTTCTTGCAACCCATTTTAAAGGTTTAGTATAAAGAAATCTAAAAAGCAAAACACTTTTTGCCTAAAAACTCAAAATTCGGAGCCCTAATTTTTATATACGGAGCTTCTTTTTATATATTGTTATATTTAATATAATATATATATTCTAAAATAAGAGAAGTCGCTGGCAATCGGTTCACGGGGATATTCATGGCAACTGATGTGAAGCCAAATTGAAAGAGCAAATCTATTTTATAGTGTGGTGGCGCGAATTTTGATAAGTTTACTGTGGGACGACTTGTTCCGGGGGCTCATTTCCAAATATTTAATTATGGTAGTTCTGTCTAGGGACAAACTTCAAAGCAAAACTGTTTGTGGTTAGAATTTCAAGATTGTAATAAACCTATTTAAGCAAATTTAATTTGTGAAATAATATATGCAAGGCTTTGAAGGATAAAAGAATTTGTTATAGTATACAGGTTTTGTTTATCCCGTTTTGAAAGCTTTTCTCTCTTTGAAAAGAAATTCACATTGCAAAATCCAAAAATTCTTCTCCAAGAACCCTAAAATTTTTGTCATTTTGATAAAATTTTAAAAATTTTTTGTCTTTTTAAATCATAAAAAATGCCCATAAATAAAGGAAAAAACGACATTTTTGACATTGAAAGCGCGAACACTAGGAAAGGTGTCGGCGAAAATTAAAAAAAATCTAAAAAAAGTTAAAAATTTTTTATTTTTTTTTGAAAAAAGTGTTGACATTATTCTAGCACATGTGATATTATACTCATGTTCACCTGAACGGGGCTGGTTGCCCAAAGTGAACATAGAACCTTGACAACTACATAATACAAAGTTTTACAGAATGTAAAACGAGCAAACAAATATTCAATTATTATGCTTATTATCGAGTAACGAAAAGTTATATCATAACAGTGTAATACGAATATCTTTGCAATAATTCAATTTACGTCGAGTAAATGAATAACAAGAAAATGTGAGTCTTAATTTTAAAATTTAAGATTAGCGAAAATGCTAAGATTATCCAATTCATTTTTTAATAAATGATTAAGCTACAAAGAGCATATAGGGGATGCCTTGGCACTAGGCGCCGATGAAGGACGTGATAAGCTGCGATAAGCGACGGGGAGATGCAAATAATCTGTTATCCGTCGATTTCCGAATGTGGAAACACACTACAAGTCATGTTGTAGTAACATAGCATGAATACATAATGTTATGTGGGGAACCTACTGAACCGAAACAACTAAGTAAGTAGAGGAAAAGAAAGTAAAAAAACGATTGTGGGAGTAGTGGCGAGCGAAACTGCAAGAGCCCAAACCAAGCGAAGAAATTTGCTTGGGGTTTAGGACCGCGATGTGATAGGTCAAATGATAGGTGAAGATTGTTGGAAAACAATACGATACAGGGTAATAGTCCCGTAACCGAAATTAAATGACCGTCTAGCGAGTTCCAGAGTAACACAGGACACGTGAAATCCCGTGCGAAGATGTGAGGACCATCTCATAAGGCTAAATACGACCTAGTGACCGATAGCGAATAGTACCGTGAGGGAACGGTGAAAAGAACCCCGGGAGGGGAGTGAAAGAGAACCTGAAACTGTATGCTTACAAGCAGAGAGAGAACGACTTGTCATGAGACAATAGTTTGATCTTGTACCTTTTGTAGAATGGGCCGGCGAGTTACGGTGCGTAGCAAGGTTAAGCGTTTAAGGCGCGGAGCCGAAGCGAAAGCGAGTCCGAAATGGGCGAAATGTTGAGTTGCGTATCGTAGACCCGAAACCAGATGACCTAACCATGAGCAGGTTGAAGCGGAGGTAACACTCCGTGGAGGACCGAACCCACGTCCGTTGAAACGTCCGGGGATGACTTGTGGTTAGAGGTGAAACGCCAATCGAATCTGGTTATAGCTGGTTCTCCTCGAAATAGCTTTAGGGCTAGCCTCTGTATATAGATTGCTGGGGGTAGATCACTGAATAGGCTAGGGGCCTTCGCGGGTTACCAAACCTTATCAAAATTCGAATACCAGCCAATTGTTCACAGGGAGTCAGACAGTGTGAGATAAGTTTCATTGTCAAAACGGAAACAGCCGAGATCTACAACTAAGGTCCCAAAGTAATGGTTAAGTGGAAAAGGATGTGAGATTGCTTAGACAACCAGGATGTTGGCTCAGAAGCAGCCACTCATTAAAAGAGTGCGTAATAGCTCACTGGTCGAGTGATAATGCGCCGAAAATTCAACGGGGCTAAAACCATACACCGAAGTTTAGGAATTCAAGGTTAACTTGGATTGGTAGAGGAGCAATGTTTGTGGGCAGAAGCGATATCGTAAGGGGTCGTGGACTGCAAACAAGAGAGAATGCCGGCATGAGTAGCGAGAGCATAGCGAGAATCTATGCCGTCGAAAGTCTTAGGTTTCCTGGGGAAGGCTTGTCCTCCCAGGGTAAGTCGGGATCTAAGCTGAGGCCGAAAGGCGTAGGCGATGGACAACTGGTAGATATTCCAGTACCACCAAAATACGATTAAGAGTCGATGCAGTGACACAGTAGGATAGTGGATGCGCGTTGATGGAAATACGCGTCTAAATCATGAGGGGTCAAATGAGTGAAGTACCGTTTGAGTGCACCCTAGGTGATGATGGGGAGTGAAAATTAGTAACGAAGTCCATGAATTCACACTGGCGAGAAAAGCTGCTAGATAGTATTAGGTGCCCGTACCGCAAACCGACACAGGTAGACGATGAGAGAATCATAAGACGAGCGGGATAACCCTTGTTAAGGAACTCGGCAAAATGACCCCGTAACTTCGGGAAAAGGGGTGCCGGCAGCAATGTCGGTCGCAGTGAATTGTCCCAAGCGACTGTTTACCAAAAACACAGGTTTCTGCTAAATCGAAAGATGAAGTATAGGAGCTGACGCCTGCCCGGTGCTGGAAGGTTAAGAGGAGATGTTAGCGCAAGCGAAGCGTTGAATTTAAGCCCCAGTGAACGGCGGCCGTAACTATAACGGTCCTAAGGTAGCGAAATTCCTTGTCAGGTAAGTTCTGACCCGCATGAATGGCGTAATGATTTGGGCACTGTCTCAACAGGGGACCCGGCGAAATTGAAGTATGCGTGAAGATGCGTATTACCCGCGACTAGACGGAAAGACCCCATAGAGCTTTACTGGAATTTGATATTGAGTTTCGGATTGTGATGCACAGGATAGGTGGGAGACTTTGAAGTGCGGGCTTTGGCCTGCATGGAGTCATCCTTGGGATACCACCCTTCGCAATTTGGAATTCTAACACTATGCAGTGATCCTGGTAGTGGACAGTGTCTGATGGACAGTTTGACTGGGGCGGTCGCCTCCTAAAATGTAACGGAGGCGTTCAAAGGTTCCCTCAGGATGGTTGGAAACCATCTGTAAGAGTGCAAAGGCAGAAGGGAGCTTAACTGAGACACCTACAAGTGGAACAGATAGGAAACTAGGACTTAGTGATCTGGTGGTAGAATATGGAATCGCCATCACTTAACGGATAAAAGTTACCTTGGGGATAACAGGCTGATCTCTCCCAAGAGTTCACATCGACGGGGAGGTTTGGCACCTCGATGTCGGCTCGTCACATCCTGGGGCTGTAGTAGGTCCCAAGGGTTCGGCTGTTCGCCGATTAAAGTGGCACGCGAGCTGGGTTCAGAACGTCGTGAGACAGTTCGGTCCCTATCTATCGTGGGCGTAGGATATTTGAGAGGAGCTGTCCCTAGTACGAGAGGACCGGGATGGACCTACCAATGGTGCACCAGTTGTCACGCCAGTGGCATAGCTGGGTAGCGATGTAGGGTTGGGATAAATGCTGAAAGCATCTAAGCGTGAAGCCCACCTCAAGATTAGATATCCCATAACATAAGTTAGTAAGAGCCGTTGTAGACTACAACGTTGATAGGTCGGAAGTGTAAGTACAGTAATGTATTCAGCTGACCGATACTAATAGCTCGAGGGCTTAATCACGGAAAACTTAGCAATTTAATGTATTATGTAGTTGTCAGGGTTTTATTCAACCAGATTTGATTAAAACACTTGACAAAATGTTGTTGAGAGGTTATAATCAATTTATAATTTCAGTAATTCCAAGTTAAACTTGTAATTATACCATATCCAGTGGCGATAGCGAAAAGGATCCACCTGTTTACATACCGAACACAGAAGTTAAGCTTTTCATCGTCGAAAATACTTGGCTGGTAACGGCCCGGGAAGATAGAAAACTGCTGGATTATCATCAAAGTAGGCGCAAGAGCCTGCTTTTTTGTTTTATATAGATTTTTTTCTTAATATCGAATTGCAGTTTTCTTGCAAAGGCAAGAATTGCCTTTGCGTCCCTTTGCAAGGGACTCTTCCCGGGCTTGCTAACAAAAAGGTCGTTGTTTCATCAAAAGGGTACATACTGACATACGCCCCGGCAAGATATTGTTGCTTTTATAGAGCCTCAAATTGTTGGCAACAATGCGAAAAGCGATGCTTTTCTAATGAAAACTGCTGGATTATCATTAAAGTAGGCGCAAGAGCCTGCTTTTTTGTTTTATATAGATTTTTTTCTTAATATCGAATTGCAGTTTTCTTGCAAAGGCAAATTCTTGCCTTTGCGTCCCTTTATGAGGGACTCTTCCCGGGCTTATCAGCAAGAAGATGAGGTATATTTCATGTGGCTCGGCAAATGAGTTAGCCTAAGGAATGGAGCGGTGTGGTAACGAGGCGTATTCGGCAAAAGGGTCGCCCCACAAGAAGGGAATGAGGCTAAAGCCCGCTTTAAAGATGTCTTTTGTTCGCTCAATGGGGAATTTTCGCTGATGTCAAAAAGGCCGAAAAGGCTTTGTATGAAGCGTGCGTGAAAGATGCAAAAGAGCAAGCTGAAACAATCGCGAAAGCAAGTGGCCTTAAACTTACAAAATGTGAAAAGGTAAGTTGTATGCCATTTGAAAATGCCTTTATATCTGCAACAAAGTTTGATGGTTACGCACAAATGGAAGGAGCAAAAAAATATAGTTTAGGTACTGCAAGCCAGTCAATACAAAACACTTTCGTTCCCGAGGATATCAAAGTTGCAAACTCTTTATATGTAATTTGGCGCGCTGAATAACATTTGAGCGCGAAATAACAAGGCCAGAAAATATTTGAGCGAAAACAACCCAAAAGTGGCGTAAAAATTATAAATGATCGTTTTATAATGCTTTTTAAAACAAAAAACTCTCACCGCGTGATTAAAGTGAGAGTTTTTTGTTTTTTATATTAAAAATGAGAAAGATTAATTATGCAATTACGCCCTTGTCCAAGTGTAGAAAGAATAAGTGCTACAAAGCAAATTGGCGTTTGCACTTAAATCGGTGGCTGAAATGGTTGGCGTTGCGACCGAGGAACCATCAGCGCCTGAACCAGGTGTTACTGTCCACCCAGTTGTGATTTCAAATGTTGCAGAGTTAAGAGAGCCGCTGTATGCAAATGCCCATTCCCCAATGGTTGTAACGCTGGCAGGAATATTGACGGTGGTAATGCTTTGGCAATTAACAAAAGCGTAAGATTCAATACTGGTTACACCGGAGGGGATATAAACAGAGGTGATTAAGGTATCGCTAAAAGCAGAACGAGCCAATTCTGTAACGGTGTAATTTATTCCGTTGTGCATTACTTTTGTAGGTATAACAAGCGCTCCGCTTGGTTTGTTGCTGGTATTTGCTGCTACCGAGGCTGTTTTGGCAGAGGTATTATAACTGAAAGAAAGTGTTGGATAAGCACTTTCATCTAGTGCTGGCTCGTCATTTGAAAGTTTAAGGGCAAGAGTAAAATCACCAGTTGCTGATTTGTTGAGGTTTTCTACTTGCATAGAGATTTCAAATGCTTTTGTTGAAGAGGCTGTAATTTCGGTTGCGCTAAATGCGCTAACTTCTGTTCCTGCAATTTTGCGAGTTATCTTCACATTGGTGGCTGAGATAGTGTCCTCAAAGTCAACCCATAAAGAGCGCTCTGCGCTTTTGTTGGTTACAGTAATGGTGAAGACAATATTGTTAGTATCTTGAACAAAGTCAAAAACTAAGTTTTTCCAAGAAGATGGACTTGTGAAAGAAGAAGTACTTGCGTCTAAGTGGATATCTTCAAGAGTGTTAGTTGTTTTGGTGCCAGTAATAGCCCCAGTAATATCAGCAT
>CAKVMD010000008.1 GCA_934771475.1 uncultured Clostridia bacterium
ACGAAGAACAAGCAAACATTGTTCGTGAGTATATGTTTAATCAATATTATAGTGGCAAGCGAATTAAAGATATTGTTTCTTTACTTGCCGAAAAAGGAATTAAAAACTCTTATGATAAACCTTGGACAATAAATATGGTTTCAAGAGTTTTAAGAGATCCATATTATAAAGGTTGTGTTTATGCCTATGGCGCTTGCTACACAAATATTTTTCCTGCAATAGTTAGCGAAGAAGTATTTGATGAAGTTAATGCTCGTTTAAAGGTCGCAAAACGCACTTCTGCACACTTTAAGACCGATGTCAATTATCTTTTAAGCGGTAAACTTATTTGTGGCAAATGCGGTGGTTTAATGACTGGAGATAGTGGTAAAGGCAAAATGGGCAAAATATACAACTACTACAAATGCTTTACAAAGAAAAAGAATAAAGACCTTTGCGATAAAAAGTCTATCTCACAAGAATATATTGAAAATATTGTTTTGCTTGCTACAAAAGAATTTTTAAATCAAACTGATTTGAATGAACTTTCCATTTGTCTTGCAGATACATACAACAAAAGCATTGAAAAAGATAAAGTTTTGGAAAGTTTGAATAAACAATTGCAAGAAAACAACAAAAAACTTTCAAACTTTGTTCGTGCAATAGAAAATGGAATTTTTAACGACACAACAAACGAAAGAATGAAAGAACTTGAAATCGAAAATAAAGATTTGCAAGAAAAAATAACAAGCCGAAAAATGCTTGTTATTAAGCCACTTGATAAAAATGTTATTTATTCATTCTTGTGCTCTTTTAAAGATGTTGACCTAACAGACCAACTTGCTTGCCAGCGACTTGTTGATATGTTTATAAACAAAGTTATCCTTTACGATAAATATTGTGAGATTTATTTCAACACTAATAGTGATAAGTCTAAACAACTTAAACTCAAAGAGCAACCAGACATTGATAGTGAAATATTGTTTGAAAGCAATAAAAAAGAGCAATCTAAACTAAAAAGTTCGGATTGCTCCCTAATGGCGGAGAGATAGGGATTCGAACCCCAGGAGGCTGTTAACCTCAACGGTTTTCAAGACCGCCGCTTTCGACCGCTCAGCCATCTCTCCATACTTTTGTCTTTTTGCTAAGACATTGTCAATTATACATATTTTTCTTCATTTTGCAAGTGATTTTATAAAATTTTTATTTTTTTATTCAAATTTGTATTTATTTTTTATAAAATTGAGTGAATTCTTAAAATTTACATTGTGAGGTTGTTTGGAGTTTTGTAAAATTGTCTTTTTGACTTAAATAATTTTCAATGTGGTGTGCACGCAAAAAACGATAAAAGTTGAGCATAATTTTAAAAACAGGCTCGCTATTGCTTAAATTTTATGTTATAATACTATTGAAAGTTTTGACTGAAAGCGGTTAAGTCATTTTCAAGCAAAACTGTTGTCAATTCAACCTGTGTTGCACGAGGAATTGGGAATTGCGTTAGCAATTTGATTTACGAACAAAGAGAGTAAAGTAACATCACTTTGTTTAAATAAACTGAAGTTGTCGGAAAACAGCTCGAAGGGATATTTGCCAGCAACTGATAATAATTCAATTTGAAAGTGTAAGGGGCTTTGTAGGTGCGTAGCACAAATTTCAAACTTGTTTAAAATTTTCTTCCTATAATTCATATCCTAGGATGTTGTCGCAAGTGGCGCGATTGTGGTGCTACGGGAGCAAATGATAGCTGTTTAATAATTGTATTATGGGCGGATGATTTGGCTTCATGGTGGAACGCGGAAATAACATTGCAAAAAAATGAGACGCTAGACAAGAAAATAGAACATTATAAAATAAATAATATTGAGATTTAGCAAATTATTGTTAGAGATTGAAGAAGACAGAAAAGGAGGGGACGATGAGCAAAAGGGCTTTTATAATCATATCAACATTTTTAACTCTTTGTTTAGGTGGGCTATTTAGTGCAAACATTGTTGCGCCTATAAGCAAAGCGGAAGAGCATGTGTCTTTTTACAGCGAACACAATTCTCCTATCTTTTATGGTGCGACAAAAATAACTATTGATAAGAATGTGATTGATGAATTCGACCCTCTTGACGCTCGTTTTAGAATCTTTGCAAAAGATTTTGAAGATGGAGATTTAACTCCAAGCATTGAGTGCGTGTTTAACAATGTTATTCCAAATGTTGAAGGCGAGTATGCTGTCAAATATCAAGTTGTAGACTCTCACAACAACAAAACCGAAATCTCGGTGCCAGTGATAGTAACCTCTGACGAAAATGGAGTCTGCAAGATTGAAAGAACTCTTTACACAATGCCTTCTTTATGGAATATGAGTCTTGTCGGAACTGAAAGATGCAACAATGGCGACAGCCAAATTATGGGGATATTTTTGCCAAAGGGAAGCAGTGCAAAAGTTAGGCTTATTGAAGGTGATAAAGATTTAAAAATAACATTTTTCACAAACACGCGTAGTCAAAATAGTTTTGCGTCTGTTAAGGCGGGCAAAGATGATTACACGACTTTGCAAAACATAAAAAATAATGTCAGTTATGATGGGGTGCCACTTATAACTACGCCACGATTAAATGAAAACAACGTTATCGATAGAACATACAAAATAGAAGTTGTTTTTGAGTGTCAGGTCAAAGAACTTGATTATTACCATTATAAAGATAGTGAAGAGGCTTTCCAAACCAAGTGGTCAGCAAGTGGAAATTCTTTTGGAGTTGTGGACGGGGAAGCGATGATGGTTGTCGTACCTTTTTTCGACAAAGACAAAATATCAAATTACAACGATAATAATACTTTTAACTGTCCTATTGGAAGCCTTGACGACTTTTTTGAATATATCCTTGAAGTTGTAGAGCGCATGGATAAAATGATTGGTTTAGAATTTGATGCGAAAAACGCGCTAGACCAAAATTTTAGGACAAAGTGTTTGATAGTTGCGGACGCAGGATATGGCAGTGGGGCTTATTACTTGGGAACATTCATAGGAATAAGTAGTGCTTCGGTGGCGGCTGCTTTTCAATACGGATGGGGCACATTGCATGAGATAGCGCATGGTTACCAAGGCACGCTGGGACAAGGCGCGAATAGCAAAGGAAGTTTGTATTTAAATGAGACAGGAAACAACATACTTGCTCACTACATTCAAATGGATAGAACGCTCTATAAAAAGACAGACAGTTACATTGGGGCGCTTTCAGACGCCGAGCAAAAAATGAATGAAAGCCGAAAATCAAAAGTAAATGCTGGCAAAACGATTTTCAACAATGAAAACAAAACATACACAAACACGCATGAAAAACTCTATTGCATTGTAAATCTTTTTGACAATTTTGAAGGGACGGTAACTTATGGCAAACTTTTTAAATATTTCAGAAAAATTGCTTATGAAAAAGGGGTAAACGCTTATTCTATTGCTGATGTTTATGCAAAGTTTTTTGCAGACGAGTATGGCGCAAATGTTATTCCATATTTGAAGTCTTGGACAATGGATATTTCAAGCGAAACGTGTAGGGAAATCATGGAGAGGGCTCTTCCTGCATACGCGATTACTGCCGATTTTGTGGGGCGCGACAATCTTGAAAGGATAAAACAAAACAATAATATAACCCTCAATTATGGTCTCATAGATGAGCGTGTAGTTAGGCAAGAAAACATATTTGGCAATTTGGAGTTAAAGATTGAAATAGACAATTTTAACAAGTTGAAAGGTGAAAGTCTTGGGCTATTCTATAAAAACTGCCTAGTAAAAATGGTTGTAATAAAAGAAAAAGAAATTTGTCTTGGCTCTTTGCCCGCGGGCACTTACGAAGTGAGAATGCCAACGATTTACGGATATGATAATTCATTTTGTATGGCAACAATAGGTGGCGGTGAAAACAAGGTAACGCATAAATATTCTCAAATTGTTTTTCAAAATTTTTCTACAATTTCTCATCAAACAAGCGTAAGAATTTACGGCATAAACAACACCTTGGGATACACCTTAGATTTTAGCGATAACTATTCAAAAGCAAAGATAACCCTTGGCGCTGCCGATATGGGAAATCGTACAAATTACTGGAAAAACAAATCGGACGAAGTTTTTATCAGTGTGGTAATAAAAAATAACCGAGGCAAAGTTGTGTCAAAAGTGCAAATAAAAGGTGGGGAATATTTTATAAATCAACCACTTGAAAACGCAAACCTTGATATTAAAACTGGCTATAAAATCGTTGTTTCAACCTTCCGTCCGGGGCTTGTGAAAGTCTATTCGCTGTTGACACAAAACCAAATCAAGGCGTACACAATAGTTACCTCTACTGGCGAAATGAAAACGGAGCAAAACATTGAGTTTGAAGTTACCGCCCAAGGTCTCAAACTATGTGAAAGTGGTTTTGACGAGAGAAAGGTTCTTTATGAAGAGGGGAAAGGACAAATTTTAAAAATTATTGATGACTACAAGTTAAGCGCGACTGATGATGAACTTAGTAAAGATTATGTCAGTGTAGTGGAAAAGGCTGGGGTTATAAACGCCTTTTATTTCCTTGATGAAGAAGATAAACTTGAATACGCATCTTTTGTCGAGAAAATAAAGGCGGGCGGGAAACCGAAAATAACAGCCAAACAAGATAAATATGTGCTAAAAAAGGGCGCAGAGCTGAATATCAATGACATTTTCTCGATTGTTGACAATGAGGACGGAGAAATAAGTCTTGATGACGAACGGGTGAAAATTGAAACAAATCTTGATTTGCAAAAGGATGGAAAATATTACATCTATGTAAGCGTGTGTGATAAGGATGGCAATATTTCAACAAAAAGCGTCGAGGTGGTTGTGATAAATTGGCTTAAAGTTGGCACAATAATCGCGGTTACTGTGGCGTGCATTATAGCTTTGGGGATTGTGGTAAATTTACTCACTAAAAAGCGTCATAAGAAAAAATACGAAAAAAGATTTTAAAAAACATTAAAAAAGAAACCAAAAAGTGAAATGGCTCTCTTATTGAGGGCTTAAAGAACCCGATTATTTCTTATAAATAATGGGGTTACTTCACCGCTTGATTTCTTTTTTTTGTATATGCGCACGCGCAAAAATATCTCGCAAGGAGGTTAAAATTCTGTTGAAAAATACTGACAGTAAATTCAAACATTACAGAACTTTAACAGTAAATTCAACCGTTATCTTTCCTTGGGCGGGCAGGTCGTCAAGAGCGAAGCCAGTTTCAGGGTCGACAACGGTTTTTTCGGTGCCATTAACCTTTACGCTGTTTTCTACAAATTGAGTTCCGCTTGGAATCTTATCTTCAAAATAAAGGTCAGTATTGTCAATAGTGCCATTATTGGTAATTTCGATAGTGTAAACAATTTCGTCCCCACTTTTAACAGCAGTGGTGCTGGCAGTTTTCAGAAGGTAAACCTCGTTATTAAGCATAGCAATGCTTGCAGTGTTTGAGGTTAAATCGAATTGTTTGTTGTCGAGCGAGACATTAATGGTTGTGGAAACTGTGATGTCGTCAACTTCGGGATATTCATCGACAAGTATTTTGTAACTTATTTCACATTCTCCGCCAAGCGCTCCAATGGTTACTTGAAGGTCAAAGCCTGCAATGGGGTCAAGTTCCTCATGCGCCATAGAGCCAACCATGACAGAACCCGCAACAAAGCTTGCTCCCGCAGACAAAGTGTCTTTAAAGTGAAAATTTTCAAGATTGACATCCGCATTGTTTGTGATTACGGTTGTAACTAGAATTTCGTCTTTTGGAATAGCCCAGTTTTTTTGTACTTGTTTTTCTACGATAATATCTGTGTCCACTTTGTTAGTCCTTTGCGTGTTGCTTATGCTTGTTACGCTTACTTTTTCACCCGCTTTGTTTTGTATATATGAATTTAGTTGTGCCGAGTTTAGTATAGCCATGCTTTTCTCCTAATTCAGTGTATTCATTTGCCCTCTGAAAGGTTAAAAAGGGTTTATCAATAAAAGCAATATCCTTTGACAAAAAATTGTAGGCGTGATATAATGATAAAAAGGAGAAAAAATGGAAGAATTAAATACTCAAAATAATCAAACAGCCGAACCTGGGTTTTTTAAGGTTTTAAGAGTGCTAGGCTTTTGCTGTATTCCTATTGCCATTGCTGGCGCAATCTTGGCAATAGTCGGTTTTACACGATTTGGCCCTATATTTATGTTGGGTGGATTTTTATTAGGGTTTGGAATTTTCTTTACAATCACTTTTTTAATTATTGGCTTTATTCCAAAAATTCAAAAAGCTGGTGTGAAGTACACTAAACATTTCCAACAAGATAACCGTGCCGACCTTACTGAAATTTCAAACACACAAGCAGATATTAGAAGCGAAGCAATAAAAAAGACCGCTCGCGCTGTAAAGCAAGGTTTAACAGATGTTAAATATTGTCAAGAGTGTGGCGCTGAAATAGACAAAGAAGCAAACTTTTGCAGTAAATGTGGTGCAAAACAAGATTAAAAAATAACCCGCCTTATTGGGGTGAGCATATATTGTTCACTTAATAAGCGGGCTTTTTTGTGCTAAAATTTTGTACTAAGATTTTTAATATTGAATATTTTTTAAATTAAAATTATAAAAAGCAACAAAAATCAAACTCTATTTTGTTTAGATTTTAACAGCGCAGATAGATTTGAGAATGCATTAAAAATGATGAAATTTACTTTGCTATACCTTTTTTATTACTCCGCAGGCAATTCGCTTTCCAGAGTTGCCAGATGGCTGAGTTGTAAAGTCGTCAGGGGCTTCGTGAATGATGACTGCGCGCCCTATAATTTCACTGATAGTAAATCGATTTGTCGCGCTCACCAAAAACGCATTCCCATCACATGAAAACACGACGGGCAAGTCGCCCTTGTGTTTTGGGTGTTCGCCCTCACCATAATGCTCGCCAGCGGAAGAAAAATCACCACTGCAATCACCATTTTGGTGCAAATGAAATCCGAAAAAGTTTGTTGGTGTTTTAGGCAAAGAGTGTAACAGGCAGGTTACAACGCAAACATCGTCAAAGCCATAAAATTGCACCGTCCCATTGATATCAGGATAATTTTCTCCGCCTTTAATAGTTGCAACTGCATTTGGACGAGCGTTAGAAAGTTTTGATAGCATACTTTGGGTTTCACTTTGATTTTTAAAAAACATATTTCCTCTCTTTGATTTTTATATTCCTTACATTCAAATATGGTGAAAAATTCTGATATAAAAAATTGCAAGAGGAGGCGCTTTTGTGATATAATCCTTGCAAGGAGAAAAAATGAGTAAATCGTTAAAGGTGGGAATCGTTGTAGCGTGCGTTGTGAACGCTTTATTTTTGGCGAGCCTTTTTGTGTGCGTAGGGCTAGGGTACGATGAACCACAATTTTCAATTTTTATAACCCTATTAATGTTTGCTTTTCACATTGATATTAGAATTTTAATCGGTGGCTTTTTTACTTTGGTTTGTAAAAAGGCAATAAATGTTAACAAAAAATGTTTCAAAGTGGGAGAAAGAGAATATCGCTTCCTCACGAGACTGGGCGTCAAAAAGTGGAAAGATAAGTTTGTTGCGTGGGATAGAAGGCAGTTTGTAATTGGTGATAGGGAAAATTTGCAATCTGGTGTGGCAAGCGTTTTAAGAAACAACATTAGCGCTGAAATAATACATCATATTTGCTTTTTTGCTGGGTTTTTGTCAATCTGGCTAGGGTGCGCAATTTCGATAAGCACATGGTGGATATATCTATTGACAGCAATCCTTGCAAGTTTTCTTTGCGACTTGCCACCAATACTGATTCAGCGATACAATAGATACAGATTGCAAAGGATTTCATCTCGAAAATAATGAGTTTGACAATTCAAGGGGTTGTATGATATCATGAATTATCGGAAGAAATTTTCAGCAAAATTGTGCTGGCACATTTTTAAAATTAAGTTATTTCAATAATTGTTTAAGCGATTTCAGGTTTGACAAAATAGTTTAAACGATTTCAGGTTTGGCAAATTTGACCAACTTATTTTAATACGAAATAAGACGATAAAAGCAGAGGGGGACTTATGAAAACTTTAATAATCACGATGACTTGCGGAGAGGGGCACAACCAAATTGCGAAAGGCATCAAAGCAGAACTTGATAGTCGCGGGCAAGATAATAAAATTATACAACTTTATGGATATAGCGAAAAAGAAGTAAAAAGACAAAACAAACTTTTTTTGTTTGCAAGTAAACGCATTCCACACATCTATGGCTCTATATGGCATAGATTAAGGAAAAGACCTATTGATAAGCCATCTTCAATAATTCGTGGCGCAATAAATCAATGCAAAGACTATGTATTAAAAGAAATACAAGAATATAAACCCGATAATATAATTTGCGTTCATACAAATGCTGGCGCTGTTGTTGATTACCTAAAAAAGCAGGGATACTTAAATGGCATAAAAACTTACGGAGTCGTCTTTGATTATTGCTTGTGCCCTTATTGGGAATTTAGTCGTGGGCTTGATTATGTCATTTTGCCCGCCGACTATATGGTTTCGGACATAAAGGAGCGGGGGTTTAGAGATGAACAAATTTTGACCCTCGGTTTGCCGGTTGACCCAAAGTACACTAAAAAGTTGGATAAACTCGAAACGCGAAAAGAGTTGGGGTTAGAAAGAGATGCTTTTGTCATAGTTCTTTATAGTGGCGGTAATTGTTTGAGCGGTGCATATAAACTTATAAGACAACTTGAAAAGTGCAAACAAAACATTCAAATAGTTGCTATTTGTGGACGCAATAAAAAAGAGTATAATAAAATAAAAAAATATATTCTCAAAAAACATATAAACAATATCGTGCTTGAAGGCTTTTGCACGAAACTTGATATGTATTATTCGGCAAGCGATTTGGTTTTCACTCGCGGTGGTGGCATGGGACTGACCGAACAAATCAATAAAAACATACCTTTTGTTTTGAGAGAAAAACTTATTATAAATGAAGACATAAATAAAAGGCTTTTTGCCGACATGGGGCTGGGGCTTGCAATGGATAAAGTTTCCGAGGCGCCTAAAATCGTA
This sequence comes from uncultured Clostridia bacterium, assembly GCA_934771475.1. GTDB lineage: Bacteria > Bacillota > Clostridia > Christensenellales > UBA1242 > Caccovivens. Next base: position 9,048 of record CAKVMD010000008.1, read on the forward strand.
GAAGAATTGATTAATAATCCTAAGAAACTAAGCAGTATGTCTAAAAAGGCAGAAGAAATTGCAAAACCTAATTCAACAAAAGATTTGGTTGACTTTGTGTTGAGCACTAAATAAAAAACAAGACTTAGAGCGATAATGTGGAGTTGAAGAAAAGGGCTTTCCTGTAAAGGTTGGCATATCGGAGGACAGATAATGAAGACATATTATTTCAGATTGAATGAAGAGCCATTTGAAAGCATAAAATCTGGTGCAAAAACCATTGAAATGCGTCTCAATGATGAGAAAAGGCAGTTGCTATGCTGTGGCGACCAAATTATTTTTGTTAAGCGTGATGACGAGAAAATGCAGATTGCAACAAGAGTTATTGGGCTTCACAAGTTTAAAAATTTTGAAGAACTTTATGGACATTTTGATAAAAAGGTGCTAGGTTACAAAGAAAATGAAACAGCAAAGCCTAGCGATATGTCAAAGTATTATGATAAGGATGAGATAGATAAGTTTGGAGTTTTAGGGATAGAAATTGAACTCATTAACTAAGAAATCGTGAATAAAACTTTTAAAAACGAAAAACGATTTTGATATTTTATTATAGTGTGGTATATTAATCATGGAGAACTTATGAAAGTATATTAAGGCAAAAGAGTCCTAGAAATCGTAAAGGAAGTCGAAAACCGCTCGGGTGAAAAGTTCAATCTCACTTTTGGAGAATGCAAAAGTGGAGATGTTTCGTTTCTTGTGTGCAACAATGATAAATTGACCAAACAGTTTGGTTTTTGTTCTGAAAAGAAATTGCCACAAATGATTGATGACCAATTTAAATTAAATGATATGAAAAATAGAAAATATTAAATTATAAAAATAAGACAAATAATAAAATAAAAAATAAATTTTCAAAATAAATAAAATAAATTAAAATAAATAATAAAAATTAAAGAAAAAATGCTGAAATATTTAATTAATTGAAAATTAATATTAAAATAAATTAATAAAAAACTTTTCAATTAAATTTAGGCAATTTTAAAGGCTATGAATAAATTATTATCCATAGCCTTTTTTACATAATTTTGTATTTAAGCGCAACAAGAAATTTAAGTAAAAAAATAGTAAAAAAATTTAATATAAGCCTTGAAAATTACGGAAAAGAAAATATCAGTATTATTTTGTTTTTCCGATTTTAATGATTTTTTATTGGTGATTTTTGCAAATATTTTATAATTAAATAATCATAATAAGATTTAATTGATAAACCAAAATTTCAATTTGCGAATAAATATTTCTATGGAAAAAGATAAGCTAAATTTATGTGGAGAAGAAATTGTCTCGCTAGGCGGTTCAATAGCCCTTGTGCTCGGGCGAAAATATTGCAAAAATGATTTACGCAAAATAAGGCTTCTGCTTCAAACTATTGCGGGTGGCATACTTACGATTGAAATTGAAGAGCGCCACTAGATAATTTTACATAATAGGCAGGCGACCACTGAGCCAACAAGTGAGCAGATAAGTGCGACTGGTATTGCGTACAAAAGTTTTTTCACCTTTGTTTGTGAAATGTACACGGTGGTTACATAAAAGATTGTTTCACTACACCCTAGTATCACACAAGCGCATCGCGAGATATAAGAGTCTGCACCGTATCTTACTAAAACATCATTTAAAAGCGCGTAACTGCCTGACCCAGTAAACGGACGCAAAAGGACAAGTTCAACTAGTTCGTTTGGAATGCCCAAAAGATTAAATACCGGGGAGAGCGCGATGGCAAGAAGGTCTTTTATTCCGCTTATTCGTAAAAGCGCGACAGCAATCATTATTGTGGCAATATATGGGAAAATATCAATCACAAGGGGAATTGATTTTTTAGCACCTTTAACAAAAGTGTCATAGCATGGCACTTTTTTATATTTAGCGTAACAAAAAATCAAGATAAAAATTATTGGAATAATATAACCGCTCATTTTTTCCTCGCTTTTATTTTCTCATGCACTTTGCCGAAAAGTTTTACTAGACAAATGCCTAGCGTGAAAGTGCACAGCGTGGCAAGAAGGGTTGGCAAAATAATGTCTCCCGGGCTTGTAGACCCGGCCGATGCACGCAAACCTATCACAGTCGATGGGAGAAGTTGAATTGATGTTGCGTTTATGACTATAAGCATAATTATGGCAGGCGTGGCAATTCCTTTTCCGTCATCAAGGCGTTTCATGGCAGAAATTCCCATAGGCGTGGCGGCGTTTCCAAGCCCCAGCATATTTGCGCTCATATTAAGGGCTATCAGTTTTTCGGCTTCTGGGTCGTCAAGTTTAAAAAGTCTTTTTATAAGCGGTCTTAAAAGTTTTGCAAGTTTTTCTCCAAGCCCGCTTGCGTCAACTATCTCCAATATGCCAAGCCAAACCGCATACACGCCACAAAGTTCTATTGAAAGTTTAAGTGCGCCGTTTGAAGCCTCAATCATGCTTCCAAGCACGCTCGAAGGGTCGCTCCAAAATAAAAAGCAAATAGAGCCGAGCATCATAACAAACCAAATTCTATTCATGTGATATTTTATTCCTTTTAACTATTGTTTAGAAATGTTTTCAAAAGGCAGAGCGCGAAAAAATTATTAGGTCTTATATTTTTTATGACAAATCGCTTAAAAAGGCGAAAAATATTGGATAAATTTGACTTTTTGCGCTTGCCCGGTTAAAATAAGAATAAAGGATAGAAAAATGTTAATAGATACCCATGCGCACCTTACAGATAGCGCTTTTGATGAAGATAGAGAAGAAATAATAAGAAAAGCAAAAGAAAGCACGGTCGAGAAAATCATCACTTCTGGTTTTAACTTGCCTTCCTCTTTGGACGCAGTGAAACTTTGCCATGACTATGAAAGCTTGTTTGCTTCGGTGGGCGTATATCCCGAAAACATAAATGAATTGACTGACGAGTGCATGAGTAATCTTTCCACGCTTGCAGACGACAGAAAAGTGGTAGCAATAGGAGAAATCGGCTTGCAATATACTGAGGGAATGCCAGACAAAAATGCTCAAAAAATGGGATTTGTAAATCAGATAAAACTTGCTTACAGCAAAAAGAAACCAGTGGTCATTCATTGTAGAGAGGCTTATGGCGATACACTTGAAATTCTAAAACAAAATAAGACCTTTCTTGAATATGGTGGCACAATGCATTGCTTTGGTGGAAGCGAAGAGGTGGCAAAAGAACTTTTAAAACTAGGTTTATACATCTCTGTTGGCGGAGTATCAACATTTAAAAATGCCGAAAGACTGCGAGAGACGATTAAAAGCATTCCGCTTGAAAGAATAATTTTGGAAACTGATTGCCCTTATCTTACGCCCGCGCCATTTAGGGGGAAACGAAACAGCCCCGCAAACATTCCGCTTATCGCAGAAAACTTGGCGCACATAAAAGGCGTCAGCGTGGAAGAAGTGGCGCGTGTTACCACAGAAAATGCAAGGAGACTTTTTAAAATATGAATTTTAACCACCAATTTAAGAAAAAATTTGGACAGAATTTTATAAGTGATAAAAATTTGTTAAACGCAATAGTTGCCGATGCCAACGTTACAAAAGAGGATAGCGTTCTCGAAATCGGCGCAGGGGCGGGGACTCTTACCTCGGCGATAAGTGAAAGGGCAAAAGAGGTTGTAAGTTTCGAAATTGACCCCGATTTGAAAGAACATTTGGAAAATCTAAATCTTCAAAATGTCAAATTTGTCTTTGAAGATGTTATGAGCGTCCCTCTTGATAAAATTGAAAATTGTTTCAAGGGCGGGTATAAAATGATTGCAAATCTACCTTACTACATTACCACCCCAATTATCTTTAAATTTTTAAACGGTTCGCAAAAGATAGAAAGTTTGACTATTATGGTTCAAAAAGAGGTGGCGGAGCGAATAGTCGCGCAAAGCGGAAGCAAAGATTATGGCGTTTTATCCGTCATGATTGCTTTCTTCGGTGAAGCGGAGATTACGCGCATTGTTAAGAGAAATATGTTTTACCCAATCCCTAATGTGGACTCTGCGATTGTAAATATTAAAATCAATAGAGATAAGTTTGCGTCTATTGATGGAGAAAAATTTTACTCGTTTATTGGCGGATGCTTTGCTATGCGAAGAAAAACCCTCAAAAACAATTTGATTAAATTGCTGGGCGCTGATAGCCAGAATTTAAGTAGGATTCCCGAAAATCTGCTCGCCTTGCGTCCAGAGATGCTAAGCCTTAACGATTTTGTTAATCTTTTTGAAATAATTTATAAATAAATTCTTTCGCATTTTGTTGATATTTGTATTTTTATTTGTTATAATGTAAATAAATAATCTATGAAAAGGGGGCTGTCTTTGTGAATTTGTTAAACAAAATGGGCTTTTGGGATAACATAGGTACGCTTTTTGATGTAATTCCCAAAATTATTTATTACCTTTATGCTTGTCTTGCCAGTGGTGTTGACGCTCTTCAAGCCCTCGTAAGAAAACTTGCAGGTCTTGATTCTTATTGGTCTGCAACTGCTGCTGGGGGAAGTAATTCTCTGGTAACTGGCAGAGACCCACTGAGCGAATTTGTTTATGGAATTTTGGGCGTAGGGCCAAGCGCATCAGTTTATAAAGCACTAAACACTGTCTTTTGGTCTCTCGCAATCTTTGGACTTATCATGCTTGTAGTCAGCACCATGATTGCAATTATCAAATCTCATTATAAAGAAGACACTGCTGCTACCAGCCCTTGGAAATACATATACACAGCCATTAAAGCAATCCTCACATTTGTCGCAATCCCTGTCGTTGTTGTTATTGGAATGCAACTTTCAACATTCGCCCTCAACACCCTTGACAGAATTATCGCAGGCTCAGCAGGCGAGGGTGCAATCACTGGCATTTATGGTGGTGATGTTGCCACTAGGCTTGAATATGACGACGAGACAAACACCTATGCTCATTACGATTTCTTTGGTGCCCGAGATTTTACAACCAGCACACCTTTTAGCGGAATGCTTTTTAAAGCCGCGGGCTATAACGCTAATCGTATGAGAACGGGCTCTTATTCGGTTAATGATTTAAAAAGTTTGACAAATTCAATTTTTGGACAAACAAGCGACCAAAGCACAGAATATGCAGCATATCAAGTAGACTATGCTTTCTCAAATTGCTTGATGTTCAAAAAGGAGAATAGACCAAAATATCAACAATGGGTTAAAGAATTAAGTAATTACGTTAATGTTAAGCTTTTGGATGTTTTCCAACTTGACAATATTGAAGGTTTTTCAAAATGGGATGTTTCAGTTGTATGGCTGTTTTATGACCTTTGGCATTTCAACTTTATTGTTGGCTTCGCTGGGGTAACCACGTGTTTTGGAGTTATGGTTTCCATCGTGTTTGGACTTTTGACAAGACTTATCAAAGGTGCGGCGTTATTCTTGATATTCCCTGCACTTCTGGGTATTGCGCCCATGGACAACTTTAAAGCGTTCCAATCCTGGGGAACTCAATTCATGCAGTTGGTTCTTATGGTATTCGGTGCAATACTGGGCATGAACTTGTTACTGCTGGTTCTTCCATATATACAAAATATAAGTTTCTTCAATCCTAATGTTCTCCCACTTAATGTTTTAAATGCCATTATGGATGTCGTTATATTAATTGTCGGACTTCAAATGGCAAAAGATTTCATCAACATTGTCAATGGCTTTGTTGGCGGAGCAGATGCTGTTGCCGCCGGAGAGGGCGCAAAAGATGGCGCGTGGAAAGCAATGGTTTCAGGCGCAAAGACAGCTGTTGGCGCTGGAAAAGTTGGAGTAGGCGTGATTGCCGCAGGCACAAAGGGTGCTGTCGGAATTGGCAAGGGAATAAAACATGCAGTGGATAGACGCAAAAACCCAGGTATTGGCGGTCAAATTGCGACTGAAAATACAGAGGTAAGACGCAGGAAAACTGATTTGGATACCGCTCAAAGGAATTTGACAAACGCCCAAGAAAGACAGCGTTCTGCACAACAAGATATAAATGATTTTGAAAATGCTCAAAGAGTTCTTGATGACTTAGACGCGGGTGGCGCTAGGGAGGCAAGGCAAATTCAAGCTTATAGGAGAGCGCATTCAAGTGAAACAGTTGGTATGAGTGATGCTGATGTTTCGGCTAAGGCAAGAGCCGAGGCTACAAATATTCAAGCCTCTATTGATAAGCCTTTGGCAGATGCGAAACTAATAGCAAGTACCACTGATATTAGTGCTGCTCAATTACAAATTGATACTCTCTCTGGCGAAGGAACTGGTAGCATTCAAGAAGCACAAAAAGCGCGCTCTGAAACCATTAAAAGAGCTGAAAGAATGGGCTATGAAGTTAAGGGCGACAGGTCAGGAGTTGTAAAAAAATCTATCTGGGGCAAATTTGCCGAGGAAACTGGTGTTTACGATGAAGACGGAAACATGCTTGATAAAGATGGCAAAGTAACAACCGACACTAGCAAACAAGCCAAAAAGAGACAAGAAGGCACCGGTATCAGAGGCGGAGTGCAAAGAGCCGGAGAAGATATTGCTGGCTTTGGTAAGAATTTCGGTAAAAAATTTATGGAATCTGTTTCATGGAGTAGCATTGGTAAGAACATTGCCGATGGATTTGCTAAATCTGCCAACGCAGGCTTCCAATCTGCTGGAATTGACAAGCTTACAAAAGACCTTATTGATGTAGCGAAAACAACCAAACAAACTACATTCAAAAAATCTGAGGCTTATGAAGGCAAGGAAGGCGACAAGCTTACTAAACAAGTTGCACAAGAGCAAAAACAAAGAGACGAAAAGATGCAAGAACTTCTCGAAAAGATTGCCGAAAACACTACACCAAAATCAGATGGATCTTCCAGATAGATTTAAGTGTAAAAGCGTTTTTAAAACAGACAAGATCACTATTGATTTTGTCTGTTTTTTATGTTAAAATATTTTAGAGGTTAATATGAAAATATTTAGAAACATTGTGGATGGATTTGTTAAATTTGTTTCAAATGTAAATGATTCTTTTGGGTTTAAGTATTGTGATGGTGTCAAGGATATTTTCGGCTCGTTAAGATGTGCTAAAAGAGAAGACCAGTTAAGTGGTGAAAAATTAAGGCAAAATATCGCAAAAGAAAAAAAGGAAAGGGACGAGCGCATAATTGCTCTTTTAGAAGAAATTGAATCTCGCACGAGAGGATAAAATCACTTGCATTTTTATCTAAAAAGTGATAAAATCGCAATGAAAACGGAGGATAAAATGAAAAAGTTTTTTCAAGATTTTAAAAAGTTTATAAGCCGTGGGAATATCGTGGATATGGCTGTCGGCGTTATTGTAGGTAGTGCGTTCAGCGCGATTGTTACATCTCTTACAAATAAAATTATCATGCCTCTTATTAATGCTCTTTTGTCCATTGGTGGAACAAACGGACTTGAACAAGCCTACACTTTTTTAAGAAAAGTTTATGAGGCGGACGGGGTTACAGTAGACCTTACTAAATCTATTTACATTGATTGGGGCGCATTTATTACTGCAATCATCAATTTCTTTATCATCGCATTTGTTCTTTTCAGCGTTTTAAAAGCAGTTATGAAAGCGAATGAAATGTTTAAAGGCGCGGCAGAAGAGATGACAAATAAAGAACTCATTGCTGAAAAACTTGAAGTCAGAAAACAAGCCAAAAAAGATAAAATAAGATTTAAGAAAGCGTGGAAAGCACACCTTGAAGAAAAGAAAGCAAAAGCCGAGGCAGAGGCAAAAGCAAAAGCCGAAGAAGAGGAGCGTTTGAAGGCGGAAGAGGCAGAGAAGGCAAGACTTAATTCCACCGAGTATCTTCTTGGTCAAATTCTTGAACTGTTAAAAGAACAAAAAACGCAAGAGGCATCTAAACTTTTATTGCCAGATGAACAATCAAAAGTTATTGATAATATAGAAAAATAAAATCTGTTCATAGTAAGAAAAAGGGACACTGTTATATTTAAAATGCAATTTAAAAGTTGGAAAACTTTGAGAAAGCATATTAAAAATAGTGTTCTTTTTTTGACTTTTGAATTGGTGCAAAGGCGAGTATTTGGCAAAAAATACGACAAAAATACCCAAACAATAAATTTTTCATAAAAAGATTGAAAAATATTGAAAAATTTGTTGACAAATCAAAATAAATTTGGTATATTATTACTCGTAACCTCGGTTGCACACTATGGAAGTTTAGCTCAGCTGGGAGAGCATCTGCCTTACAAGCAGGAGGTCATAGGTTCGAGCCCTATAACTTCCACCAAGAGACCCAAAGTGGGTCTTTTTTGTTATAAAGTAGACTTTTGAGTTGAAAAGTATAAACAGGAGGAAGGCTACAAGGTTCGCGAAGCGGTTCTTATAACTTCCACCAGTAGTATGTAAAAGACACTAGAAAACACAATATCTAGTGTCTTTTTTATTTTCGTTTCATTTTTTGTCGTCAAAATTGTCGTCAAATTCATAATACAAATCGCTGTATAATTGTTTTATATCCGATTTTTTAACATCATTTTCGAGATAAGTATAAACATTGTTTGTAGTTATAATATTGGCATGACCTAAATATTGTTGCCTTGCTTTGTCTTTATATCCAAGGTAAAACAAGTTGGTTGCACAAGTATGCCTTAATGCGTGCAATGATTTGTTTATGCCAATGCTGTGTAATATGCTTGTAGTTTGCTTTGTTGCAGTCTCGCTCGGGCGAAACTGCAAAAATTTATTTTTGTGCGCATTATGTCGACAAAAAGTAGACAAAAATTTTGGTTTTTGTTATAATCATGCCATAAAGGCATGTTTTAATTAATTTAAACCACATATGTTTACGAATAAGAAAGGGTTAATTTAAGCAAATTAATTTTATATTTGCCGAAAGTGAGGTGTTAAATGAAAAACAAATCAAACAAACATCTTTGGGCGTTGTCGCTAGCAGTTATTATGGCGGGGACCGCTTTGCCTATTAGCACAATCTTTTCAAGACAAGACGAACGCGAGAGGACAAGTGCATCAAGTGAGGCGTCTATTACAAGGGAAGAGATAAACTTTAATGAAGATTGGCGTTTTGCTTTAAATCTTGAAGAAAGTCTTACTCCCCAAGAAAAAAGTTTTGATGTGTCATCATGGGCAAGCGTAAATCTCCCTCATGATTTTTCAATAACCCAAGAATTTACTGAGGAAGGCGAGGCTGAGTCGGGGTACCTTTTGGGCGGAACTGGCTGGTATAGAAAGTCATTTACTCTTGATGAAAAAGAAAACGGGAATGAGACAGTCGTTTTGAATTTTGACGGTGCGTATAAAGATACCTATGTTTATGTCAATGGAGAGTATATTGGCGAAAATCATTATGGATACAACAACTTTGCGTTTGATATTACGGACAAACTAGTTTACGACGGGCAAACAAACAATGTCATTGCGGTTAAGGTTGACCATCAAATGCCTTCAAGTAGGTGGTATTCAGGAAGTGGTATTTATAGAGATGTTACTTTGATTAAAACTAACAAAATTCACTTTGCCCACGACGCCACCGCTGTTACTACACCTGAAATCAATTTAGGCAACGGAAAAGTTGACGCGCAAGTTACTTTGCAAAATGATTCGCAACAATCCAAAGAGGTAATGGTGCTTGTAAGTGTACTTGATAGCGCGGGTAATAATGTGTCTGCTATTGCAAGCAAATCTTTAACGCTAGGCAAAAACTCGACTGCAACTGAAAATCTCTCAACTGTTGTAAACAATCCTACGCTTTGGTCAATCGACAACCCATATAGATACACCCTTCATACAGAAATTGTTTGCAACGGGCAAATCGTGGACAAACAAGATATAAACTTTGGATTTAGATATTATTCTTTTATCGAAAACACGGGCTTTAATCTGAATGGCAAGAACATTAAACTTAATGGTGTTTGTATGCATCATGACCAAGGGGCACTTGGAGCAGTTTCAAACTATGATGCAATTTACAGACAAATGACCATCATGAAAAGTATGGGCGCAAATGCTATTAGAGTTACGCATAACCCAGCAAGTGAAACACTTATTGAAATTTGCGACAAGCTTGGGCTTTTGGTTATTGAGGAATTCTTTGACGGATGGAGCACAACCAAAAACAGCAACACAAATGACTTTGCACAATATTTTACTCGAAACATTGAAAGCACCAATAAAATTCTTGGTGGAAGCAGTGATATGACATGGGCACAGTTTGTTATTAAAAATGTTGTATCTCGTGATAGAAACAATCCTTCAATTATATTATGGTCGCTAGGAAACGAAATCGGTTCAAATGACAAATTCCCTGCAATTTCACTTGACCTCATCAAGTGGACAAAAGACTATGACGCGACAAGGCCTGTAACAAATGGCGACAATGCGCGTTCGGTTGAACCAAGCAATAATAACGCACAGGTTAGCAAAAACATTCAAAACGCTGGCGGAATTGTAGGTTTTAACTATGCAAAAGGTTCAACAGGCACCACATTTGACACGCTTAACAATTATTATGGCGGAGTTATAAACGGGTCTGAAACAACATCTGCAATCACAAGTCGTGGCATTTACTCGACTTTGGCTACAACCGGATACTATAAATCTTCTTATGACAATCAAGCGGTAGAGTGGGGGCAAACTGCACATAATGCCATGTTTGATATTATCACAAGAGATTATGTTGCTGGAAACTTCGTTTGGACGGGGTTTGACTACATTGGAGAGCCTACTCCTTGGAATAATACCGCTTCTTCTAGGATGCCTTCAACAGCAGAAACTTGGCCTGCACCAAATTCAAGTTATTTTGGCATTGTGGACACAGCTGGCTTTGAAAAAGACACCTATTATTTTTATAGAAGCCAATGGAAGCAAGATGATACAACTCTTCACCTTGTTACAGCATGGGATAGCGATAATCAAGTTTTAACTTCTGGGAAAACACCAGTTTGGCTTTATACCAATGCTCCAAAAGTTAAACTTTATGTAAAAGGCAGTGATGACGAAACTGCAACTGAAATCGCAACTGCCACAAGAATAGTCAATAAGACAGATGCTGGGCACAAATACTACACTTATTTGACTCAATCGCTTAACTCTGCCCTTTGCACAACTACAACTGGAAGCGGTGGATATTCACTATACGCAATCTTCAATGTTCAGTATTCTGACGGAACTATATATGCGGTGGCTTATGATGAAGATGATAATGTAATTGAAAATACTGTTGGAAAGAGCAAAGTTTCCACGCCTGACAAAGGAAATCTTAAACTTGATGTATATTCAAACAAATCACAAATTCTTTCGGATGGAAACAGCCTTGCTTATGTAACAATAGATGTTACTGATATAAACGGAAATCTTAACACAACAGCGTCTAATCTTATTAATATCAGCCTTGAAGGTGAAGGCGAAATCGTGGGTGTCGACAATGGCGACCAAGCGACCAATGAGAAATTTCAACAGTCATCAGTTTTAGAAAGTAAAACGACTGCAAAGATTAAAGCGTTTTCTGGTAAAGCCCTTGTCATTGTGCGCTCAACCAAAAGCGCGGGGGATATAACCTTAACAATCAGTAGCGACTCTCTTGACACTCAAAGCGTAAAAATCTCCACCGTTTCAGAAATAAGTGAAGAATTGACAATTTCTTCATATTCTTATACAAACAATTTTGTTATGGTAAGCGGTCAAGAGCCAATGCTAGACACTTCTGCGGTTGGAATTTTGTCTAACGGGAAGTCATTAAATGGAATTGTTACTTGGCAACCACTTGAAACTGGTTATGAAACAGTTGGAAAATTTACCTTAAATGGTTCAATCGCGTTTGAGGGCTTAGAACCTATCAGCGTGAGCGCTACTCTTACAATTTTGGATCAACCATTTGCTCTTCAAAATATTGCTCTTGTTACAGAACAGGGTATCGCGCCAAATCTTCCAGCCAAAGTTAGTGGACTTGGGGCAGACGGCAATGTTTTGGGCGAGTATGATGTAACCTGGGATAGTTTACCTAGGACCAAATTTTCAAGAATTGGAGATATTATACGCATTACGGGAAAGGGGACTTATCAAGGCGTTGAACTTCCTGTTTACTGCAATGTTAGGGTAATCGCATCACTTGACAATCCTACCGATTATGTTGATGAAAATACAGTCCTTTCTCAGGATATTGCTGAGGATAAACAATCTGACAATCTTGATGCAATTAAGGACGGAAACGTATGGTCTCCAATCCTTGACACGACAAATAGCAATGTCAGCGAACAAGAGAAATTGGAACGCTGGACAAACTACAACAATAGAACTGCTTCAAGGCAAGCAACCTTAACCTTTGAGTTTGGAGAGGTTAAAGAATTTGGCTATGCTGACATTTACTACTATCTTGACGGAAGTTGTAAAACACCAGACAGTGTTAAATTTTCATACTCAACTGATGGCACAAACTTTACAGAAGTTAAATCAGAAGCGTTTGAAAAAGAGTCGCATAGTTATGTTAATGATGCTTCTAAAAGCGGAATGCATATACAATACAAGTTTGTTGATGACGAAGGAAACTCAATTTCTTTCAGCGCTTCGACCATAAAAATTGAGTTTACTGCAAAATTTGAAAATTGGGTTAACCGTTGCGTGGGAGTTACAGAAGTTGAAATGGGCGTGTTAGATAGATTTGAACCAACACTTCTCACATCTTGTGATTTAAAAGGCATTTCAATAGACGGAGAGGCACTTGAAAACTTTCATGCCAACACGCTTTCATATCAAGCTAGTGGGAAAACCTTGACTGCTTATGCTTCTGAAAGCACCGCTGTTACAACTTTGCCTGCAAACAGAAATTCTGTCGACGACGCTTATGTTTATAAAATTGTAACCTATTCTGAAAATGGGGCGCGCAAAATATACAGCGTTACTATTGATGGAGAGGAAAGATGCAAGCACATTCATACCGAACTTCGCAATGTGAAATCTGCCTCATGCGAAACAGAAGGTTATACCGGAGACATATATTGCTTAGATTGCGACAAAGTGGTTAAGACTGGATACTCAGTTCCAGCGCTTGGACATAACTGGGACGAAGGTGAAGTTTTGATAGCGCCTACGATATACAAGGACGGCGTTATTAAATACACTTGTCAGCGTTGCGGCAAGGAGAAGACTGAGACAATACCTCATCTTGTAACCACCCCAACAGTTAATCTTACAATAACAGAAGGAAGCGAAAATAACATTACTTTAACGGGTGAGTTTGTAGATTACGCCCATGTTGAGAGTTATTATACTGTTAACAATAAAGGTTTTATTGTTGTGCTTGAACAAATGTATGACGGAACCGACCTTACAGTGGAAACGGACGGAATTACAAAGGTCCGAGTAGGCGGAATTGATAAAAATGGATATTTTGTTTATAATTATCCTACAATCCATAGAGGACAAAGATATGTCGTAAGAGCATTTATGACATATATTGATAGTGAAGGCGACCTTGCTTATGCATACTCTGCCGATACTATAACAACCTCTCTTTTAGACTTATCGGCTTAAAAATATTAAAACACGCGAAGCATTTTTCGCGTGTTTTTTATGTAAAATGTGCTTAGGGGGCGAAGGGGGGCTTTTTGCGTACACAAGAATGGCAAAAATCAAAGCAAACATTTTTTACGCGCAGAGAATGGGGAAATGAGACTTTTATAATCATGCAACTTGGCAGACCGAAGGGTTGTGCGAAGCAAAGTTTTCCTAGTTTTGCTGGTTATAGTGCACTATTATAACATTTAGACTTAAATGACGGTCGTTAATTTAAGCAGAAAATGGTTGAAATATGCCAATTTTTCCGTGTTTATAACAAAATAAACATATTTAATTATTAAAATATACATAATAAGGTTAATCATTTGCAAAAATTGTCAAAAAAGTGTAGAATTAAATTAATGATATTTAAGGAGGCATTATGACCGAGGAAAATAAAAACGAGGTTAAGAAACAACCTGTTAAAAATACGCGTAGTAATGTTGATAAAACAGTAAAAGAGAAAACTGCGCCATCAAAAGCAAAAACCGCTTCTTCATCAAAGGCTAAAAGTGAGGCAAAAGGTGATATGAAAAAGGGCGAAGTATCAGCGAACGATAAACCACGCACTCAGAGAAGTACGACTAAAAATTCTGGCGAGAAAGAAAAAGAAGTTTCAAGCGGTGGGGCTACAACCCTAGAAATGGGCGTTATGCATAGCGAGCCAAAAGAGGTTAATGAAATAACAAGTGAAAATCAAGAAGTAACTCTTGAAAAGAGTGATGACTTAATTAAACAAAAGAAGAGCAAGAGAAAAGTTGGGCTTATCGCTGGCATTTTCACAGCGGTTGCTCTTTTGGGCGTTGGCGGAACGGTTGCGGGTGTTATGCTTGTTAAAAATAAGCCATACTCAATTTCAATATCCACGGAATTTCCAAATTCGGTAACCGGAGAAGGCAATACATACAAAATTGGTGATATGGTTACGCTTAAAGCAGAACCAGTTGTTGGATGTATTTTCAAAGGCTGGCGTCTCAATGGCGAAATTAAAAGCGAAGAAATGGAATTTTCATTTAAACTCACAAAGGCTCTCGCTGGAAATTGGGAGGCAGTTTATGAAAGAATTGGATATTCTATCTCAGTAAACGATGGCGCGATTTCTGTTGTTGACGCTTTGACAGAAGCGGGTTATCAAGATGAAATCAAATTTTCAGTTGCAGAGAAAACTGGTTATATCTTAAATAGGGTTTACTATGTGGTTGAAGGCGAGTCAGCCGAGCACAATTTAACGCGTGAAGAGCACGAGGGCTGGCAATACAAATTTGATATGCCTGCTGGAAATGTTGAAATATATGCTGATTTCACAGCAATCGACTATAACATTACAAACATAACACCAAATGATATTCAAATACTTAAACAAGTTGCAAATTATGAAGAAAATATCTCTGTAAAGGTTGACGCGAAAACAGGTTATAGCGTAAAAGCATATTTTATCTATGAATTAAATGGACAAAATGTTGAAAGCGAAATTGAACTTGACGAAAATCTTGAAGGCACTTTCAAAATGCCGGCAAGTGATATTTCAGTAGAGGCTAGGTATACTGAAATATGGTATACCGTTAGAAAGAGTGCGCCTGCAAATGGTTCATTTAAACTTGAAAAAGTAAGGGATAATAATTCAGTTGAAATTACTGAAAGTGATGACGCGGTTGGCGTAAAAGACACGCTTAAAATAAGTGAAATCTTGCCAGCAACAGGCTACTCAGTTGATGAAATTTATTATATAGTAACTGGTAGTGATGTTCACTATCCAATCACGCTAACAAATGGTGAATATTTGCTTCAAGGTCAAGCGCAAAATATTGAAATTTTTGTTACATTCAAGAAAGTTGACTACTCGCTTTCAAAACAGCCAGCATTAAACGGCGCTTTTGAACTTTTGAAAGACGGACACGCGGTTGAGGGCGCAAACTACGGAGATGAAATCACAATTTCAATTACTCCAAATATTGGCTATAAGATTCAAAAAGTTATCGTTAATGGTACAGAGATAAGTGCAGAAAACGGACAATATTCTTTTGAAATGCCTGCAAGCAATGTTTCAGTTGAAGTGTTGTTTGAAAAAGAGCTCTATACAATTACTTTGAGTGAAGGCATAACCGATTTGTCGCAAGAAGGTGGAGCATACTATGGCGACAGCATCACATTCAAAGTTTCCAGCAAAGTAGGCTATGACCTCTCTGGCGTTCAAGTAAAATACACATTAAGTAGTGATGGAACTCAAAAGACAATCACGCCAATCCTTGACGGAGACACATATTCGTTTGATATGCCAAACGCCAATGTCAAAATTACTGCATTTTATGTTGTGAAGAATTACTCTATTACAAATGCAAATGTCGATAATATAATTGACTTAGTGGAAAACGCTAATTTTAACGACGTAGTATCATTCCTCGTGGACGAAAAAGAGGGGTATAAACTTAGCGTATATTATAGAATTGAAAATGTTGCAGAAAAGTTCCCAATTACAGGTACTGATGGTTCTTACGAATTTACTATGCCTGCCGGAAATGTAACCGTGTACGCGGTCTACACTGCAAAAAATTACACAATCACAAATTTCGACAGCGATGTGATAATTGACCTTTTGGATAACGCGAATTTTAATGAACTAGTGTCATTCTATGTGGAAGATAAGGTTGGTTACGACCTTAGCGTATATTACATTATTGAAAATAGTACAGAAAAACACTCAATCACTGGAATTGACGGCTCGTATGAATTTAGTATGCCAGCTGGGAATATAACTGTTTATGCTGCTTATACAGCAAAAAGTTATAAGATAAACAATAAAAATTTCGATGCTTTGCCTGATTTAGTAGGCGAAGCAAGATTTAACGAAGAAATTATGTTCTCGATATACAACCCTGATGGGCGAGAATATAAAGTATATTATGTAATTGAAGGAAGCACAGAAGAGCACGTACTTGATGTAAATGAAGAAATGTATGTGTTTACTATGCCGGCTGGCAACATTTCGCTGTACGCTGAAATTGTCTACTCAGTGCGCACAAACGCTGAACACGGAACTTTTGATGTTTTGCAAGATGATAACAAAGTATTAGGGGCAGTGGCTGGAAAAGAACTGACTATCGCAAACATAAAAGCGGACACGAATTATGAAATTGATGAAGTTTACTACATGGCGAATGGTCAAAAAACTGTTATCAATTTAGATGAATCAGCAACTTTTATAATGCCAGAGGCAGACATAGAAGTTTATGTAACTTTTAAGATTGCATATTTCACATTTACTGTAAGTGAATATGGTGGAACGGTCGATTTATCTTGTGAAAAGGCAAAGGGCGGGGATGAAGTTTCACTTTCGCTTACCAAAGAAACCGATTCTCTTACGCAGTATGACCTTACCGTTATGACCGCCAGCGGGAAGAGCGTTGAAACAACAACTGGCAGTGATGGCACAATTACATTTGTCATGCCCGCTGAGAACGTTGTGATAAATCTTGAATACTACAAGCGCGTTTATGCTTATGGTACAGGGGCGATTTGTCGTGATGGAAACAACGAGTTAAGACCAGGGAAAAACATCACCATTTCTTACACAGCCCAAACTGACTATACCTTTATTGGATGGGTAGCAGGGAGCGAAAATGGCTCTATAATAGCGCAATCCACATCATTTACTTCAAGTTATGATAAAGGATTAAGAGTTCACAAATTTTATGCTTTAAGTTGTTTGACTGCAAGCATTGTAACTGATTATGAAGTTGATGGCCTTATATATACAATTTATCCGGGTACCGGGCGATGCGTTTTAACAAAATGCGACGCTGATGCTTCTAGCATTGAAATTCCAGAAAGCATTGAATATAATGGTGAAATTTGCTATGTGTTTAAAGTGGAGAACAACGCATTTAAGGGTAAAACAGCACTCAGAGAAGTCAAATTTCCAACTGGAAAACAATTTTCAATCATTGGTGAATATGCGTTCAGTGAGTCTGGCATAACAAGCGTTGATTTATCTTATGGCTTAACTTCTGTTGGTAAGTATGCATTTTATAAATGTCCAAATTTAGTTAATGTAGATTTAAGCAAGGCACAATATGCGTTTACTATAACCGATTATATGTTTGCAAGTTCTTCAAATCTGCAAAAAGTAAAATTGCCTTATTATGTTACAAGTATTTCTTCAAGAGCGTTTGACAGTTGTACTTCTTTTAAGGGAAATGTGGAGAACAAAAATGGAGAGACTGTCCTTGATTTAAGAGAATATAAGTTTTTGACTTCAATCGGCGGACAGGTGTTTAATGGATGTTCTCAAATAACAGAGGTTTATTTCCCACTTCAAACTTGCTCGCTCGGCGACCAAGTTACTGCATCTTGTACATCTCTTGTTAAGGTCGACTATGGCGCTTGTACAGCAAATCAAAGAGGGCTTTCCGCAGTCAAAGATGATGTTGCAAATGGTAAAGTTATTAATATTTATATAAGAGAAACTTCTCCTGCAATCAGCAATGCTGCATTCAATGGCGCTTATATTACAAATCTCTATATTGAAAGTTCTGCGGTTTACGCCCAAATAACAGAGGCTGGTTCGCTTTTATCAACGAGTTGGGGCAACATCTCCGGAAGAATTACAAATATATTTATTAGAAGCGATATTGTTGATGCTGATACCACAGATGGTGGCGCAACTTACGGAAATACTTACCTTAACGATTCGACTATTTTCAATATTGAAAGAGTAGGCGTTGATGGCGTAGAATTTGTTATGTATACAAAAATTTAACAAAAATGCTTGAAAATACTTAAAATTTTAATAAAAAACAATAAAAATTAACAAAAATTGTTTTTTTAATATTAAAAAGTTAGAAATAAAAGAATAGGTGTTTTAAGTAATTTAAATCAAAGAGTTTAAAGCTAGATTTAAAAGATAAAAAAGGCTGACATTATTGTCAGCCTTTTTTAGACACGCAAGAACAACAGGAAGGAGGTGAGTGTTTTCTTGTTTAAAAACCACCAGGTTTACTGGTGGATTTTTATTAAACTGTAAGTGAGCGGTGGTTTGCGCCAGTAGGGTTATTTTTTTGAGTAGTCGCATTCACATACTATTTTCGATAAATAAGGCGGGCGTGTGAAAATATATGGCGGTGAAATTAAAAACAAATTATAGATATTTGAATTTATTTATAATCTTTTTATTTAAAACTCTGTCGTCCTAATTTTATTTATAATTAGTTTTATTTAAAAAATAGTGTCTTAAAACTTTATTTTAAAGATTTCTAAATAGGCACAATTAGGCGAATTATAAATATAATGTTTTAGAGGGAAAAGGAGGAATTATGCCTTGCAATTTAAATTTTAATCAATGCAATTTTGGATTGTATTATCCTCGTCCTATCTTTAATTGCGAAAATAGAGTTTTGGGGCTTTTAAATCAAAGTGGAACGGTGGTTGTAAACCCAACTTAGTTTAGCGTTTTTAATATTTTTAGTTGGGGTGAAAGAGTATAATTTTGTCCACTTTTACTCTTTTGGCTTTTTGTTATGGGGTGAGGAGTAGCGCGCTAGAAGTTAAATGGCGCTTTTTATCGCAAAATCGCAAATTAACTATCGCAAATGCAACACCATCAAAAATGTTTATAACGCCAGAGATATTGATGATACTAACAAAACATTTAAAACATTATAAAGGTTTCTGCGACAAATATTGGGGCTCGCCTAGTTTTTGTCGTTTTTTGTTGAAAGAAAGAAAAAGATAAAAAGGTTAAATTTTCGATAATTTTTTTTGAAAATGCTTGTAGTTTTTAAAATTTTTAGTATATACTACTTGTAAGAGGAGGGCTTATGCAAGAGATTATCACTATTGAAGATGTTAAAAACGCGTTTTGGGATTGGCAATGCTGGTGGGTTGTGGCTAAGTCCACTGGTGAAATTGAAGATTTGAGAACTATGACGCTTGCGGGGCTTACTTATAGCGTTATGTGCGACAAGTTTGTTGCGCAAAATAAAGATATGAGTTTGGATGAAAGAGAAATGTTTGACTCTTTTATACAAAAATATGAGCAAATGGCTCGTGAAGAAGATGGCGAGTCGATTGAGGCTGAAAGGTAAAAATGGCTAGCACAAAGGTTAGAGGAGTTGTCCTCGGCGGGATAAATTATAAAGAAAAAGACAAACTTGTAAAATTGTATACTCTTGAAAAAGGCAAGACGACCGTTACTATGCGTGGCGTGCGAGGGGATAAAGCAAAACTAAAAATTGCGAAAGAGATTTTTTGTTTTGGTGAGTACATAATCGAAGAGGGTAAAACAAACATTGTTACATCCGTGGATGTGATAGACGGATTTTATCCGCTTTCAAAAAATATTGAAAAATATTATGAGGCTTGTGCAATTCTTGACATTGTGGACAAGTTTTCAAATGAATCTAATCCTCGCCTTTTTGTAGAGGTTATTAAATCATTAAAGGCGCTTGCGTATGATAATTTACCAAAATATTATGTAATTGATAAGTTTTTGCTTGATTTTTTAAACAATATGGGATATTTTTTCATGACAGACAAATGTTCCTCTTGTGGAGCAACGCTTTCGGGAAGATATTTAAATCTCGATTTTGGAGAAATTGTTTGCCCATCTTGTAAAACTGCAACTTGCGTCCAAATAAGTGAGGCGTGCTATGGTGCGTTTAGATTATTAAGTCAAACAGATTACGAAAAACTTGGTTCGGTAAAGTTTGGGGGAATGGGAGAAGTGCAAGCCTTCAACATACTTGCAAAAGATTATGAGTGGAGAACAGGATATCAAGTCCTAAACATAATTTAACAAAAAAAGTGAAAGAACGAGAAAAAATCTCGTTTTTTTGTGTTTTTAAGCATATTTTTACTTATTTTTTGTGATTTTTCCTCTTTATGCAAGATTTTTGTGCATAATCGCGGAATTTAAATAAGTGAGGATTAATTTATTTGAAATTGCAAGGAAAAACAAATTGAAGGGATATTTTGCCTTAGTTTTTGCTTTATTTTATATTTATTCAAATTGTTTTTAAGTGGGTTAATTGCGTGCGTGCAATCGGCGAAAATTCGGCAAACAAACGGGGAGACTTTGCACGAAAGTTTGTGCGCATTTATGACGCCTATTATATTAATAAATAAATGTACTGCAATATTGATTCAATATATAAAGGGCTTTTGCTGGTAAGGCTGGCGCATTTTGTTTTGGAAAAGAGCGTTACAAAAAAAGATAAAAAACTTTTCTAAAAGCCTTGACATATTTTGCGAATTTTGTTATCATATTATCGCTGTGAATAATGGGTTGAAACATAAGGTTACTTTGATTACCGGCAATCAAAGAGAATTTATGTGGACAAGTTCGTGGCAAAGACCGCGAGCGACTAACCAATAAATCACATTTTTTAATGCTCCACAGCATGACACACTAGGGCGAGTGTACCGTGTGTTAGGGCAAAATGCGATGGGTTAGAATTGCTATTACAGGAGGTATGTTAATTAATGGCAACACAAGTTATTAGAATTAAATTGAAGGCCTTTGAACACAGCCTTATTGATGAAGCTTGCAGAAGAATCATTGATACTGCTGAAAAGTTCGGCGCTAAGGTCGCTGGCCCAATTCCACTTCCAACTGACAGAGAAGTGGTAACCGTTATCCGTTCACCACACAAATACAAAGATAGTCGTGAACAATTCGAGTCAAGAACTCACAAAAGACTTATTGATATCTACTCACCATCTGCTAAGGCTGTTGACGCTCTTATGAAGATTGACTTGCCAGCAGGCGTTGATATCAAGATTAAACTATAATAGGAGGAAGACATAACAATGAAAAAAGCAATTATTGGCAAAAAACTTGGAATGACACAAGTCTTCACTCCAGAGGGCGTGGTTATCCCAGTTACAGTTGTTGAGGCAGGTCCATGCCCAGTTGTTCAAATTAAAAACAACGATAAAGATGGATATGAAGCAGTTGTTGTTGCATTCGACAAACAAAAGGCTCAAAGAGTAAACAAGCCTATGACAGGTGCTTTCAAAAAAGCCGGTATCGATACTTACAGAATTTTGAAAGAACTTAAATTCGACAATGCAAACGAATATACTCTTGGTCAAGAAGTTAAGGCTGACATCTTCGCCGAGGGAGATAAAGTAGATGTTACTGGCACTACTCGTGGTCGTGGCTTCACTGGTGTTATCCAAAGATGGAATCAACACAGACTTAAAATGACTCACGGTGTTGGCCCTGTTCATAGAGAAGTCGGATCTATGGGCGCTAACTCAACTCCATCAAGAGTTTTCAAAAACAAGCATATGCCTGGACATTACGGAGTTGAAAGAGTTACTGTTCAAAACCTTGAAATCGTTAAGGTTGACAGTGAAAGAAACATTCTTCTCGTTAAAGGTTGCATCCCTGGACCTAAGGGTGCGGTTGTAACTATCCGTGAAGCAGTTAAAGGCAATTAAAGGAGACTAAAATGGCAAAAGTTAAAGTTTTTAATATGCAAGCCCAAGAGGTTGGACAAATTGACCTTGCTGACGAACTCTTTGGGGTTGATTACAACGAAGCCCTCATTCATGAGGTTGTAGTTGCTTACAACGCTAACCAAAGACAAGGCACTAAATCTGCTCTCACTAGAAGCGAAGTAAGAGGACACGCCAAAAAACCATGGCGTCAAAAAGGTACTGGTAGAGCTAGACAAGGTTCTACAAAAGGTCCACAATGGACTGGGGGCGGAGTTGTATTTGCTCCAAAGCCAAGAGATTTCTCTAAAAAGGTTAACAAACAAAAGAAGAGATATGCTCTTTTAAGTGCATTAAGCACAAAACTCGCTCAAAACGAACTTGTTATTGTTGACAAATTCGCTTTTGAAAATCCTAAAACCAAAGAGGCTAAGGCATTTGTTGATGCTTTCAAATTCCAAGGTTCAGTTTTAGTTGTTAATGGAGAAAACGACAAGAACGCTCTTCTTGCAACTGCAAACCTTCCATGCCTCGACATCGAAACTGTTGATTCTTTGAACGCTTATGAAGTTGTTGCAAACAAAAACATCGTTCTTACCGAATCTGCAATCAAATCTATTGAGGAGGCATACGCAGAATAATGGAAGCACAAAAAATCATTATAAGACCACTTCTCACTGAGAAAAGTTATGCTGGAATTCAAAACAAAACTTACACATTTGTTGTAGCAAAGAATGCTGGCAAAATCGAAATTAAAAAAGCCGTTGAAGAACTTTTTGGAGTTCAAGTGGCAAAAGTTAACACAATCACTGTTAAGGGACACAAAAAGTCTCAAAACACTAAGGCTGGAAGAACAGTTGGAAAAACAAGCGACTTTAAAAAGGCTATTGTTACTCTTACTGACGCGTCTAAATCAATCGCATTCTTCGACAGTTTATCTTAATAGGGAGGTAAATAATGGCAATTAGAACACATAGACCAACTTCTGCTGGAAGAAGATTTTATACTACCTCTTCCTATGAAGAAATTACTAAGAAAACTCCTGAAAAATCACTTCTTGCTAAAAAAGATAAAAACGCTGGAAGAAATGCTCAGGGAAAAGTTACTGTTAGACACCAAGGCGGTGGAAACAGACAAAAATATCGTATCATTGACTTTAAAAGAAACAAAGACAACATCCCTGCAACAGTTGTAGGAATTGAATACGATCCAAACAGAACCGCTTATATCGCACTTTTAAATTACGCAGATGGCGAAAAGAGATACATCATCGCCCCTGTTGAACTTAAAGATGGCGACATCGTTATGAGTGGAGAAAATGTTGAAATCAAAGTCGGAAACAATCTTCCACTTGCTTCAATCCCAGTTGGTTCACTTGTTCACAACATCGAACTTGAACCTAACAAGGGTGGACAACTTGCTCGTTCAGCAGGTGCAGAAGTTCAACTTATGGCTAAGGAAGGAAAATATGCAACTCTTCGTCTCCCAAGTGGTGAAATGAGAAAAGTTCTCCTTACTTGCAGAGCAACAGTTGGAACAGTTGGAAACATCGACCATGAACTCGTTTCTCTTGGTAAAGCAGGAAGAAAGAGACACATGGGTGTTAGACCATCAGTTCGTGGTGTTGCTATGAACCCTAACGACCACAAGCATGGTGGTGGTGAAGGTAAGAGCCCAGTTGGTATGGCTTCTCCTGTTACTCCATGGAACAAACCTGCTCTTGGATACAAGACAAGAAAGAGAAAAAATCGCTCTAACCGCTTAATGGTTAAGAGAGTTAATTAGGAGAGAATAATATGAACACAAAAACAGTTAAAAAACCTTATGTTCATCCAAGCCTTGTTAAGAAAGTTGCAGAAATGCAGGCTTCTGGGGTTAAAAGACCTATTAAGACTTGGTCAAGATCATCTACTATCTATCCTGATTTCGTAGGATTTACATTTGCAGTGCACAATGGTAAAAAACACGTCCCTGTATATTGCACAGCAGATATGGTAGGACACAAACTTGGAGAGTTCGCTCCAACAAGAACTTACAAGGGACACACTAAAAAGTCGGCAACAGCAACTAAGGCTGGTAAATAGAGGTAAACAATGGCTACAAGAACTAGATTAAAGGCAGAAAAAAGAAATTCTGCAAAGAAATATCCTCATGCAGAGGCTAAGTATGTTAGAATTAGTCCTTCTAAGGTAACATACATTCTTGACCTTGTTCGTGGAAAGAAAGCAGAAGAAGCCGTTGCAATTTTAGAGAATATGCCTGACAAGGGTGCGTTTGAAGCGCTTAAAGTTCTCAAAAGTGCAATCGCCAATGCTGAAAACAACATGGGCAAAGCTGTTGATACTTTATTCGTTAAAGAAACTTATGTTACAAGCGGACCTCAATTCAAGAGAATGTCTTGCAGAGCAAAAGGTTCTGGAAATGTTATACTCAAAAAGACTTCACACATCACATTCGTGCTTGATGAAGTGGTAGGAGGCTAAGAATGGGACAAAAAGTTAGTCCAGTGGGACTTAGATTAGGTATCAATAAAGATTGGAACTCTACATGGTATGCCGATAAGCAAACTTTTGCTGCAAACCTCAAAGAGGACCAAGAAGTTAAGTCTTTCCTTCGCAAGAAATACAAAGCTTGCTCAATTTCAAACATCACTATTGAAAGGACAGAAGGAAAACTTGTTGTTAATATCTTCACTTCAAAACCAGGTATGATTATCGGTACAAAGGGTGCAGGTATTGAAGAAATCAAAAAAGAAATTGCTCAAAGAGTAAGACCTGTTAAACTTTTGCTTGTAAACGTTAAAGAAGTTAAGAGACCTGACCTAGACGCAACACTTGTTGCTGAAAGCATCGCTCAACAACTTGAAAAACGTGTTGCTGCTAAAAGAGCATTAAAACAAGCAATGGAAAGAGTTATGAAAGCTGGCGCTAAGGGGTGCAAACTTCAAGTAAGTGGCGTTCTTGCAAAAGCAAATGAAAAATCTCAAATTGAAAAACAATTCAGAGGAAGCGTTCCTCTTCACACTCTTAGAGCTGACATTGATTATGGTGAAGCTGCTGCTTACACTATGATTGGTAAAATCGGTGTTAAATGCTGGATTTACAAAGGTGAAATCCTTGGAAAGAGAACATCTGACCAAAAAGGAGGACAAGAATAATGTTAATGCCTAAAAGAGTTAAAAGAAGAAGAGTTCATAGAGGTAGAATGACTGGTAAGGCTACAAAAGGCAACACTCTCACATACGGAACATATGGAATGATTGCCACAGAGCCATGCTGGATTAAATCTAACCAAATTGAAGCTGCTCGTATCGCTCTTACAAGATACACAAGAAGAGATGGTAAGGTTTGGATTAAAATCTTCCCAGACAAGCCAGTAACTAAGAAACCTGCTGATACTCGTATGGGTTCTGGTAAAGGTTCACCAGAATTTTGGGTTGCAGTTGTTAAACCTGGCAGAGTGCTTTTTGAAATCGAAGGCGTAAGCGAAGATACAGCAAAAGAAGCACTTAGACTTGCAGGGCACAAACTTCCTTGCAAAACTAAATTTATTAAAAAAGAAGTCGAAAAAGGTGGTGTGAAAGATGAAAACTAATGATATTAAATATTTATCAGTTGAAGAACTTAATGCCAAATTGAAAGAACTTAATAGCGAATTATTTAATCTTCGTTTCTCTCATGCTACAAGAAGCCTTGCAAATCCTATGGCTATCCACAATGTTAAAAAGGATATTGCAAGAATTAAAACTATTTTAAGAGAAAGACAGCTCGAAGGAGGAAACGATGGAAACAATTAGAAATTCAAGAATCTCTCGTATTGGCGAAGTTGTAAGCGCTGGAAAGATGGACAAAACTGTTGTAGTTAAAGTCGTTTCAAGAGTTAAGAGTCCTATCTACAAAAAAGTTGTTCAAAAGTCGAAGACATTTAAGGCTCACGATGAAAACAATGAATGCGGAATTGGTGATACAGTTCGCATTATGGAAACTCGTCCACTTTCAAAGGACAAGTATTTCAGAGTTGTTGAAATCATCGAAAAGGCTAAATAATAAGGAGGAACAGTTATGATTCAACCACAAACAAGATTAAAAGTTGCTGATAACACTGGTGCAAAAGAAATTATGTGCATTAGAGTACTTGGCGGTTCTTTTAGAAGAAGTGGAAACATCGGTGATATTATTGTTGCTGCCGTTAAAAAGGCTATCCCTGGCGGTACAGTAAAGAAAGGTGATGTTGTTAAAGCAGTTATTGTTCGTTCTTCAAAAGGCCTTAGAAGAGCAGACGGTTCTCACATCAGATTTGATGACAATGCCGCAGTTATCATTGATAACCAAAAGCAACCTAAGGGAACTCGTGTGTTTGGACCTATCGCAAGAGAACTTCGTGACAAGGGATATATGAAAATTATCTCTCTTGCACCAGATGTAATTTAAAAGGAGCGCGTAATGAAGATGACAGTTAAAACAGGCGACACAGTTGTTGTGCTTGCTGGAAAAGACAAAGGTAAAACAGGAAAAGTTACCGCTGTTAGTGCTGATCAAGGAAGAGTTATTGTTGAAAACATCAATGTTGTAAGCAAACACCAAAAGCCAAGATCACAAGAAGACAAAGGCGGAATCATCAAAAAATCTGCTCCTATTGATGCATCAAATGTTCAAGTTATTTGCCCAGTTTGCGGAAAGGCTACAAGAGTAGCTCACAGCGAAGTTGACGGCAAAAAAGTTAGAACTTGCAAAAAATGCAACGCTTCTCTTGACAAAGCATTCGTAAAGAAAACAACAAAGAAAGCAGAAAAACCTGCTACCGAAAAGAAAACAACAAAAAAGTCGACAGCAAAAAAGGCTACAAGTGAGGAATAAACCATGGCTAAAGAACAAAATAGAATTTTAGAAAACTATAAGAAAGAAGTTGTTCCTGCCCTCATTAAAGAATTTGGATACAAAAATGTTAACGAAGTTCCTAAACTCGTTAAGATTGTTCTCAATATGGGGCTTGGTGAAGTTAAATCTAACTCAAAGAGTTTCAACATTGCTGTTGAAGAACTTGCAGTTATCGCTGGTCAAAAGCCAGTTGTAACAACTGCTAAAAAGTCTATTTCTAACTTCGCAGTTAGAGAAGGACAAAAAATCGGTGCAAAAGTTACTTTAAGAGGAGACAGAATGTATGAGTTCTTTGATAGACTTACTGCAATCGCTCTTCCAAAGGTAAGAGATTTCAGAGGAATTTCTGACAAGTCATTCGATGGCAGAGGAAACTACTCAATGGGAATTAAAGAACAACTTATCTTCCCTGAAATCGTTTATGAAAAAGTCGAAAAAATCAGAGGTTTTGATATTACTTTTGTAACAACTGCAAAAACCAATGAAGAAGCAAAAGCACTTTTAAAGGCACTTGGATTGCCTTTCGCTAAATAGGAGTTTCATTATGGCTAAGAAAGCATTAGTTGAAAAACAAAAAAGAACACAAAAATATCAAACCAGAGAGTACACAAGATGCTCACTCTGTGGAAGACCACATGCAGTTCTCAGAAAATACGGAATTTGCAGAATTTGCTTCCGTGAACTTGCAAACAAGGGTGAAATTCCTGGTGTAAAGAAAGCTAGTTGGTAATTAAGGAGGAAAAAATGTTAGTTACAGATCCAATCGCAGATATGCTCACTAGAATTCGTAATGCTATTTCAGCAAAACATGATAATGTAAGCATCCCTGCATCAAACGAAAAGCGTGCTATCGCAAAAATCCTTCTTGATGAAGGCTACATCGTAAGTTACGAAGAAGTTGAAGAAGCTGGACACAAAAACATCGTAGTTGTTTTAAAGTATGATGAAGAAGGCGAAAGCGTTATTCAAGGTCTTAAAAGAATTTCTAAACCTGGTCTTCGTATCTACGCTCAAAAAGATAAACTTCCAAGAGTTATAAGCGGACTTGGAATCGCAATCATCTCAACGAACAAGGGTATTGTTACTGATAAAGAAGCAAGAAAACTTGGAGTTGGTGGCGAAGTTCTCGCTTATGTATGGTAAGGAGGAATTTATGTCTAGAATTGGTAAAGAACACATTCTTATGCCTGCTGGCGTAAGTGCAAAAGTTGAAAACGGTCTTCTTACTGTTAGTGGACCAAAAGGAACATTGACACAAGAAGTTAACTCTGTAATCAAAGCAAATATTGATGGACAAACTCTTTCTTTTGAAATTGCAAAAGAAACCGCAGAATCTAACGCTATGCACGGTCTTTACAGAGCGCTTGCTCACAACATGGTTGTTGGCGTAAGCGAAGGTTTTAAGAAAACACTCCTTATCTCTGGTGTAGGTTACAAAGCCAGCGTTAATGGAAACAAACTTGTTATGAACCTTGGATTCTCTCACCCAGTTGAAGTTGTAATCCCAAGTGATATTCAAGTTGCTTGCCCATCAGTTACAGAGATTACTATCACTGGAATTGATAGACAAAAAGTTGGTCAATTCGCATCTAACATCAAAGATATTAGACCTGTTGAACCATATCATGGCTACGGAATCAGATACTCTGACCAAGTAGTTGTAAGAAAAGTCGGAAAAACAGCCGGTAAAGGCAAGAAATAGGAGAAACCTAAATGATTAACAAAACAGATAAAAACACAGAAAGACTTGTTCGTCATAAGAGAGTTAGAACCAAAGTTTCTGGAACAAGCGAAAGACCTCGTCTTTGCGTTTACAGAAGTTTGAGCCAAATCTATGCTCAAATCATTGACGATACAAAGGGTGCAACTCTTTGCTCTTGCTCTACTCTTGACCCAGAAGTTAAGGGTGCAATCGCTGGAAAGAGCAAATCTGAACAAGCAAAACTTGTTGGTGAAACTCTTGCAAAACGTGCTCTTGCAAACAATATTAATGAAGTTGTTTTTGATAGAGGTGGTTATATCTATATCGGTCGCGTTCAAGCTTTGGCAGAAGGTGCCAGAGAAGCTGGACTTAAATTTTAGGAGGAAATCATGACAGAAAACGAACAAGTTGTAGAACAAGTTAGTGCTGAAAATACTCTTGAAGTTGAAGCACCAAAAGGTAAAAGACCTTTCAACAAAAACAGAGGGGACAGAAAAGATAGAGCCCCAAGAAAAGAAGCAAGTGAATTCGACAAGCGCGTTGTTTGCGTAAGAAGAGTTACAAAGGTTGTTAAAGGCGGAAGAACTCTCCGTTTCTCAGCACTCGTTGTTGTTGGAGACGGAAAAGGCAGAGTTGGTCTTGGAATTGGTAAGAGCAAAGATGTTTCTTCATCAATCGAAAAGGCTACAACCATTGCTAAAAGAAACATGAAACTTATCCCTATCGTTAACGGAACTATCCCACATGAAAACATGGGTAAATTCTCATCAACAAGCATCCTCTTGTTGCCTGCTCCTGAAGGTACTGGGGTTATTGCTGGTGGTTCTGCTCGTGCGGTTATCGAACTTGCTGGGGTTAAGAACATCGTTACCAAGACTCATGGTTCTTCAAACAAAATCAACTGCGTTAAAGCCACTATGAACGGACTTCTCTCTTTGAGAACAAGAGAAGAAATCGCTCGTCGTCGTGGAAAAACCGCAGAGGAAATTTAAGGAGGGCATCATGGCAAAGAAAGAAAAAATGCTTAAAGTTACTTGGGTTAAAAGTTGCATCGGTTACAATGGCAAACAAGCTAAAATGATTGAAGCACTTGGATTTAAGAAACTCAATCAAACAAGAATGCTCCCTGATAACGATTCTATTAGAGGTACTCTTCACCACATCGCTCACCTCGTTAATGTAGAAGAGGCATAAGGAGGAAACATGAAACTTGAAAATTTAAAACCAGCAGAAGGTGCTACTACCAAGAAAGTTAGAATTGGTAGAGGTATTGGAAGCGGAATTGGTAAAACTAGTGGAAAAGGCCATAAGGGTCAAAATGCTCGTAGTGGTGGTGGAGTAAGACCTGGATTTGAAGGTGGCAATATCCCTATGATTAGAAAAATCCCAATGCGTGGATTTAACAACAAAAACTTTGCTAGAAGATACGCTTGCGTTAATGTAGGCGACCTTGAAGCATTTGAAGCCAACGCTGTTATTGACCAAGAACTTCTTTATACAACAAGATTTATTGGCAAGCGTTCAGAGTATGGACTTAAAGTTTTAGGTGATGGAGAAATCACAAAACCTATTACTGTTAAGTGCAACAAAATCACAAAACAAGCAAGAGAGAAAATTGAAAGAGTTGGTGGCAAAGTAGAGGAGTTATAATATGTTTAAAACGATTAGGGACGCGTTTAAGATTAAAGAAATAAGAAACAAAATCTTGCTTACACTTCTGTTCTTATTTATTTATAGAGTTGGTTGCTGGATTCCTTGCGTAGGGTTTAGCACTTCTATCTTGAACACTTCAAACAATTTTGGTTTTTTTGAACTTATGAATATGGTGAGTGGTGGTGCACTTAAAAACTGTTCATTTCTTGCATTAGGTGTTTCACCATATATCACTGCTTCAATAGTTATACAACTGCTTTCTGTTGCAATCCCTGCCCTTGAAAGATTGACAAAAAGCGGTGAAGACGGAAGAAGAAAAATCAATTTTTACACTCGTATAGCGGCTCTCGTTTTGGCAGTTGCCCAATCAATCGGTATCGTTGTCGGCTATGCCGGTAGCGCGCTAGACCCAAACCTTACAAATGTTATGCCTACTTGGGTTGTAGGAACAGGTGTCGTTCTTATGCTCACAGCGGGTTCAATGTTTACAGTTTGGATTGGTGAAAGAATTACAGACCTTGGGATAGGAAATGGTACAAGCCTTCTTATCTTTGTTGGTATCCTTTCATCTGCTGGCACTGCGGTTTCACAAATTATAAAAGCCTGCACTTCAAATATTAACTATATTTGGTATCTCGTATTGTTCTTCGTTGCAATCGTTCTTATCTTTGCTCTCATCGTATTTATGGACGGTGGAGAAAGAAGAGTGCAAGTGCAATATGCAAAACAAATTAAAGGTAGAAGAATGATTGGCGGTCAAAGCAATTATATCCCTATTAGAGTAAATGCTACCGGCGTTATGCCTATCATCTTTTCAAGTGCACTTTTAACATTCCCACAACTTTTAATTTCTATATTCTGGCCAAAAGTTACTTGGTATAGCGATTGGCTTGGAACAAACTCTTGGCTTTACATCGTGCTTACTTCAATTTTAATATTAGTATTTGCTTTCTTCTACTCAAAGATTTCCTTTGATGCAGACGATGTAAGCAGAAGAATACAACAACAAGGCGGATTTATTCCTGGTGTTCGTGCTGGTAAACCAACAGCAGAGTATCTAGGGAAAATATCAAACAGAATTACTTTGTTTGGAGCAATCTTCCTTGCAATTATCGCCCTTATTCCTTCACTTGCTTTTAAAGCGATTGGAGATTTCGCAGGGGCAGCAATTCTTATCAATGCTTTCAGTGTAACTGGACTTATGATTGCCGTTTCAGTTGCTCTTGAACTTGATAAACAACTTTCAGCTCAAATGTTTATGAGAAATCATAAAGGGTTTTTGAGTTAAAATCATGGCTTTAAAGCGAGTTTAAATCGCTTTCGGCATAGTGAAAAAAGGTGAGTTAAACTATTCTAGACAAGTTTAACTTTCCTTTAAGTTTCACAAATATTTTTAAGGAGTTAAAATGAAACTTATCCTTTTGGGTGCACCAGGGAGCGGTAAAGGCACTCTTGCAAAAAAAATTTCTGCTGACTTTGGCATTCCACAAATCTCTACTGGGGACTTGTTTAGGGCTATTGTTAAAGAAAATTCGCCATTTGCGCAAAAAGTTAAAAAAATCATAGACAGCGGTTCTTTGGTTCCAGACGAAGTAACGGTTGAAATGGTTAAAAACAGAATAGCACAAGACGATTGCAGGAATGGGTTTATCCTTGATGGTTTTCCTAGAACGATAGGTCAAGCGGAGGCTCTTGAAAATATTGCCAGAATCGACAGTGTTGTTCTTGTTGAACTTGCTCCTTCGATTATCATCGAAAGACTTTCTTCAAGAAGAACTTGCTCGGGCTGTGGCGACATTGTTAGTGCACTTGATGCTCCAACGGGAATTTGCGCCAAGTGCAATGGCAAACTTATTCAGCGTGATGACGATAAACCTGAAGTAATCAAACATCGTCTGGAAGTTTATAATCAAAACACTGCACCACTTATAAACTTCTACAGTGATAGGTTGTTTAAGGTGTCAAACGACAAAGCAGTCGATGAGACATATAAACCTTTGAGAACTTTTCTTCAATCTTTGGAGGCAGAAAATGAATAATTTACTGCCTGCTGAAATGGTGCTAATGCGAAAGGCTGGGCAAATAACAAGAGATGCACTTTCTTATTGCAAATCTCTTATAAAACCCGGTGTTTCGACAAAAGAACTTGACATTTTAGTGGAAAAGTTTATAATAGATAGTGGTGCTATCCCAGCGTGCAAAAATTATGAAGGCTTCCCTGCAAGCATCTGTGCATCAGTCAATGATATGGTGGTTCACGGAATCCCTAATTTTAACACGATTCTTAAAGAAGGGGATATTATCAGTATAGACCTCGTTGTAAACTATAAAGGTTTTCACGGGGATGCTGCAAGAACTTTTCCAGTAGGCAAAATTTCACCCGAAGCAGAAAAACTCATTAGGGTAACCGAAGAGTGCTTCTTTGAAGGGGTGAAAAACCTAAAAGTGGGTCATAGATTGGGCGAGGCAAGTCATGCAATTCAAGTCCATGCAGAGTCAAACGGGTTTTCAGTGGTAAGAGAACTTGTTGGACATGGCATTGGCAAAAAAATGCATGAACCACCAAATGTCCCAAATTATGGCAAAGTAACTGACGGACCAATCGTTACAGACAACGCTTGTCTTGCTATTGAGCCTATGATTAACATGGGACGAAAGGAAGTTTGGCTTGTCGAGGATGGCTGGGGCGTGGTTACGCGTGATGGCAAATATTCCGCTCATTATGAAAACACCGTTCATGTTACGCGTGATGGTGTTGAAATCTTGACTCTGTAAGAGGTCGGCATGAGAGTTGGAAATGTTGTTCAAGCACTGGCTGGAAAAGAAATTGGACAAATCTTCGTGATTGTCCGCCTTGATGATAAATATGCTTATTTATCAAATGGCAAAAGGCTTAAATATGATAAGCCTAAAAAAAAGAGCCTAAAACATGTTAAATTATACGACGAAGAGGCTCTGACCGAAGAAGCGCTTAGCGAAAAAGACGAAAAAGTGAATGCGCTTATTCGCAAATTCTTATCAAAAAAAAGGAGTGAACATGTCTAAGGAAGATGTGATTGAATTTGAAGGAGTGGTTGAAGAAGTTCTTCCAAACACCACATTTAGAGTCCGTTTATCAAATGGACATGAAATCATCACCTACCTTTCAGGGAAATTGAGGAAAAATTATATCAAAGTTCTTGAAGGGGACAAAGTAAAAGTGGAAATGAGCCCATACGACCTCACCAAGGGTAGAATAACTTGGAGAGAAAAGGGTTGCTAAAAAGGAGAAACAATGAAAGTTAGAGCATCTGTTAAGCCAATTTGTGATAAGTGTAGAGTTATTAAGAGAGATGGTAAAGTTATGGTCATTTGCTCAAAAGACGCTAAACACAAACAAGTACAAGGCTAAAATAAAATATTGGAGGATAATTAAATGGCAAGAATTGCTGGTGTAGATTTACCCAGAGAAAAAAGATTGGAACTTGGACTTACCTATATCTATGGAATAGGCAGAGTTACTTCCAACAAAATTTGTGAAGCAACAGGCGTTAGCGCTGATACTCGCGTTAAAGACCTTACTGATGAACAAGTTGCTAAACTTAGAAACTATATTGAACATAATGTCCTTGTTGAAGGTGAACTTCGCAAAAAAGTCGATATGGACATTAAAAAACTTATTGAAATCGGTTGCTACCGTGGTGTTCGTCATCGTAAAGGACTCCCTGTAAGAGGACAAAACACTAGAAACAACGCTAGAACTAGAAAAGGTCCAAAGAGAGTTGTAGCGGGAAGCTCTAAGAAGGGTAAATAAGGAGAGATAAATGGCAACAAAAACTATTAATAATGTAAAGAAAACAAAGAAAAGAGTTAGCAAAAATGTAACTGCTGGACA
This sequence comes from uncultured Clostridia bacterium, assembly GCA_934771475.1. Classification (GTDB taxonomy): domain Bacteria; phylum Bacillota; class Clostridia; order Christensenellales; family UBA1242; genus Caccovivens. The sequence goes on from CAKVMD010000008.1 coordinate 43,121, forward strand.
AGTTCACATTAAGACCTCTTTCAACAACACCATCGTTAGTTTCACTGACTGCGAAGGTAATGTTATTTCTTGGTGCTCATCTGGTAGACTTAAACTTAAAGGTTCAAAGAAGAGTACTCCATTCGCAGCACAAACTTGTGTTGAAGAAGCCGCAAAAGTCGCAAAAGAACATGGTATCAAAACAGTTGAAGTTTTCGTTAAAGGACCTGGTTCTGGTAGAGAACTTGCTATCCGTTCAATTCAAAACTGTGATATCGCTGTTACTATGATTAAGGATGTTTCACCAATCGCTCATAACGGTTGCAGACCTCCTAAAACTAGAAGAGTATAAAAGGAGAAAGGTAAATGGCAAGAACTATTGAACCTGACTGCCGTCAGTGTAGAAGAGAAGGTTGCAAACTTTTCCTTAAAGGTGAAAGATGCACCACTAAAAAATGTGCTATGGAAAGAAGACCTGTTATCCCTGGGCAACATGGCAACTCAAAGAGAAGAGTTACTTTCTCTGAATATGGCACACAACTTAGAGAAAAACAAAAAGTTAAAAGAATGTATGGTATTCTCGAAAAACAATTTAGAGAATATTATGAAAAAGCTCGTAAAATGGAAGGAGCTACTGGTCCTCAAATGCTCGTATGCATTGAAAGAAGACTTGATAATGTTGTTTACAGAATGGGAATTGGCAGAAGCCGTAAACAAGCCCGCCAAATTGTAAACCATGGACTTATCACTGTTAACGGAAAGAGAGTAAATATTCCTTCTTTCTCAGTTAAAGTGGGTGATGTTATCGCTATCAAAGAAAACAAACAAGACAATGTATTTTTCAAAGATTTGAAAGGTGCTAAGGTCGTAATGCCAAAATGGCTTGAATTCGACACTAACACTCTTACAGGGAAAATCAATGCTCTTCCTGTTAGAGAAGATATTGATGCTGACATCAAAGAACAACTTATCGTTGAATTGTATTCAAGATAGTTTTATAGGAGGATTAGATTTATGGAAATGGAAAGACCTAGAATCGCTTGTGAAGAAACAGATAATGGTGCTTTCGCCAGATTTGTTGTAGAGCCACTTGAAAAAGGCTACGGAATCACTCTTGGAAATGCTATGAGAAGAACTCTTCTCTCTGCACTTCCAGGGTCTGCCCCTATCGCAGTTAGAATTGCCGGTGTTGCACACGAATTTTCTACTGTTAGAGGCGTAACAGAAGATGTTGTTGACATCATTCTTAATCTTAAATCACTTGCAGTTAAATGCAAAAACCGTGATAGAGATTTCGTAACATACCTTCACATTAGAAAAAATGGAGCAGGTGAAGTTACAGCAAGAGATTTTGAAGAAAATAGTGAAGTTGAAATTCTTAACCCAGACCTCCACATTTGCACAATGGACGATGGTGCTGTTTTCAATCTTGACCTTATGATTGGCAACGGTAGAGGATATGTTCCAAACACTGATAACAAAGAAAAGTTTGATGACATTGATTTCATAGCTATGGATTCATTATTCTCACCAGTTAAGAGAGTTAACTTCAATGTTGAAAGCACTCGTGTTGGTCAAAGTGTTAATTTTGACAAACTCACTCTTGAAGTTGAAACAAACGGAACAACTTCTGCTAGGGAAATTGTTGCTCTTGCAGGAAAGATTGTTATGGAACATATCAATCTTTTTGTTGAACTTTGCTCACAAATCGCAAATTCAGATATCTTAGTTTCAAGGGAAGAAGACAAACAAGTAAAACTTATGGAACTTCCTATTGAAGAAATGGATCTTTCTGTTCGTTCATACAACTGCTTGAAGAGAGCAGGAATCAACAATGTTGAAGACCTCACTAAAAAGTCAAGAGGCGATATGCTTAAAGTTAAAAATCTTGGCATTAAGTCTATTGATGAGGTTATTGCAAAACTTGAAAGTTATGGACTTTCTCTTCGTAAGGACGAAGACTAAAATAATAAAGGAGAAAAGTAATGGCTAACGAAAAATTAGGAAGACCAAGCAAAGAAAAAGACGCTATGCTTCGTGGACTTGTTTCTGACCTTTTGTGGTATGGTAAAGTTGAAACAACTGTTGCCAGAGCAAAATCAGTTAGACGCCAAGCAGAAAAACTCTTAACACTTGCTATCAACTCTTACGAAGACATCGTTAAAGTTGAAAAAGAAATCAAAGACGCAAAGGGCGTTAAAGTTAAGACTACTGTTTCTAACGACGGTCCAAAGAAATTGCAAGCACGCAGACAACTTATGGCTTATCTCATGGACAGACAAGAACAAAGAAAACCAAAAGAATCTGTTGAGGCATTTGATGCAAGAACTAACGGAATTAACCACCCACTTCTTGAAAAAATCTTCAATGTTTATGCTCCAAAATATGCAGCAAGAGCAAAAGAAGTAGGTCAAGGTGGTGGATACACTAGAATCATTAAGATGGGTCAACGCAGAGGCGACTCAGCTGAATTGGCTATTGTAGAACTTATTTAATAACAAAAAAATCATCGAAGGCATGGCGCGGTCGATGATTTTTTTGTTGAAAAATAAACAGAAAAATAAACAGAAAAATAAACAGAAAAATAAACAGAAAAATAAACAGAAAAATAAACAGAAAAATAAGAGAAACTAGAAAACAAGATAGAAAAATCGAGTTAATCCTAAAAAACAAAAATTGCATCTAAAATATTTAAATTTTTCGTAAAGTATTTTGTGAGGTTTTGTGAGGAGTTTTGTGAAATCTTATTTTGAACTTTCTTATTGAATTTGCATTGTTTAAGGTGTATATCAAAAACTTTGCAAAGGGAGCTGGGGGAACATATTGCGGTGAAAAGTACACATAGGAGGCGTTGTGGTAAGTAAATTATAGACAGTTGGGTAAGCAAATTATAAAAAACTTGGTAAACTATCGACAAAATGCCATAAATTATCTATTTTTTGTACAAATTTTTTAATTATGTTGACATATTATCACTTTTGTTTTATTATTAAAATAATAAGGGATATTCTTGTTCCCATCAATAATTACTCTTTGTGGAGAAGCCGATAAACGGAGAGCCTTGGGGCGAAAGAATATTTCTAAAATTTTTAAGGAGGATATCATGAGAAGAAAATTAGCATTTACAGGCTTTATTATGGGTACAAGCTTTATTGCACTATTTACTGCAATAATCGTTATTGGAGCCATAGAACTTGCCAGCTATTCAGGTTATGTAAATTTTCCAGCTCAAATTTGGGCTATGATTATCACAGAAATTGTGTTATCAGTAACAACTTTGGTTTTAAACTCTGTTGCAATCCCAACAACTACAACTGCTCAAAAAATGAATAAAAAGAAAGGAATTGTAATCACAGCTATCGTGTTCAATTTCCTTGAAGTTTTAGTGTTCATTTTGGCACTTGCTAGCTCACCTGAAACTGGAATTCTTATTCTTTATATAATATTTTTGCTTGGTATTATTGCTTCAAATGTTCTTGCAATTATTGATTTGGCTAACAACAGCAAAGCAATGAAGGTTGAAATTGAAGGCGTAGATGTTGCAAACACAGTTGAACCTGAAACAAAAACAGAGCGCGTGAATGTTGCTAAAAGCAGCACTGCTACTATGCAAGTAAATGACCTTGAAGAAGAAATTAACAAATTGCTCTTAATGAAAGCAAAAAATCTCATCACAGATGAAGAATTTGAAAAATTAAAAGCACACGCTATTGAAAAGAGATTGGGTTAATATGAAAAAGAAACTTACTTTTGCAGGCGCTCTTGTTAGCGCAGTTACTTTAATTGCCTTTGCGGTTATAATGATTAGAGGAATAATTGTTATTGCCAAAAGTGGTAATCAAGAATTAATATCAAATTTGGGTATGAGTATTTTTGAGGTTATACTTATGATTATTACAATCATATTTGATTTCCTCACGCTTCCACTCGCCAAATCGGGCGAAGCACTGCTCAACAAAAAATGGATTGTTTCAGTTGCAATCTATGGAAGTGCACTTCTTGGATGCTTAACACTTTACGATGTTTTCTATGCTACTGGCGCAGTTTTAGCTATCATGCTCATCTTTATTGCTGGGCTTGCTACTGCAACAACACTCATGACAGTTGATTTTTATAACGAAAGGAAAAAGGTTGATAATGCGCCTACCATGAGAGCAACAAACGCAGATGAACTCAAAGCAAGACTTGCTGGTAAAAAAGACGCAGATGAAATCATTGCCGAGGAAGAATCGCTTGAAAAGCGTCTTGAAAAAGCACAAGAATTAAAGGAACAAGGCCTAATCACTGACGAAGAGTTCAACAAATATAAAAGCGAAATATTAAACAATGAAATGGACAAATAATGTACATTTTTTTGTTTGCTCATTTTATAATTAAAGAGTGCAAAATTAAGTCAGATGTGATTGAGGTTCGCACATTGTGTGAGTTAGACCCCATTGCTTTGCGAGATGAAACAAGAATGAAAATAATTCTTGTTTTTTTGCTTAATTTTTCCCTTAATATTGGTGAAAATGTTTATAGGTATTTATTGTTTTTATTTATCGAATGTGTTAGAATAAATCATAGGAGTTTTTATGCGTGCGGTTATTCAAAGAGTCAGTTATGCGTCGCTTAAAGTTGACGGGAGGCTTGTAAGCAAAATAAATCAAGGTTTTCTTGTCCTATTAGGAGTGGGTGTCGGAGATAGTGAACAAGCAAGCGAAAAACTTGCAAAAAAGATTGCACTGATGAGAGTATTTGAGGACGAAAATGGCAAAATGAATTTATCACTGGCTGACGTTGGCGGTGAAATTTTGTTGGTAAGTCAATTTACTCTTTACGCAGATTGTAAACATGGTAATAGGCCTAGTTTTACAAATGCAGAAAAGCCAGAAATTGCACAAAAAACATACGAAAATTTTATCAAATTGCTTGAAAGTTATAATTTGCCAGTAAAAACGGGTATTTTTGGCGCAGATATGAAAATTGAACTACTAAACAATGGACCCGTTACAATAATTTTAGATGATAAAGATTTATAAAGGTTTTAATTGATTTTTTTGATAAAAAGTCTTATAATTTTTTTAAGGAGTAGGCATGATTTTACTTGGAGACTATCATACACATACAAAATATTCGCGCCACAACCATGGCAAGGGCAGTGTTCTTGAAAATGCTTCGGTCGCATCAAACAAGGGGCTTAAACAAATAGCAATCACTGACCATGGTTTTTCGCACCGCCTTTATGGAGTGAGAAGAAGCCAAATACCAGAAGTTAAGGAAGATATTTTGAATGCCAAAGAAATTACTGGCGTGGATATTTTGCTCGGGGTTGAAGCGAATCTCATTTCTTGTGATGGCAAAGTGGACATAGAAGAAAGTGATCTTCAATACCTTGATATTCTTTTGATGGGATATCACGCAATGGCAAGAATGGATAGTTTTAAAGACAAAAATAAACTTTTCTATGCAAATTATTTCGGCAAGGCTTTTGCGCCAAGCAAGGAAAGAATTACAAGAAATACTACCGCCTTTTTGCGCGCTCTTGATAAGTATCCTATTGATGTTATCACGCATCTTAATTACGGATGCCCAACCGACACTTTGGCGGTCGCAAGAATGGCAAAAGAAAAAGGCACGCTGATTGAACTTAATGGCAAAAGAATAAATTTTACAGATGAAGAACTTTTGACGATGGCAGGCGAAGGGGTTAAATTTATTGTAAACTCAGACGCACATGAACCATCAAAGGTTGGCGAGTGTAACAACGCTATCAACACTATTTTTAGGCTCAATTTGCCACTTTCTCAGGTGGTAAATATTGATAAATTGCCTAAATTCACATCAAAACGAGGGATAAATTGAGTTTTGCAAAGGACACAAAAGTAGAAATTATAGAAAATCAAATTGAGGACGCTGATGGTATCCTCGCTTTTTTGACGGGACTTATCCACGCGTGCGGGACTATAACTAAAAACAGCGACGGGTTGAGGGTAGATATTGTAACCGATTTTAAAGAGGTTTTTGGCTATTTGAACGGTCTGGTGCTAAAATTGTATGGGGAGAACCTTTCTCTTGAGATTTCTGACGATTATATCATAAATAAAACAACATATTATCGTATAAAATTCCCTGTTTCAATTTCTATGCAAGTTCTAAAAGATTGCGCTCTTGTTGACCAGCAAGGCAATTTTAACCTTGACGGGGAAGTTGATGAAAGTTTGGTGGCTGACGAAGAGACAAAAAAGCGTTTTGTTGCAGGCGCTTATGTCGGATGTGCAACAAGCAGTATAAAACTAAGCGACCTAGGTTCACAAGCGCCAACAACTGGTTATCATCTTGAATTCGCTTCTCACAAAAAGACTTTTCTTGAAAAAGTTAAGTCGGTGCTTGAAGAGTTTGAAATTCAAGGCAAGATTTCGACTAGAAAGAAAATATATGTGTTGTATTTCAAAGATGGGGACGCTATTAAAGATTTGCTTGCTCTTCTAGGCGCTGGGAACGCAGTTCTTGAACTTGCTGACGAAATGGCAAAACGAGGGCTTAGAAACACGGTAAACAGACAAGTAAACTGTATTAACGCCAACATCAATAAAACGGTTGAGGCAAGTTTAAAGCAAATTCAAGCGATAAAATATATAAATAAAAAAATAGGTCTGGACGCGCTTCCAGAAGATTTGCAAGAAGTTGCGGTGTTAAGGCTGGCAAATCCACAAGAGAGCATGGACGAACTTTTAAAGTTATCCACAATTAAACTGACCAAAAGTGGATTAAATCATAGATTTAGAAGAATTCTTAAAATCGCAGAATTTTTGAAGAAATAAAGGGGATAAAATGAAAGAATTTGTGCACCTTCATGTACATACAGAGTTCAGTTTGCTTGACGGACTGGCGAGGATTAACAAACTAGTGGATATTGTTAAAGAGCGTGGCTGGCGGGCAATAGCTATTACTGACCACGGCAATATGTACGGAGTTATTAAATTTTTTGAAGCTTGTGTGCAAAATGGAATAAAGCCTATCATTGGTGAAGAGTTTTATGTTACGCATGACATGAAATCGCGCTCTAATCGAGATGATACAGGGCATCTTATTTTAATTGCAAAAAACAACAAAGGATACGAAAATCTTTTAAAACTCTCTTCGTACGCTTTTCTTGACGGAATGTATTATAAGCCAAGAATAGACTATAAACTTTTGGAGCAGTATAGTGAAGGGCTCATTTGTCTTTCGGCTTGCATAGCAGGGCATATACCACAATACATATTAAAAAGACAATATGATGAGGCAGACAAACTTGCGCTATGGTTTAAAAACCTTTTTAAAGATGATTTTTATCTTGAAATTCAAAATCATTACATTCCAGAAGAGAAAATTGTTTTAGAAAAATTAACTGAAATGAGCGAAAGACTTGGAATTCCTCTCGTTGCAACAAACGATGTGCACTATCTTTACAAGGAAGACGCCGAACTTCAAGATGTTATGATGTGCGTCCAAATGGGAAAGACTATTGATGACCCCGACAGATTTAGGTTTGAGACACAAGAACTTTATTTAAAAACTTATGAGGAAATGGAAGAAGTACTCCCGGGTTACCAAGACGCTCTTGACAGAACGCTTGAAATTGCGGATAAATGCAATGTCTCAATCAAGACCAAATCTTTGAGGGAGGCAGCAGAAGGCGGGAATACCTTTGTCCCAGACGAAGATAAACTTGGTGCGACTGAAAACTTTATTCCAAAATACATCCCTGACACAGGCGAGACATCCTTTGAGTTTTTGAGTCGTCTTGCTTGGGAAGGGCTTGCAAGGAATTACACAAACCCTCCAAAAGAATATGAAGAACGCCTTGAAATGGAACTCAACACAATTCATAAACTGGGATATGTAGAATACTTCCTTATCGTTTGGGATTATATTAACTTTGCGCGTGAAAATGATATTCCTGTTGGGCCGGGGCGTGGCTCTGGTGCGGGGAGTTTGGTCGCCTATTGTTCGGGTATTACCCAAGTAGACCCAATGCGTTATGACCTCTTCTTTGACCGCTTTATCAACCCAGAACGCGTATCCATGCCCGACTTCGACGTTGACTTTTGCATGGATAGACGAAGAGAGGTTATTGAGTACGCAAAACGCCGTTATGGTTCTGACCATGTATCCAACATCGTTACTTTTGGAAATATGCAGGCGAAAAACGCTATTAAGGATGTTGCCCGAGTGTTGCGCTTTCCTTATAGCGAGGTTGACAAAATAACCAAATTAATTCCGGGTAAACCAGTTAAAAAGCCACCAGTCTTAAAGTACTATTTTGGCAAAACTGGCGACCCTAAAAATGATGAATTTGTTATCCCTGACCTTGTAAAAATGTATGAAGAGGATGAGCAAATCAAGAAAATTGTTGATATGGCAATCAAAATCGAAGGCGTGCCAAGAAATGTCTCCATGCATGCGGCCGGTGTCTTAATTGCCCCTGACCCAGTTTATGACCATGTTCCTATGGCAAAGAGCGGTGAGGACGAAATCACGCAATTTGATATGACCGAACTTGAACACCTCGGGCTCTTAAAATTTGACTTTTTGGGGCTACGAACATTAACCGATATACATAAAACAATTCAATATGTAAAAGAAGATTATGGTATCACAATAGACTTTACAAAAATGTCTTATGATGACCCAGCCGTTTTCCAACTTATAAGCTCGGGTAACACAGAAGCTGTTTTCCAACTGGAAAGCGGGGGGATGAAAAAGTTCATGAAGGACCTGCAACCATCATGCCTTGAAGATATTATCGCGGGTATATCGTTGTATCGTCCAGGTCCTATGGATTTCATTCCTAAATTTATTAAAGGTAAAAGGGAGCCTGATAAAATCTTCTATGAAGACCCTTGCCTTATTCCAATTTTAAGTACCACGTATGGCTGTATTATTTACCAAGAGCAAGTTATGAAAATCTTCCAAGTCATGGCAGGTTTTAGTCTTGGTGGCGCGGACAATGTGCGCAGAATTATGAGCAAGAAAAAGCCTGAGAAACTTCCACCTGAAAAGGAGAAATTTATTCATGGCTGGACGGACCCAACAGGGCAGAAAAAGCCTATTCCGGGCGCTCTTGCCTTGGGACACGAACAAAAAGTCGCAGAGACCGTGTTTGACCAAATGGCAAAGTTTGCGGGCTATGCATTCAATAAATCGCACGCTGCGGCATACGCCTATGTTTCTTATCAAACGGGCTATCTTAAAGCGCATTATGAGGTTGAATACCTTACTGCGGTGTTAAACAATCGTATCAACAACATTGATACAATCAAAAAGTACACCAACTACGCTCGTAAAGAGGGCTTTACTATCCTTCCTCCTGATATAAACAAATCAGTAACAGAGTTTAGGGTTGAAAATGGGAATATGCGTTTTGGTCTGGGGGCGCTTAAAGGCGTTGGAACTGGACTCATTGATGAAATCGTTAAAGAACGAAATGCAAATGGGCAATTCAATAGCCTTGAAGACTTCTTGAAACGCGTTAAAGCAAATGCACTTAACAAAAAATCAATGGAAAGTTTAATTTTAAGCGGTGCATTTTCATGCTTTGGGGCTTATAGAAGTCAATTAATGGATGTTTATCCGCTTTATATGGATATGGTCAGCGCAGATAGAAAATCTCGTGCAACTGGTCAATTTTCCATTTTTGACACTTTTGAAGAAGCTAGTGAAACAGTTAACAAAATTGAATTACCTAATATTAAAGAATATTCAAAAGACGCAATTTTGAAATTCGAAAAAGAAATATGCGGTATTTATCTTTCTGGGCATCCTCTTGATGATTATCTTGATAAGTATGACGGTTTCAATTTCACAAGTGAAATGTTTGCGGGGCTTGAACCTGATGAGCAACTTGAAGGTGATGAGGGCGGTTCAGTTGATTTTGCAGCCTCTTATCCACAAGATGACGAAGAAAACTTTGACTCTGGCGTGGATGACGCTGTAAAAGATGGAATGAGTGTTACAGGTGGCGGTATTATTGTTGGCGTTAAAAAGATTATAAAAACTTCAACAATGGCAATACTTACCATTGAAGATACATACGGAACTTTTGATTGTATGGTTTTTGCTAAGACTTATGAGCGTTACAGAGACCTTATCGAAGAAGATAAGATGGTAACGGTTAGGGGACGCGTATCTATACGAGAAGGCAAAAGCCCAGTAGTTGTGGTGGATACTATTATTCCTTGGGAAAGTAAAAAAGTTGAACTCGTAAAAAATGAGAAAAAGGTTTATTTGCGCTTTGACACCAAGAATGTAGATGTTTACAATACTGTTAAACGCATTGCTGCCACATATCCGGGCGAAAGCAATGTTATTGTCCGTTGTGCATCTACAAATCAAGTATTTGCGTTCAGCGCAAAAGTAGACCCTAACAATTACCTTGTAAATGAACTTATAGGGCTTCTAGGGGAAGAAAATGTTGTTATAAAATGATGTTAAAAGGTTTTAGGGTGGGGCAAACACGCGCCTCACCTTATGAAAACCTCTTTTTGAAGTGTAGACATTAAAAAATGCGAGATTTTAAAATCTTAGATAGACTTGTTGTCGCCAAAATTATAAATATTTTTTATTTTTATGTGAAAATTCTTGACTTTACCTGCGCAATATGTTATACTCACTAGGTCAAAACGATACGCAGGTGTAGTTCAGTGGTAGAACACTAGCCTTCCAAGCTGGTTGCGAGGGTCCGATTCCCTTCACCTGCTCCACAGGCTTCCATAGCTCAGCTGGATAGAGCAATGCCCTTCTAAGGCAGAGGTCGAAGGTTCGAATCCTTCTGGGAGCACCAATCTATTTTTTGCTTATGGTGGTCTTAGTTCAGTTGGCAGAACGCCAGATTGTGGCTCTGGAGGTCAAGGGTTCGACCCCCTTAGATCACCCCATAACCAATTTTATTGGGGTGTCGCCAAGTGGTAAGGCATTGGATTCTGATTCCAACATTGCGTAGGTTCGAATCCTACCACCCCAGCCAAAAAATAGGTAAGACATACATTGGGGTGTCGCCAAGCGGTAAGGCACAAGATTTTGATTCTTGCATGCGTAGGTTCAAATCCTGCCACCCCAGCCAAACAAAAACTTATAGACTTCAAAAAGAAGTTAAATTTCTCTCCCTATATCAAAATATAAGTTTTTGTTTAAAAATTTGGTTTACTAGCTCAGTCGGTAGAGCACTTGACTTTTAATCAAGGGGTCCCGGGTTCGAATCCCGGGTAAGCCACCAAAAAAGCACCATTAGTCAATGCTGTTTGAAACTAGCAGTATTTTCTAAGAAATAAAGAGCATATTTTAGGGGTTTTCCTAGAGTATGCTCTTTTTCTATGTTTGTTGTTATGTGGTATATTTGTTTAATTGGATATTTTGTTTATTAGAATTGTTGGTTAATTTTTAGATTACTAAGTAAATTTCATATACTTTGTTTGTAGTTTTAGTTGTTCCACCTTTGAATTTACGAGTAGATGTAAATGTTTCTGTGAATAGTTTTTTAGATGTGGTTTCTGTTTTAGAGAAGTTGGTGTTTAGTGAGTAATTTAGAGATATTTCTATTTTATTCTCATAAACATTTACTTTTTGAATAAATAGTTCAATGGCTCTATCTGGACATTGTTTCATTGTAAATTTAAAGTAGTTCTGTATATCTTCTTTTGTTAGTTCAAATTGTTGTTTAGATTGTTCAATTATTAGTTTTTCTTGCAAGTCTTTCTTTTGGTATTCTAGTTCTTCAAGTCGTTGTTTGGTGGTATCTGTAAGTATTCCTTTTTCAATGGCAGACATAATGTTTGAAATTGAAGTATTAGTTTTTTGTAAATCATTTTTAAGTGAGTTTAATGAGTTATTATTTCCAATTCTCTTTTTGTGTATTTCAAATATTTTTTCAGATATCTCATTTAAATTTTTTGGAATGTTGAATTGAGATATTAAGAACTTATCTATGATACTTTCTATAAAGTTCTTTTCTATTATTCCAGTTATGCAGTTTTTCTTTTTGGTGGTTATACATTTGTAATAGCGAATGGCGTTTCCGTTTGAAGATATTGCAGACACGGGATACATTTTGCGATTGCAGTTGCCACAAAATATCTTGTTTTTTAATCTAAAAATCTCGTGATTATCTTTTCGACAACCATATTTGTTAGAATCTAATTTGATTTTTACTTTTTCAAATAATTCTTTAGATATTATTTGTGGATAAATTTTATCGTAAACTTTGTTGTTAATTCTGCAAATACCTGTATAATACTCGTTTTTGAGATAGTATCTTATTGTTTCTGGAATAAACTTTTTGCCTTTATTAGTAATATTTTCTTTTTCAAAATCTCTTGAAATTTGCAATATTGTTTTACCACTCGCATAATCTTCAAACATTCTAGTTAGAATTTGTTTTTCTTCTTCGTTCACTTTTAACATTTTGTTCTCTTTAATGTAGCCATACGGAACTGAGCCAATTATATGTCCTTTCATTCGAGATTCATGAAGTCCACGACTAACTTTTTGAGCAAGTTCTTCACTAAAATATTGGTTCATTCCTTCAAGTAAAGATTCAAGTAATACTCCTTCTGGTGTTTCTGGAATGTTTTCCATAGCAGATAAAAGTTTTATTCCGTTATCTTTCAAATGTTTTCTATGAATTGCAGACTCAAACTTGTTTCTTGCAAATCTATCTAGCTTATACACCAAAACATAATCCCACTTTTTATTGTTGCTATCTTTTAACATTTTTTGAAAAGACTCTCTGTTATCTGTTGTTCCAGAAATTGCTCTATCAATGTAACTATCTACGATTATTATATCGTGCTTTTTAGCATAGTCTTCGCAAACATGAACTTGACCTTCGATAGACTGCTCAGTTTGGTTAGCGCTGGAATATCTTGCATATATTACTGCTGTTTTCACTTTATTTTTCTCCTTTTATTAAGTTTTATTTTTGTCTTTCGACAGAGCGAAAAGAAACGAAAAGCGATTAAAATATTTTTGTTTGTTATTTTTCTTTTCTTGTCAAGGGTTGTGAAACAATACATTTTACCCTTGACAAGAAAGAGTTTTCGTTTATGCTCTGTAACCGAAAGACAATCAATAGGCTTTGGGAAGTTTATCTATGAGAGATTTATCTTTACTTGGCTGTCCTAAAATTTCGCCAGTTTCAAAATCTAGGCATTTGAAGTCATCGAAAAGTAAAATTTTTCTATCTTCTTGACCTATTTTGCAAACAACATCATCGTCTAAAATATCTGCAACAAAATATGTTTGTAAGTGCTTTGAATAGATAACTTTTTCTCCAGTTTTGCGAATGTACTTCATAATATAACCGACTGCATCATTAACACCAACATTATTGATTATTTCTTTGAAATCGTTTCTGCCAAATCTTTCTAAAAAGAATGTGTTTTGATGGGCAATTTGCATTTGGTGTGTTTTAGTGGAGTAGTCTTTTGTTTCAATAATCTCGCCAACCATTTCAGCAATTACAAATATCCCATGAAAATGTAATCTTTCTAGTTTTGGACTTCGTTCAAACACTCCAATATATTTCCAGTTTTTTCTATGAGATAAATGTCTTAAACAAGTAAGTAATTTCTTTCTAAATTCTTCTTCGGTTAGTTTGTTTCCGTCATAGGTAAAAGTACAAAAGTGTGTCCATTGTTGCAGTCCAATCTTTCTATACAATCTCGTAAGTCTAACTATTTTATTTCTTGTTTCTTTTTCAAGTGTAGTTTTTACAATCTCTTTCGCTTTTTCTTCATCTTTAATTTCTTCAGTTATCTTTTCGATTACTTTTTCGGTCTTTTCTTTCTTTGTTCCAGTTTCGGCTTTGTATAACTCTTTAATTTTTTCTTCGGTTTCGTTTTTAATTTTCGTTTTGCCATTCTTTCGTTTCTTCCATAATTGTTTTTCGGGCGGTATACCAATAAAATGACTACCATCAAAGTATACTTTAGTTTTGGGATAGTCCATATTGAACCTCGCATTTTTTGAACGACATTATCTGATTCAACATTGCTACAAAAAATTCATTGTCTAGTAAGGTTAAATCTAGTTCGTTTTCAAATTCAATTTTTAGTTTTTGCATATTTTTTAACTCCTTTTTGTAAACTTGGAATTAAAAAGGACATAGAAAAAGTTTTATTTTTCTACGCCCATAAAATGCAACCACTGGCTTTTAATTTTGGCTAAAAGCAAACCAATAAACAATCACTCGGTCGTGTCATTTTTGCGTTATCTTTTTATTTCCGTTTTTACTTTAGCACAAGTTATTAACAAAATGTAATGACTTAACTTGTACTTTACCTATACAAAAAACAACTTTTCTTAACATTTACCCAAACAAAACTTGTCATTACTTGATATTTCTTAACAAAAAAGAGTATGTATTTTACACACTCTATTTGTTTGATTATATGTAATATGCTAAATATCTATCTTTAAATTTTCTTCTGCGTTTGTAAACAATGTCTGTGCTAACTCCTAAAAATTCGGCAATAAGTTTTACTTCAACACCATTGTAGTAATATTCTAAAATCTGACTTTCTAATTTGTTGGTTACTAAACATTTGATAATATTATTCACTTTTGTATAATCTGGTTTTTCTTCTTCAAAACAATCTTTAGCTGGAATAAACTCAAGTAGTTCTTCGTTTTCTGAATTTCCATTTTTCATTTCTTTTCTTAGGTATGCAAACAATGTTTTGAAACAAGCCATTCTAATAGATATTGTTTGTGGAGCTTTTGCAGTAGGTTTAATAAAAGT
>CAKVMD010000009.1 GCA_934771475.1 uncultured Clostridia bacterium
ATCTTATCTCCCTAAAATTTTCTCTCACCTTTATTTTATCATTTGTTTTTCCCTTTGTCAATAGGTGAGAAAAAATACTTATATAAATAAAATACATTTCAAGGCGGAGTGTTAACAATTTGCTTTTTATTTTAAATCAACTCTTTTTGTTGCTGTATAAACAACTCTACATTTGACAGCAGTATCATATTTAATCCTAAAAAAGGCACAAAAAAAAGAGGCAATGCCTCTTTTTACAACATTATAATTCAATGCCTCTATCTTCATCAAGTTCTCTTTCAGTGATTGGAGCATGAAGTTTTTTTGTCTTATCGAAATTGATTTCGCTTTTCCCAGCGATAACCATATCTTTGTATTCTTTAATGCTAACTTTAAGTGTAACAGTCATGATGTCCTCCTAACTTGTCCATATTGTAACACACTTTTTTGAAAATGTAAATAGGGTTTTCAAAAATTTTTACATTTTGTTTGGAACTTCAATTCCAAGCACATAAAGCCCCTGTGAGAGTTTTTTCTTAACCAAATTCAAAAGTGCAACATAACTTGCCTTTTTCTCTGCATTCTTCTCGCCAATAACGCTGTGGTTATTGTAGAAAGTAGAAAACGCGCTGGCTAGGTCATACACTGCACTTGCCAAGGTGTTGAGAGACTTTTCTTTATAGCAAATTTCGTATGCTGAGTTAAGGCGCAAAATTGCCTTTACAATCTCGCGTTCCTCTTCATCATACATTTTTATTTTGCCCGCCTCACAATCCACCTTTGAAAGAATTGAATTAATTCTCACAACTGTGTACTGAATATAAGGTCCAGTTTTACCCTCGAAAGAAACAAACTTGTCAAGGTCAAAAACATAGTCTTTCCCAACATTATTAATAAGGTCGCCAAATTTCATAGCCCCAACGCCAATTTTGAGCGCGGTATCTCTATCGCTTGGAGCGCCATTTGCGACAAGTTTTTCGGTCGCTTTATCTATCAAAAGATTAATTATATCTTCAAGTTTAATCGTATCCCCGCTTCTTGTTTTGAAAGGTTTTCCGTCTTTGCCATTCATTGTGCCATAGCCAATGTGGATAAGTTGTTGATTTTCAGGGCTTATACCCGCCATTTTGCACACTCTGAACACTTGTGTAAAGTGATTTTTTTGTCTTCCATCCACAATGTACTCAATTCTATCCACATTTTTAAACTCTTTATTGCGCATTAGGATAGTTGCTATATCAGTGGTGGCGTAAAGCACTGCACCATTATATTTTTTCAAGATTGCTGGTGGCATAGGGGTTTTGTATCTTTGAACCTCGCTTGGGTCTTTTTTAGGAATTGGAACATTCTCGCCCTCGACTGCGACATCGACAACCATTGCGCCCTCGCTTTCTCTTAAAAGCCCTTTATCTTCGATTATTTTTAGTGCTGGCTCAATAAATTCATCTGCATCGCTCTCGCCATACCACAAATCGAAGTTTGCGCCAAGTTCGTGATAATGCATTTTAATTTGCTCAACAGAAACCGCCCTAATCTTTCTATAAATTGTGTAATAAGGCTCTTCTTTTTTTTGTATTTTAAGCGTCCACTCATCAGCAGTCTTTTTAAAATTTTCGTCAATATTTTTCTTGGCGCTCGCTTTTGGATAGACCTCATTTAGCATTTCAAGGGTAAGATTTGGCTCTTTTCCCTCGCCTTTAAAATAGTAATCAAGCAAGCCTTCTTCATAAAGCCCCAGTTCTGTAAGCCCCATTTGAAGTCCCCAATCACCGAGGTGAACATCGCTGATAACCTCTTCTCCAAGGGTGGTGTAAAGGCGTTTCAAACTTTCCCCTATGATTGGAGAACGCAAATGCCCCACATGGAGCGCTTTTGCAACATTTGCTCCGCCATAATCAAGAATAACTCTTCCGCCCTTATGCTTTTTATCGAGCCCTCCGTTTTCGTCTTTAAGAAATTGCTGGGCAGTAAGGGCAAGTTTTTCATCGGTTAGTGAAATATTTATAAATGCTGGCTTTGCAACCTCAAAAACAAAATCCTTATTTTGAGTAATATGGGCGATAATCTCGCTTGCTAGTTCAAAAGGATTTTTGCCATACTTTTTCGCGAGAGCAAAACATCCATTGCTTTGAAAATCACAAAGGTTTGGCATTCCAGAGAAAACGACAGAAAGCCTGTCTTGAACTCCTGCCTTTTTTGCCCCCTCGTTTAAAAGTTCCTCTATTTCTTGTATAATCATTTTTCCCTCTAAATCAATCTATATCTCTTCTTGCTTCAAGCGCTTTGGAAAGTGTTACTTCATCCGCATATTCAAGGTCGCTACCCATGGAAATTCCTTGGGCAATCCTTGTTACCTTAACGCCAAGAGGTTTAAGTATCTTTGCAATATACATTGCTGTTGCATCCCCCTCAACATCAGGATTGGTTGCCATAATAACCTCGCCTACCTTATCTTCTTGCACGCGCGATAAAAGTTCCTTAATTTTTATATCGTTTGGCCCGCGGTGTTCAAGTGGGCTAATTGTTCCAAAAAGCACATGATAAACGCCGTCATAAGTTTTAACTTTTTCCATTGCGAGTATATCTTTTGGTTGAGCCACAACGCAAACAAGTTTTCTGTTTCTCGTTTTGCAAATTGAGCAAACCTCTTGGTCGGTGAAGTTTCCACAAACCTTGCAAAAACCAATCTTTGCTTTTGCTTCCTTTATTGCGTCAGCAAACCGTTCAGCCCTCTCAGTCTTGCCCTCAATAATAGAAAAAGCATAGCGTTGTGCTGTTTTATAGCCAACGCCCGGAAGAGTCCTAAACTGGTCAATAAGTTTTTCAATAATATCGTCTTGCATTACATCATTCCTGGAATAGAAGGCATAGCCTCTTTCTCTTTTCTAGCAATTTGTCCAAGTGCGTCATTAACTGCTGAGATGATAAGGTCTTCAAGCATTTCGACATCGTCTGGGTCGACAACTTCTTTTTTGATAGTAACTGATTTGAGGGTTCTGTTTCCGCTCATCTTAACCTCAACCATTCCACCACCAACAGATGAAGTGAATTCTGTGTTATCAAGTTCCTCTTTGGCTCTTGCCATATCTTCCTGCATTTTTTGTGCTTGGCGCATGAGTTGATTTAAGTTTGCTCCTCCGCCAAATCCTCCAAAGTTTCCGTATGCCATATTAAATAACTCCTTTTATAATAAGTTTGTCTCCAAAAGTCTTTTTAAGAGTTTGCAAATCCTCCTCTTCTTGCGACTTTTCCTCAACTTTTATATTGACCTTTACATTTAGGTCTAACCCTTGCCAGCGAAGCGCATTTTCAATTTCGCGCCGTCCGTCTTGAAGTAAGCCCACAAGCATACCGTCATAGACATTGATAACAAGGCTGTCATTTTGCAGTTCAACATCGGTAATATCCCCGCAAGCCACGTGCAGAGCAATCTGGTGATGCTCTTTTAGAAACAAGACCACCTTTCCCCAAACCGTTTTTGCCGATAATTTTTGATTAACCGCTGTTATTTTCAGTTTTTTTTTGTTTCTTCGCTGTTAAGTCCGCTCATTGCAGAGAGGGATAGCGTTTCAAGTAACAATCTTGGTGAGAGTGTGTAGCGAAGTTCATTTTCTGCTCCACCAAAAATTTGCATATATGAGATAAGTTCTTTTTCGTTAAACTTTTCCGCTTGCGCAACTGTTTTTGCAAGTGCGTCATCTGGAAGAGATAATATCTCATTAGGGTTAGAGCAAGACTTTGCGACAAGTAGCGCCCGCGCGTGCTTTGCAAGTTCCTTCACAAAAACTGGAAGATTTTTCCCGCTTTTGTCAATCTCACTTATCAGCGTGAGTATTCCGCCAGCATCGCGGTCTCTTAATTTATCAAAGTAGTCTATCATAAGGTCGTAGTCGGTTCTTCCAAGAACTTTCATAACCTCTTCCTTGGTGATTTTTCCATTTGAGTAAGCAACCACACAATCTGCAATAGAAAGTGTATCTCTTACGCTTCCCTCGCCAGCAACTGCAATAAGTTTAAGCGCATCGCTGTCATACTCTATCTCTTCACTATCAAGCACTTTTTCAAGTAGCGCGGTCAGTTTGTCAACTCCCACAAGTCTAAAATCAAACCTTGTGCAACGAGATAAGATGGTTGCTGGAAGTTTATGAGGCTCGGTTGTTGCAAGAATAAAAATAACATGGGCTGGTGGCTCTTCAAGTGTTTTTAAAAGAGCATTGAAAGCCGAATCTGTCAGCATATGAACTTCATCTATGATATATACCTTATATCTTGCCCCAACAGGCATGAATTTCACTTTCTCGCGGATTTCTCTGACATCGTCAACGCGGTTGTTTGACGCGGCGTCTATTTCAATAACATTTATATCGTTTTGTTTTTCAAGATTTTTACAAACTTCGCATTCTCCGCAAGGCGAACCATTCTCGTTATGCAAGCAATTTACAGCCTTAGCGAAAATTCTTGCAACAGAAGTTTTTCCAATTCCCCTTGAACCCGTAAAAAGATATGCATGACTTTTTTTATCACACATAATTTGATTTTGAAGGGCTTTTGTAATATGCTCTTGTCCAATAACCTCTTCAAAGGTTTTAGGACGATATTTGCGATACAATGCGAGATGTTCCATATTTTCTCCTGCTTAAATTATACAAAACATTTTACCTTTTGGCAACAAAAAAATCGGTTTAACCCCGATTTTTCTCTTTTTATCCCTCTTTTACAGGCAAGGCCTTTGCAATCTTGACAAGATTTTCACATTTTAACGCACTATTGCCAATCAAAATGCCGTCAAGAAGAGAAATTTTGCTCACCAAAGAAATGTTCTTTTCGTTTAAACTTCCTCCATAAACAACATTGATTTTTTCGCCTGCTTCAATCGAAAAGTCATCTGCAATAACCTTTCTAATTGCGCTTACTGCCTTTTCAATTTCTTTCGCAGTCGGCATAGTCCCCGTGCCAACCGCCCAAACAGGTTCATAGGCTATAACAATGTTTTCAAGTTCGTTTTCATAAAGACCTTTAAGCGCCTCTTCAATTTGAGACTGCAAACTTTCACGCCCTTTAAGCGTGTTTCTTTCAGTTAGAGTTTCTCCCACACAGAGCACAACTTCCAACCCGTTTTTAAGGGCGAGTTTGATTTTTTTGTTTATTGTGCGACTGGTCTCCTTATACTTTGTTCTTCTTTCATAATGTCCAACAAGAACACTTTGCACTCCAACATCTTTGAGCATACTGGCAGAAATTTCGCCAGTGTTTTCGCCAACTTCTTCTTCACAAAGATTTTGCGCGCCAATCTTTATGTTTCCGCCCTCTGTCAAAAATCTTCCCAGTGCAAGGCTGGTAAATGGAAGCATAAAGGTAAACTCATGCTTCATTTTTTCTGCAAGAGGCACAAACTCGTAAAAATATCTTTTAATCTCGCTAGAGGTTTTGTTCATTTTGAAATTTGCATAAATTTTCATATACTTCTCTCCTGTAACACATCTACGCAAGGAAGTGAACCTTTTTCTATAAATTCAAGCGTTGCACCGCCACCCGTTGAAATATAATCTATCTTATGGGCAAGGTCAAGTTGGTTTATTGCAGAAGCAGTATCTCCGCCACCAACTATTGTATGCCCTTTGCAAGAAGCAACTGCTTTGGCAACAGCCACTGTTCCGTCAGCGAATTGTGCATCTTCAAACTTTCCGACTGGGCCATTCCAGAAAACTGTTTTAGCGCCTTTAATAGCGCGTGCAAAAACCCTTGCAGTTTCATCACCGATATCGTATCCGACCAAATCACCAGTTAGTTTTCTAACTTGATAAATATTGCCCGACTTTTCTCTTTTTTTCATGCACACATGGTCGATTGGAAGCAAAATTTTCTTCCCTTGCTCGTAAGCCTTATTTAAAATCTCTTTTGCCTTAGGCAAACTTTCATCATCGCAAATGCTAGAACCTATTGTTTCACCTTTCGCTTTCAAGAAAGTGTATGCCATTGCCCCACCAATGATAAGCGTATCTGCCTTATCTATAAGAGCACTAAGCACTGGGAGTTTATCTTTAACTTTGGCTCCTCCAATTATTGCAACAAAAGGTCGTTCGGGCTCAGATAACAGCGCAGAAAGTTCTTTAAGTTCTCTTTCCATCAAAAAGCCTGTCGCGTTTGGCAAAATAGTCGCAAGCCCATAGGTCGTAACATTTTCTCTATGAGCAGATGCAAACGCGTCATTAACATATATATCACCATAAGAAGCAATCTCGCGGGCGAAATTTTTGTCGTTTGAGGTTTCTTCTTCATAAAAACGGACATTTTCAAGCAAAAGCACATTGCCATCTTTCAAAACAGCAATTCTATCTTTAACCTCTTGCCCAATAACCTTATTACAGAAATCAACATTGCAAGTGAGTTTTTTCATCAAAAATAAAGCAACTGGCCAAAGGGACTTTTTAAGTTCGAAGCCGTTAGGTCTGCCAAGGTGGCTTAACAAAACAATTCTTGCCCCTTGCTTAGACAGGTATCTTATAGTTGGAAGTTCGGCAAGTATTCGGGTGTAGTCCATTATTCTGCCATTGTCATCCATTGGCACATTAAAGTCAACTCTTAAAAGGACAACTTTACCTTTAAGCCCAGTGAGGTCTTTTATAGTTCGTTTCATAACTCCTCCTAACAAAAGTTTACACATTTTAGTTGAAAATTCAAAATCATTTGCGGGCGGTTGAAAATAATTCTTGCAAAATTTGTAGGCTTTCGTCCACGCTTGGGCTTGTGGCAAGGGCAAGCCTTATCTCGCTTGCGCATGGAACAGAAGAAACATACCACAAAAAGTGCTTGCGCATATAGAGCGTCAGCCAACTTTCTTCATAGTGCTGGCGCAAAATTTCAACATGCTTTTTTGCAACTTCATAAATGTTGACGCGGGCATCCTTTCCCAAAAGTTCGCTGAAAATCCAAGGCTTTCCTTGCGCGCCTCTACCAACCATAACAGCGTCCACGCCGGTGGAGAGCATATCTTTGTACGAAGCAAGGTCGACCACATCTCCATTCCCAATAACCGGAATATGAAGGGCGCTTTTTAGCGATGCAATCGCGTCAAGGTTGGCTTTACCACTATAACCTTGCGTTGCAAGCCTGCCATGCAGACAAACCGCCTTCGCCCCAGACTCCTCACACATCCTGCCAAAGTCAAGATAGTTTTCTTTTTCAAAGCCTAATCGAAATTTGACCGTAACAGGCTTTTTTGACTCTTCCACGCAAGCTGAAATGATTTTACTTGCAAGGGGCAAATCTTTCATAAGCGCGCTACCCTCGCCATTTTTAACTATTTTTGGTGCTGGGCATCCCATGTTTATATCAATTATGTCGTATTTATCAAGCATTGGCAAAGAGAGCGACTCTCTCATGATTTCGCTCTCATGACCAAAAATCTGCCCCACCTTGATTTTTTCTTCTGGCGCGGTTATGGTCATAAGTTCGGTCTTTTTAGGGTTATGTAACATTGCCCTACAAGAGAGCATTTCGCTATAAGTCGCATCCGCGCCAAAAGAAGATGCAAGTGCTCTAAAACCCACATCGCTCACTCCCGCCATAGGAGCCAAAAGTAAATTATTGTTAAAATCTATATTTTCAATTTTCATAGATATATGATAGCAAGAATTTTTCAGTTTTCCAAACGCTTTTTATCTTTTTTAAATCGTCCGAGCAGTGGTTTTATAAATTCTAGCCACAAAGGCAAGGTTAAAACGCCATAAACTCCGCCACCAGCAATAACAGCGAGAATTATTCCCACGAAACCGCCTAGCGCGCTTATCATAAGTTCCACAGACAAAAACATAACTGTTCCGCCCGCAAGAGGAAGAAACAAATTGAAAAAGTCAACTTTCACTGTCGAATAAAGTTTAACCATGGCGCAGATAGAAATAGTCGCGTTTAAAAGCGCATTTGAGATAGGAATTGCATATATTCCAATAGCGCTTAACCTTGCAAAAATGACAAGCGAAAGGAGTTTTACCCCACCCCCGACAAGAGAAAAGCAAAGCGCGTGTTTAAATAGTCCTTTTGCTTGCAATATTGAAAAAAGAAATTGCATTATCCCCGCCATAAGCGTGGCAACCGCCGTTACCAATGTTAAGCCTTTTGAAATCGGGAGAAAATCTTTGATAACTGTCGGATAAACCAAAAGATAAAATTCTTTGGATATAGCACAAACACCTAGCACAAGCGGAACTAAAAAAGCCCACATCAAAGAAAAGGCGCGCGAAATAGTAACTTTTTCCTCTTCTTTTGAGCCTTGCGAAGAGAGGAATGATACTTTTGGCAAAAGCGCCATTCCAACCGCTAGCGAAACTAGAAGCGGAAAGCTTAAAATAGTTCCAATCATGCCCGTTTGAAGCCCATACAACTTTTGTGCAATGCTCCTTTCAAACCCCGCAACTGCAAGAAGGGGCAAAATGACCAAACTTTCAACAGCATGAGTCAGCGGGATTACTGCACTGCTAAATGAAAGAGGCAGAACGGCAGAGAAAAACTCTCTTTTAACCACAACATCGCTATGCTGAATTTTCATGTTTTTAGAAAGCGCAAATTGAAGATAAATGAAAGCGAGCGCTTCGCTTATACTTATGCCAAGAAAGGCACCAAAAACGCCAGCGTTTACGCCGCTCCTACCAAATAGATACGCTAGCGATAAACCAAAAGCAAAGCGCGAAACTTGCTCGATTATTTGGCTTACTGCTGTGGGCGTCATGTTTTCGTGGCCTTGAATAATACCGCGATAAACGCCAATAAGCCCACCACAAGGCAAAAGTAAAAGCATGAGAAGATAACTGCTTCCACCACTAAACCCTTGAACCAGCGCGATTTTTTTTGAAAAAATTGCCAAGATTGCTCCCAGCGAAAGCCCTACCCACAAAACATACTTGACTGCAATTTTAAGGTAAGCCCCCGTTTTTACGATTTCACCCCTTGCTCTTGCGGATGAGACCAATTTTGAGAGCGAACTTGTTATTCCATTTGAAACAAATATAACTGCAAGTGAGTACAAACTCATAACCATTTGAAAAATTGCAATGCCTTCAATCCCTAAAACATTTGTAAGAGGCAATCGAAAGAAGGCGCCAAAAAGTTTGCAGATTAACCCGCTTATCACCAGCACCATTGCACCTTTTCCGACCGAACGATTCATACTTTTAGATTAATCTAAACCGCAAAATATATACAATAAGGGGCAAAATGTGTTTAAAAAGTGGTTAAAAATAGACAAAAATCAAAATTGCCTATTTACAAAGCCAAACAAATATGTTAAAATATTGCCAAGAGATAAGGAGGAATTAATGGACTTTATCACAAGCAACCCATATATTTTAAGAAAAAATGAATACCCACATGTCAAAGGATTGACATATAAAGTTGACAAATATGACCAAGCGGAAGGCATTAAGTTGGTTTTGGGTAATTTGGTTGGATATTTGTCTTTTTATACTGGCGCATTTGACAACAAGGCACAACTTACAAATCTTTACAATCAAATAATAAAAGGCACTCACCCTTGTATAAACCCATCACTTTTAATTCGTGCCGGCCTTGATAACAGCGAATATGTTTCAAATTTGAAAACGCTAGTAACAAAAATTTACAACGCTTCACCAGCAGAACTTGAAAAGTGGAAAAATTCTCCATTGTTTGAGACTTTGGACTATATAGTCAGCCCTGCTCGATGGAATAATTGGGAAAAACTTCCTGATTCCACAATGACAGCCCCTCCGGGAAATGAAAAATTCTCGATAGCACTTCAATGCGAAGTTATGCAAAAGGACGAAATTTGTTTCTTCGACCTCTTCTCAATGATTAGAGACACATTGAACGGAACAGCCAACACAACAACTTGCGTCAAAGCAGGCGACATCTTCCTTGAACATCTCAAAAATTTACCTTTATTCCGCAAAAACTATCGCCAAGTTCCCCCAACAAGTGGCGATTTCGGAAGCGAAAGATAATTTCGCACTTTTGCAAGGATGCGCATATTTATTTGCGACTACCTTTGCATAAACAGAAAACGCTTTGTTCTTCGCGTTTTTCCATAATTTAATATAGTAAATAAAGGAGCGCTTTTCTAAGTGCTCCTTTATTTGTTGAAAATTTAATTTTTAAAATTTTTATTTTTGAAAAATACCTATTCTCTTTCCATTTCAATATCATTTACATAAAATGTTGCGTCCACTTTTTCACTAGCTTCGCTTGGCAAGTTAGTCTCGCTTGGCTCTGGCGTTCTTTCAGGAATGGCCGTATGCGCCTTCCCTTTAATTGAAGATTCTATTTCTTCTCCCATTGGCGCCTTCCCATCGTTGTCATTTCCCGCAACTTGTGGCTTGGAATTGGTCGTTTTTACAACTGTACCTGTCCCCGAAAAAATTTCAAAATCTAAAAAGTCATTCTTTGGAGTTCGTGGCGTTGCGCTAGCGCTAGGTTCTGGCGCTACCACTTTTTCAGGTTTCTTTTCCTCTGGGGCAGGCCTAGTTGAACCCACTTTCTCCACTATTTTGGCTGGGGCAGGCTTAGCATCATCAATATAAAAAACTATGGGTGAACTCTTTTTATCGCTGGCCTTATCTTTTTTCTTTTTAACCTTTTTCCCTTTCTTGTCAGGTTTCTTACCCTTTTTGTCAGGCTTCTTGCCCGGCTTTTTGGCTGGGGCTTTTGCTGCTGCTTGTTTTTTATCATCGGCTTTTTTCTGAGCCTCTACAACCGCGCCACCTTGGTCTTTTGCCTGCTTTTTGAGGTTTTGAATTGAAAGAAGAAGGTCGTTTACAAGTTTTTTCTTGTCCTCTTTTTTCAGCCCCAGAACTTCAAATCCACCATTATCGTCAATAACACGCTCCAAAAGCATACGAAGATAGGTAAATTTGCGTTCAAACGCGTTTTCGCTTCCGTCAAGAAGAGATTTGTATTTTGCAATAATCTCTCTCCCTTCTGGCGTTTCTTCAAGGAGTTTCAAAAGCCTTAAAAGATAAATTTGGCTGGCCATATCAAAAAGTTCTCCAACGACCAAATCAACATCTAGGGCGTTTTGCATTATAACCGTTATGTTTGGCACTTCAAACTCATTGATAGCAATCGCAATATCACTAAGTGAAAAGGCTTTACGAACTTTAATTCTAAATTCGTCATCATTTTTATCAACATAATCAGCGATTTTTGTAACAAGATATTCTTCTTTTAAGGATTTGCCTACATACTCTTCCATGTAAAGACTGGCTTTTGATTTTCCATCATTCAAAGGCGTGATTTTTACAAGGAAACGAAACTCTTTGCCAAAATACGAAATACTTGCCCTATATTCATCTTCACTTGCAAAGTCAATCTCTTTGACGAGTTTTATAAGTTCCCGTTTAACATCGTCAGAAACTATATATCTTCCTTTTGAGTCAAACTTTCCTACAAGTTTAAAGGTTGCTGTTAAAAAACGATACCTGGTCTTGTAGTAAAATATATTGTCGGCTTCTTTTATTGTAACATCACCGCCATAGGTTACGAAAGGTGGGACCTCTTCTTTTTTCTCTTCACCTTTTTTGTCCGCGCTTTCCGCCTTGGCTTCACCGCTCTGTTTTGCTTCACCACTCGTTTTTTCATCACCACTGGTGTTTGTTTCGGAACTTGATTTTTCTTCGGCATCTACTTTCGCGGGCTTTTTGTCCGCCTCGACACTGCTCTCTCCATTTTGAACACCTAAGTTTTGACCTTCTCCGCTATCCTTTTGCGAAACATTTTGAGCGCCCACATTGTCAGATGCATTTTCAACGCTTGCAGTTTTTTCTTTTTGATTATCTTCAAGTTTGTTCTCTGCATTTAAGGCCTGATTTTCTTGCGAGTTATCCCCAAGTGCAACAACGCGAGCAAAATCTGTGGTGCTGATTTCATCACCGCTAATTTTCAAACCTATTAAATTATTATCTTCTTGCCTAGCACTGTTTTCTTGGGCAAGCAACTTTTTATTTTTCATATTAAAAGTATAAAACAAACCGATTTAAATATCAAGGCTTTTTGCCAAATTGAAAAATGTCGATTTGAAATTTAATCTGAAAATTTCATTCTTAAAAAATGTTTGCGCAAAGTGCGAATTATGCTACAATATAAAAAGGAGTAAACTAATGAATAAAATTTGTCAAAGTTGTGGTATGCCTATAAGCGACAATTCTGTTTTAGGAACCAACAAAGATGGCTCGCTAAATCAAGATTATTGCAAGTATTGTTTTGAACATGGCGAGTTTATAGATAAGGTAACCATGAACGAGTATATTGAAATGTGCTCGCAATTTGGCGCGCAAGCAGGCATGACCAATGAAGAAACGAAAGCCTTTTGTCAAAAACTTTTTCCAACTTTAAAAAGGTGGAAACAAGAGAAATAATTTGTTCGCAGTTTAATACGCCTCCAAAATTTGTCTATTAAACTTATAAAAAATCATTTTGGATATCTGTATGTTGCAAATTTTGCAGTTTTAAACGCATATTTAACCCAATTTTGCACCAAAATCTAAAATTAACTAAAAAAGAGTTTTACTATAAAAAGTATAACTCTTTTTTTGTCTAGCGCGCCAGGTCCCTCACAACAAGCGCGTTTTCCTTTGCCTCACAAAATAATAGATATGGCAAGGGATTAATACTTTAAAACAACCTAATTAAAGTGGATATTCCCCGGTTTTCACATCTTGTTCTCATCACTAAAATTCTTTTAATTTTTTAAGAAACTTATACAATAGGGACATTCCTCTATTGAATTTATTGTGATACCATTTGAAACGCACTTCCCATTGTGGTTGAAAAGGCAATCTGCTTTACAATTTATTGTTAGCGCCTTGCTGTCCCGTTGAGGAGCATAGCGTGGCTCTCTTTCAAAAAGATGTTTTGTTACATCTTGAACATCTTTTTTATTTTCATCCTTTTCAAATGTGGAGCAAGTAACTCGCCTCGTAACCAGAATTTCTTTTGCCTTGCAAACAAATCGGTCATTGAATCTACACAAATTTTTTCTACAACGAATATCCATAACTCTCCTTCCCTTGCCTCTTTTATTAACAAAAATCTTGACTTTTATGCATAAAAATAATACAATAAACTTAAATAAGGAGGAATTATGAAAGTTGTTTTACTTGCTGATGTAAGAGGAACTGGGAAAAAAGGCGAAATTAAAGAAGTATCGGACGGATACGCAAATAACTTTTTGCTTAAAACTGGAAAAGCCAAAAGGGCAGACAACGCGACATTGAGCGAAAACAAAAATCGTCAAGAAGCAAATGATTTCCATAAAGAAATGCAAAGACAAGACGCTGTAAAACTTGGCGAACAAATTAAAGGTCAAATCGTTTCTCTGACAATTAAATGTGGAGAAAATGGCAAAACTTTCGGTTCTATTTCGGCAAAAGAAATCGCTGACGGACTTGCAAAATACGGATACAATGTTGATAAAAGAAAAATTGAACTTAAAGACGCAATCAAATCTATTGGAGACTATGAGGTTATAGTAAAACTGCATCCAACAGTTTCGGTCAAAGTTAAGGTTCAAGTCAGAGCAGAATAAGGAGATATATGAAGTATAACAACGAGGATGCACTCAATTTGATATATAACAAAATGCGTTGGGGACAATTCTTAGAAAAGTATTGGAATGAAGAAAATGTGATTTTCGTCCATGCAAAGGCACTTGCAAAAGCATACGAAAGAGTGCATCCAATTCCAGTAAAGAACCCAACCTATAAAAAATTTCAGATATGGATAAAACCATTTGAGGAAAAATGCACAAAAATATCACATAAATTTGGAGACAATCTAAACAGTCGTCATTATCTAAGCGAGCAACTGTTTAAAGATTATATGGATAAATACGCTGGTTACCTTTATAGAGACCACAGCGCAGTACGCGACTATGACCTAGAACTCGCTTTTGCGCGCGAATCTGCTTTTGACGAAAAAGAAAACTCTTAATTTTCATAATTTTAGGCAAAAATACTTAAAAATTTTAAAATTTTGATTTTAAATACTAGAATTTTGATTTTTACATTGCAGATTTCAAAATTTTAAATTCAAAAATTTCATTTTGTTTTTAACTTAAATTTTGTTTGTTACGCCCCTATGTAGTTTTAGAAAAAATTTATTTTATAAAAAACTTTTTCATTTTTATATATTAACCAAATTTATAAACCCGCTTTCTTATGTTCGGGTTTACACCAAAAAAGCATGGATAATTCCATGCTTTTTTATTTCAAATATTATCGATGTTTATTTAACTGCTATATAAGCCTCTTAAAATATTTAGATTTTTTTGCTTTAATTATTAGGCATTAGCAAGTTTGTCTGCTCTATCCTTAATAATCAGCGCGTCAATAAACTGGTCAATATCACCATTTAAAACACCTTCAAGATTGTAAGACGTTACATTCACTCTGTGGTCGGTTACTCTGCCTTGTGGATAGTTGTATGTACGAACTCTTTCACTTCTATCGCCAGTCCCTACTTGGCTTCTTCTATTTTCTTTATACTCGCTTTCAATTTGCCCTTGATAGTAGTCATAAAGTTTTGAACGAAGAATACTCATTGCTCTCTCTTTGTTTTTGGTTTGACTTCTCTCGTCTTGGCAAGAAACCACAATTCCAGTTGGAAGATGAGTTATTCTTATGGCAGAATCGGTTTTGTTAATATGTTGCCCACCCGCACCAGAAGAACGATAAGTATCAATTCTTATATCTTTATCTTCAATTTCAAACTCAACTTCCTCAATTTCTGGAAGAACTGCAACGGTTGAAGTGGAAGTGTGAATTCTTCCTTGGCTTTCGGTCTCTGGGACTCTTTGAACTCTGTGCACTCCGCTTTCAAACTTTAATCTCGAATAAGCGCCTTTCCCTTTAACCATAAAAGTGATTTCTTTAATTCCGCCAAGTTCGGTTTCATTTAAGTCTATAACTTCAACTTTCCAGCGCTTGCTTTCTGCATACATTGAATACATACGGTAAAGTTCAGTGCAGAAAAGAGCCGATTCTTCTCCCCCAGCCGCTTGTCGAATTTCAATAATAACATTGCTATCATCATTTTCATCTTTTGGCAAAAGCAATATTTTGGCTTCTTCCACCTTATCTTCAATTTTAGTTTTTAGTAAACCGATTTCGTCATAAAACATCGCCTTCATTTCATGGTCTGTTTCCTTGTCATGTTCTTCCTGACAAATTTCCATTTCATCACAAAGCGATTTTAACTCATCATAGCATGTGGCAATATCTTCAAGAGATGCCCTCTCCTTGACAAGTTTTTTCCATTCTCTATTATCTGCTATCACCTCTGGTTTCATAACAAGTTCGGTTAATTCATCAAATCTTGCTTTCGCTTTCCCAGTTTTTTCTAGCATTTCATTAGCGTATTCTACCATAAATTATCCTTTCAATTTTGTTGTAATCTTTAACAATCTCGATATCTTCAAACCCCTCACTATTCATGAGCGCTTTGACATCTTTGAACTGGTTTATCCCAAGTTCAAACATAAGCAGTCCCCCTTTATTTAAATGCAAGGGTGCCTCTTTTACGATTGCTTTATAAAAATCGAGACCGTCTTCCCCACCATCAAGCGCAAGCCTTGGGTCATATTTTTTAACCTCTTCATCAAGCGATAAAATATCCTGACTTTTTATATATGGCGGATTTGACACAATTATATCATACTTTTTTCGTTTTTTCAATTCATTAAATAGGTCAGATTGCAAAAATTCAACTTTTACATCGTTTTTTGTCGCGTTTGTCTGGGCAACCAAAAGCGCCTGCTTTGAAATATCCACCCCAGTAACCTGCGCATTGGTAAACTTGGCAAGGCAAATTCCGATAGCGCCAGAACCAGTGCAAAGGTCAAGGGCTGATTTGAAATTATTTTCTTTTATTTTTTTTATGGCAAGTTCCACCAGAATTTCCGTTTCCATTCGTGGCGAAAGCACCTTTTTATTAACTTCAAACCTAAGCCCATAAAAATCTACAAATCCAAAAATGCTAGAAAGAGGTTCTCCCTTTGCCCTCCTATCTACCGCACGCATAATATCGCGATACTGCTTATCACTTACGCTTCGTATAAGTTTTATTTCAGCTCTATTTTTACCTAAAACTGTCGCAACAATCCACTCCGCATCGCTGGGCTCATACTTGTCTTTCAAAAGAAGTTTGTTTTGCATTTCGGCAAAAACACAGGACATTGAAACGCGCCCCTTTTCTTCCTTTATAAAATCTTGATTTTTAATTTCGAGTTCTGCCACTTTCTTAACCTCTTTTTGCGTAAGAGCGGACTTTGTTAAAACAAGCAAATTGAGTATTAAGCATAAATCTTTCACGAATGCACTTTTAGACTTGTCGCAAAGCCTTAAAGCTTCATAGGTTAGACATAAAATAAACAAAAATATTGCCAAATTTATGAAAAACTGTGCAAAAACGCTTGTTTTTTGTCCAATTAATGATACCACAAAAATAGTAAATAAAAAAGTGTTTACAGTAAGATTTAAAAAATTTAAGGGGCTGACTTGCCTTAGGCTCTCATTATTCCCTTTCGTGCACGCTTCTCTATTGAATGCAAAAAGAGAAGAAAATGAAGGGATAAACTTTATCAAAAATAAGATAGCAATTAGTAACGCACTTCTAAAAAGCGCAATCATAAGGTTAAATAAAAGGGCGTTTCTTTTATCCACAAACTTTTCAACAACAACTCTTGGCAAAATGCCAAACACAGACAAGCCAATCAAGAATGAAAAAAGGATACAAGCGATTATTCCAATGCCCCACGATGAAGATTTGATTTTTCTAATTCTTTTAGCGTTTCCCATATCTTCCACTGACATTTCTTGTGATAATTCGAGACTCATAACAAGAAAAATTAAATAGTACCAAAAATATCCAAGCCCTCGCAAAAAGGGTTTGTCCCAGACCTTTGATTTAGGATTTATATCCCGACCGCTCACCCGCTTGTTGCCTCGTTCGTCCACTATTGCAACGCAGAGTTTATCTTTGTCATAAATTCCCACTCCATTAACAAGAGGAATATAAATTTTATCCATACCCAATTTTTGACAATAAGCAGGCTTTTAAACTACACAAAGAAATGTTTTATTTAAAAATTTCCTGTTTTAGACTATAAAAACCAAATCAATTTATTGGTATAGTTTTTCGTCAATACGCTTTCAGAAAATAAATTTTCATATTTTTTTAAAGGCTCGCGAGGTTTGATTATTAAAAAAATACCTCGTAAAAACACGCGTGTTTTTCAAGGTACTTTTAAACAAAATATTAATGTTAAAATTTGTTAAATGTTAAAATCTACGCTTTAATATAACAATTATATGTAACCCCAGAAATCTCTTGGGTCTGGGCAAAATTAAACGAGTTTGCAATCACACTGTTTGAATTGACCGAAATTGAAGTGTTTACAAGCACGATTGTTGCATAATTTAACAAGAAATTGTCTGTGTTTGCACCATTTGCAACCGAAGAACTGTTAATTATCACGGTTTTGAGATTAACACAACCGCCAAACGCACTTCCCTGAATTTCTGTTATAGTTTCAGGAATGACCACACATTGAATACTTTTCCAATAAGCAAAAGTAGTACTACTTATCTTTGTAGCCCCTTCTGGGATATATGCATAAACTGATGAACTCCCCTCCGGAGTATAGATTGAACTGCAAACGAGAGTTTTTGTGTCTTTTTCTACTAAGCACTTATTGTTAATGCATTCGTATTTGCTGTTATCTCCTGTTAAAATAATTTCTTCTAGGTTATCACATCCATAAAAAGCACTGTTTACATCCTTAATAGAACTTGGAAGAGTTACAGACTTTACGCCACTATAACCAAAACTTTTAAAACCTAATCTTTTTATATTTTCAGGAATGATAATAGTTTTAAGGTCTTTCCTATTTGAAAATGCTTCTGTCCCGATATTCTCTATATAAGATTCAATTAATAAGCCCGTTTGAGAATCATAGTCAGCAGAGTATCTTTGACTTAACAAACTTGTAAAATTGGACTCATCCACAAAATTTGTTGCGTACAATAAAGTGTTTGTTCTTTTGTCTATAAGTAGAGAGTTGTTAAGAGTTGTGTAATTTTCTCCAACATAATTTATAATTTTCAATTTAGGGCAATTATAAAATACGCGTGGTGCATAATTTAGTCCCAAATAGGAACCAAGACTTTCAATCGTACTTGGCAAATATATTGTTTCCAAGTTAGGCAAATCGTCAAATCCATTTGCAACAACCTTGCTTACAGTGTAAACAACTCCTGATTGTTTAATTTTTTCAGGGATTGTCAAGACTTCTTCGCTGTCTGCATCACTAGCTTTGCCGACCGACACCATCTTGCTTTCATAATCATAGTTTTCAAATTTTAACCCACATACACTTGAAGGAACATCAATGAACTTAAAATTAATTTTAAATTTTGAAAAATCTGGTTTGTCTCCCGTTTTTTCAAAGATAACTTCAAAATTTCCATCCCCGTAGTTTGAGCCTTGCTTAAACGCTCCAAGCGGTCTGTTTATAGAAACTTTTCCGTCAACAACCTCGTTCTGATTAAGCGTTGCGCTAACAAAATAGTTTTCTAAACGAAAATTGATATACAAAGTCGCTCTTGTTGCGCCGTCATTTAACTTTATGTTTAAATTCTGCCAAGAAGAGATATTGTCATCAATTTCTTCTCCAAATGAAACTTCTTTGAATTTCCCTTCTTCGGCTGTGCCTCCGCGCAATGTTCCCTCTGAAAGAGTGAAATTTAAACCCTCCGTGTTTTCAAAAAATATCCCGTACACCTTTTTGTCCTGGTCATTTCTTAAAAACACAATCAGACCTAGAATCCCTATTAACGCTATCAGTAATGCTAAAACAATCATAAACGATGATTTTTTCTTTGTTTTCATTTTTACTCCTTGTCTATCTGTCGAGAGCTTGTCCGTCATCCTCTTCTACATTGCAAAGCCAGTCAGGGTTAAAGTATCTTGTTTGAATTGCATACTCTTTTGCTACAATCGTTTCATATCCATGCGCATCTTGATAGTAACCTTTCCCAGCATGGAAAGCAAGATACAATCGAGGAGCATTGAATGTGCAGATATAAAATTTGCGATTTTCCCCCTTATACAAAGTTCTAAGCAAATCAATATCCTTTTTATTCTTAAAAAAGTGAAGGTATTTTTGCCCTTTTTCATAATAAAATGTGTTGCTTTCTCTTGTGTTACAATATTCGCGTCCCATTTCTTCGGGTGCGCTATTCATAAGGTTTAATT
Source organism: uncultured Clostridia bacterium (assembly GCA_934771475.1). Lineage (GTDB taxonomy): Bacteria > Bacillota > Clostridia > Christensenellales > UBA1242 > Caccovivens. The sequence continues at coordinate 19,258 of CAKVMD010000009.1, forward strand.
CTTCTTGTGATACATATCTATAAATTTTCATGCAAATATTCTATCACAATGAGGTCGCATTGTCAATATTTATGTATAAAGTCAGCCTTTCTTTATCTTCTGACTTGCCCGCACTACTCTGTTTTCTCCAAACAAAAAAGACGCTAGTTTTTGGCGTCTTTTAATCTTTATACAAACTTTGTGATGCTATTTTCTAATACCCTCCGCAAATCAATTTGCCGAGAAAAGTGTTTTTTAACAGCATCACTGTTTGAATGAGAATTTGTTGCTGGCAAGTGCACTTTGCGCTCTTAGCCAACAACCGCATCTAATAATTTTAGTTTAAGCCGTATTTCTTGTTGAACTTTTCAACATTACCGCTTGCATCAACAACCTTTTTCTTCCCAGTGAAGAAAGGATGACATTTGTTGCAAATATCAATACTTAAAGTGTCGCCTTTAACATTTGACTTTGTTTTAAAAGTGTTTCCACAAGCACAAACTACGGTAACTTCATGATAATCTGGATGAATATCTTTTTGCATAATTTGCCTCCTATTAAAATTTTATTTAAAGTCAAAAGTTTGACTTAGTCTCCAACGTATGGAAGAAGAGCAACATTTCTTGCTCTTTTGATTGCTGTGCAAAGTTCGCGTTGGTGATAAGCGCAAACGCCAGTTTGGCGTCTTGGAAGAATTTTGCCTTTTTCAGTGATATATTTTCTGATTTTAGCAACATCTTTGTAATCAATAGTCTTTTCACCTGCTACGCAGAAAGCACAAACTTTTTTCTTTGCAGGTTTGCGAAATTTTTTCACAACCTTTTCTTCAGTTTTAACTGCTTCAGCCATGGTTAATCTCCTTTTAATTAAAATGGTAAACTATCGTCATCAATAGGTTCAAGTTCTGCGCTTGCATCGTTTGATGATTTAGGTGCGGGTTGTAAGTCAGTTCCATCAGCTGGTTTACTACCAAGGAACTCTACATCTTCCGCAACAATTTCAGTTGTGTATCTCTTTGTTCCGTCTTGGGCTTCGTAAGAAGAGTTTTGAATTCTTCCACTAACTGCACATTTAGAACCTTTTCTCAAAAACTTATGGCAGTTTTCAGCGAGACCTCTCCAAACAACAATGTTGAAGAAATCAGCGGTGCTGCCCCCGTCTTGTGATGAGAATCTTCTTTGAACCGCAAGAGAAAATCTGCATACAGAAACTCCACTGTTTGTAGTGGTAATTTCAGGGTCTCTTGCAAGGTTTCCAATTAATACAACTTTATTCATAAATAACTCCTTAGGTTAGATTATTTTCTAACGAACATTTGACGAACAATACCCTCAGTAATGTTCATAAGTTTTGCCATCGCGTCAACTTCTTCTGGATTCATAGTTAAGTTCATAACAACATAAAATCCTTCGTTTTTAAAGTTGATTGGATAAGCAAGTTTCTTCATACCCCACTTGTCAATTCCTTCGACAGTGCCTTTGTGTTCTTCAACATAAGAAGAGAACTTTTTAATAAGAGCTTCACGAGCGTCTTCGGCAACATCGCTAGAAATGATGTAGATAAGTTCATACTTATTCATGCTTTACCTCCTTTTGGACTAAAATGGTTTTTCGTTATCCGCGAAAAACAAGGACAGTAATATACTGCTTGACTATGATTATATATTGTTTCTCCTATTTTGTCAAGGAATTTTTTTGTTTTAGAGCCTGAAAAACGGCATTATTCTTTAAATTAGCTTATATTATATAACCGCTAAACCTCGACTAAATTATAAAACAAATATTAGTAAACGCCCTTATAGTAACTTTCATTTTTCTTTTTTACTATCCAGCATGCTCCAACTATCGCCAGAGCACCCACTGCGACACCAATTAAAATGGTAGAAATAAGGGTGGTTTTTGATGTGTCTTGCTTTATAACTGCATTGTCCGTTATGTTTAAGAACAGCCCTCTATAAGAAGTGGTTGGTTTTGTGTAAGATTTATCCAGCAAAATGTTTGAAAAATAATATTTACCCAAATCAAAATAACCGTTAAAGGCATTTTGCACGCCTATTGGAGAATAAAATTTTCCTTCAAAATTAATATTGTTTGTAACCTTATAATAAGCATCACAATATTTAACTCCTCGCTCGTTTGAAAGGTTGCTGTTTACAGCGTAGGAGATAAATCCAAAATCACTAGCGCTTGTTACTAAATATGGGTTTTCTTTTGTACCTCCGCCTTGCAAAGAACTGCTTCGAGACTCTTCATCAGTCCATAGCATGATTTTAAAACAGATTTTCAAAGTTATTTGTCTTTGGTTTCGGAAGTTTTCCATGAAAGCCCTGTTCATAACCAATTTGTTTTCATTCATATAGCGCGAAAAGTCAGTTCTAACATCATTTACCATAAAACAATAAAGTTTGTAATTTTCAAACGGAGTCAATTCAAGTGTGCTACTCTCACTAAAAGAGGCCTCAAATTGTTTGCTTCCAACAATTTTTTCCTCCGCCATACCTTTTCTAAATAGAACCGCTTTCCCGCCTACACTTTGCGAAAGAAATTCGCCATTTTCAATAACCCCGTTTAAAAGCGTGATATTGACGCTTTCTTGTGGAGCGGTGAATGTGGCAGAAAGTGAAAGTCCACCTTCGTCAGTAATCAAATCTTTGCAGTCAACTTTGTAAATATATGTGTAAGTCTCTACATTTGCACTAGAAGTTTGGCTAACTCTTTTTTCAAACTTTTCAAAGTCTGTTTCAATGCCATATCCAACTTCTTTTTGGACTTTAATCATAATTTCATCGCCCACACAAACACCCGAAGTGAGAATATTTGAAGACAATATCTTCTTGACGCTGTTTACATAAACACCAATAAGGTTATGGCATTTAGCAATCTCGTTTACATCAATATTTGTAGTAACTGCTTGCCCTTTAAAAACAGCCTTAATTGAAAGTGGACTTGTTTGCAAGCCGAGCGTATAGGAATAGTTTCCGTTTATGAGTTCCGCAAAATATTTTCTTCCACTTTGAGCATCTTCAAAATAAAGGAAATCATTTCCCTCTGCTTTCTGGGCAATAACTCTTAATGACTTTTCACTTGAAAAGCTCACTCCGTCAAGTTCTTGTCCGTCTTGAAGCATATACGCGCTTCCACCTTCCGCTTTCTGATTGTTTTGACAGTAAACAACAAGTGAATATTCTGGTTTATAAACCGCGGTAACAGTGTATGAAAGGTCGTCAAAAGTGTAGTTCATCTCTTGTCCTGTAAATTCTTTAACTTCTGCGTTATATGAAATTATCCACTTTTCAAAAACATATCCATTGACAGAAACTGACGCAAATGTGAGCGCTTTTCCACTCATGATTTCGGCGTAAAATCTGTTACTTTCGTTCATCGAACCATACGCATCATCAAAACTCTTTTTTAAAACAAAGTCTGAAAGTTGAAATTGGCTAAACTCCTTACTTTTAAGGTTGGAAGGGGTAAACTCAAAAGTGATATATGCTTTTTTGTATTGCCAAAACGCAAACAATGTAAAAGTGTTTGAATCTGGGTCAAAGTTTGAATTTGCAGTGTACTTAACCCCGTCAAACGAATATCCCGTTTCAGTCCAAATCTTATTGACAACTCCGCTAGCATTTATATATTTTTCACCTTGGCCTCGTTGCATAGTAAAGTATCCGCTAAAATCATAACCCGCTTTTTGCTTGAACACTTTTGCCTTTTGCTGTTCACTTAAAAGACTCAGATTTATGTAATTTCCAAAAGTTATGCCATTTTCTACTTCGACAACCTCACCCTCGTCAACGAAAAATTTAAGATTGTAAACCTTAGGCAAAACATAAATATAAATTGTCGCATCCTCATTTACATTGTAAAGATTTAGTGAAAAATTGTTTGTAAAGCCAGTTTTAGCGTGGTCGCTTTGGCGAACAACACTTGTTGTAAAATCATCGCTATCACTTCTTCCGCTTGCGTAAACAATCTTGGCTTTTGGGCGCCCATTTTCGGTTTGCAAAGTATAATTAATGTTCACATATCCTGTCGCCAAAACTTCTGCGCCGGTGAGCGCACTAAGAGCAATTTCATAGGAATTGTTTATTTGAGAATTGATAAGGCTAGATGAAGTATCCGCCTCAAACTTGCCGGCTTTTGCTGATGAAATCGTGTTATCAAGAACATATTTTATAGAAATAGAATTTGCTTTTGCTGTAAATAAACAAAGCGCGCTTGACGAAGACTTAATTTTGGAAAGAGTATATATATTCTTGCCACTGATTTTTGTAACTTGTGCGTTTTGCGCGGTCAACTCGTAACTATAACCTTTTTTAGCCTCGACCAAAAGATAAATCGTAGCGTCAGTGTGAGTTTTGATTACAAAATCATAGCCCACCGCTTCGCTTTCACTTTCGTAGTTGTCAAGTTTGTTTCCGTTTATGTCGCAAAGATAAACTTGTCCTCCCTCGGCAGATGGTGAGCCCACTAAGTCGTAAACTTTGACCATTGCTTTCACTGGCAAATTAAACTCATCCGCCTCAAAAACAAACTGAACTTTTTGAATAGATTTTGTAATGATTATACTGATTTTTCCATTTTCATATATGACGCCATAACTGTTGCTTTCAAAATTTATATCTTCGTCGTTTATTTTTAATCCTTTAAAGTGGTAGCCTTCGTCCGCGCTGATTGAAATAACAATCTTTTCGTCAAGTTTAAGCCTTTTTGAAAGCGACTCGTTAGCGTTAATTCTCATCAGTTTCTCAGTCATATTGTCTTCAACATCAGTGTAGTTAAATTCAATATTTCCTTGACCTTCAATTTGAAGATCAGTTAAAGTTGCCACCTCTTTTATGGTTGCAACCACTGAAAAAGTATTATTCTCCTCTTCATGAATTTTGTTTTCAAGAATGTCTTTAATAGCCTCATCAATGCAAACCTCATCACTTGACTTGGTACTTAGAATATGGTCAGATATCTTCCAGCAAACAAAACCGTAAGAAAAATTTGTTATGTTTAGTCCCAAATTCAAATTCTCGCCAAAGTTTATTGTTTGACTTGCACTTTCACTTATTGAAGCATAAGATTCCATACCAGAAACTATTGATAGGTTAAAAATATATTGTCTTTGAGTTGCTTCTAGTGAAATCTGTTTATCTTCAACAATATTTTTAAGCGAAATAGTTAAGGTATACACTTTTTCATTGTCTGCCCATTCAACCATTGAAGACTCGATAAAACCTTCTTCAATTCCTGTGATTAAAGGGTTTTTATATCCATATTTAAGAGTGAAAACAAGCGTTTTTGTCTCACCAGTTTTTAAATTAAATTGGACATCACTTTCAAGTGGCATAATCTCGCCATCGTCAACCTTTACACTTGCAAAAGAGTCATTTGCTTTCAAAACAATAGCATTGTCGCGTGCAGTAGGTTCTATACTTATATTTCCGTCTCCATCAAAGTCTGCCCAGTTAAGTATAATTGTCCTTTCATCCTGCAACTCGTGAACTTGCACACTTCCGCTTCCAGTAAGAACAGGGTTTGTATTTTCATTAAATATGTAACCTTTTTCACTGACAATAGTTATTATTACTTGCTTTCCAGTTTCTACTGACCACGCTCCACTCTCTTCGGTAATAGTTTCGCCCGCCTCAGTTGTTACAGTGATACTTTCAATATGTTCACCTTTTTCTATGCTGAGAGTAGAATAGGTAGTTTCAATTTGAGAGTCATCGGTATTAAAACTAAAATTTGAACCCACAATGTCATCAAACTTATATTCTGCTTTTACCTCTTGAATAGAAGGCTTAGTTAAAGGCAGATTTTTTAAATTTTGACCAGCCAAAAGTCCTCCGCCCATTGTAAAGGCAGAGACCGCAACCAAAACAAAACCAAAAAGTTTTTTATTAAACATTGACACCTCCTCAGTTAAAGATTTTAGACTTTAAACGCCAATAATTTTCTTTCATTATTATACAACATTCATCTTTTTTCGCCAAACAAATACATATAAGTTATTATATATAATTAAGTTTGCCTTATTCTTTCTTATCGCTAGTCTCGCTATTTCCTCCTTACATCTTCACTTTACAGAAATTTATTTTCAAAATATTTTCACTTCTTTCTTATTCAACTTTCAAAAAAAACTTTTGCAATAAGCAAATAACAAAAATATTTAAAAACGCTTACAAAGGCTTAAAACATTGACAAAAGGATAAAAAAACATTAAAATTAATCAAAAAGAGGACAAAATCATGAAAGACATTATTTTAACAGGTGATAGACCAACGGGAAATCTTCATATTGGACACTATGTTGGCTCACTTCAAAACAGAGTTAAACTTCAAAATGAGGGTAACTTTGACAAATTTTATATTATGATTGCCGACACACAAGCGCTCACTGACAACCATGACAATGTAGATAAAGTTAAAAACAACATAATTCAAGTCGCTATTGACTATATTTCGGCAGGTATAGACCCAAAAAAGGTAAATATCTTCATTCAATCCCTTGTGCCAGAGCTCCCAGAAATTACAACCTATTTTATGAACCTTGTAACGCTTTCTCGGCTTCAAAGAAACCCTACAATTAAAGAAGAACTCAAACAGCGCGGCTTTGAAAATTCGGTACCAATCGGTTTTATAAATTATCCTGTGTCGCAAGCAGCCGACATTTTAGCGTTTGGCACAACAATCGTTCCAGTAGGTGATGACCAACTTCCTATGCTTGAACAAACCAGAGAAATAATTTCTTCTTTTAATTATACTTACAAACCACAAGAAGAAATTTTTGCTCAGCCAAAAGCATTCCTGCCAGAGTCAAAACTTTGCGCAAGACTTCCGGGGCTTGACGGAAAAATCAAAATGTCAAAATCGGCTGGCAACGCAATTTATCTTTGCGATGACTCCAAAACAGTGAAACAAAAAATAATGTCCGCATACACCGATCCTGACCACATTAAAATCACTGACCCGGGCAAAATAGAGGGCAATGTTGTGTTTGCATACCTTGACGCATTTTGCAAAGACGAGCATTTTGCGAAATATCTCCCAGAATATAAAAATCTTGACGAACTTAAAAATCATTATCAAAGAGGGGGACTTGGTGATGTTAAAGTAAAAAACTTCCTTTATAACATTATTGAAGAACTTTTGACTCCAATGCGCGAAAGAAGAGCATATTGCCACGAGCATATAAACGAAATTTATGAAATGCTTTTTGAAAACAGTAGACAGGCGTCAGAAGTCGCAAAAGAAACTTTGAACAAAATGAAAACCGCAATGGGACTTAATTATCAAAAAATATTTTTAAATAAATAGCAGTTTTGCTATTTATTTTTTTTGTCTACAATAAATAAAGCAATTTTATTTTAATTTATTCGACATTTTTGCATTTTTTTACTAAAAAATATTTTATTTGAAATTTCAAAAAATGCTATTTTTATTTTTGGTAAATATTTTTAATAATTTTCCCAACTTTTTATTAAAAATCAACAATTTTTTAATAAAAATAGCAATTTTTTAACATTTTTTTAGTATTTTTATAGAATATTTCTTTATTTTTTAAGATTTTCGATTAGATATTTTTATAAGCCGAAAACAAACCAGAATAAAAGACTTGAAAATTTTATCTTTTTCTCAATAATCGAAATTTGCGCCTTAAAAAAACGAAAAAATATAAAGTTTTATTAAAATTGATAGAAAAATAATAAAAAATTAATAAAAAATCACAAAAAAAACAATATTTTATTATCAAAATACTGTTTTTTATTTTAAAATCAATAACAAAGAAAAATATTTTTCAATTTATTTTTTGTTTTTATTTTTTAATAAAAAAAATTTAAATTCGATTTTGTTAATCCAATTTTTATAAATTTATTAAATTTTAATCTTTTACAATTTTGAATATTTTTGCATCACTCATTTCGTCAAAATCTGTGCAAGTTATGATAGTTTGCGTTTTGCTTGTGAAGTTCAAAAGTTTTTTTCGCCTTTCTCTGTCAAGTTCACTAAACACATCATCCAAAAGTAGAATTGGATATTCGCCTACTCTATTTTTTATGATTTCAAGTTCAGCCAGTTTTAATGACAGTGCAACTGTTCTTTGCTGACCTTGACTTCCATAATTTTTCACTTCGACTCCATTGATATATATATCAATGTCATCTCTGTGAACTCCAACCGAAGTATATCCAAGTCTATAATCTTTTTCAAGATTTTTTTGCAGGGCTTTCAACATTTTTTCTTCATAATTATCTTCAAAAGAAGAAGCGTATTTTATAACAAGGTCTTCTTTTCCCCCTGAAATGTAAGAATGTGCAAGTTTTGCAAGTGGAGAAAGTTCATCTATAAACTTTTTTCTTTCGCTAGCAATTTTCCCAGCGAGGTCGCTTAACGCTCTATCCCATATATCAATAGTTTCTTTTAAGGCGGAAATATCCTTACTCGTCTTTAAAAGTTTGTTTCTGTTTGCTAAAACTTTTTCATAACGGCCAATAAGATAAAAATATCTCTTATTCGTCTGTGAAATATCTATATTCATGAAGCGTCTACGCTCTTCTGGGCTTTCTTTTACAAGTTTTAATTCATCCGGCGAAAAAAACACTGCATTTGACGCCCCCATAAGTTCGCCAATCTTTTTAATAGGAATATCGTCAATTTTTATTGTTTTTTTGTGATTTTCATTAAAAAATAGTTCAATTTTAGTTTCCCTATACTTTTTTTGGAATTCAGCTTTTATATATGCCGAAGTTTTACCCCAAGATATAACCTCTTTTTCTTTAGAGGTTTTAAAACTTTTTCCTATGACAGCAAAAAAGATTGCTTCAAGAACATTCGTTTTACCTTGCGCATTTTTTCCTAATAACACATTAAATTTAGGGTCAAATTCAAAGTATTTATCCTCATGTGAACGATAATCTTTGAGCGTCAAATTTTTAATAATCACAATATTATAATAACATAATTTTAAGATAATTTCCACTAAAACAGCATAATTTTGTGTTTTTTGTGGTTATTTTTATTAAAAAACAAGAATTTTTGAAGCATAAAAATTTTTAAAATTATTTCGACACTCTTTATTGACTTATTGTTTAGATAAATATATAATTATATATATTATAGAGGTGAAAAATGCAAGACTTAAATTCTTTATGGCAAGCGGTTCTTGAAAAACTAGAACTTACTGTTTCAAATGTATCTTTTGTTATGTGGTTCAAACCACTTAAAGCCCTTGATTTTGTAGATGGCAAAAAACTGGTTATCTCAACAAACTCACTTTCAGCAAAAAATCAAATTATGAGAAACTATTTCGACAAACTTTCATCTGCTGTAAATGATATTTTCGGCGCTGATACTGAAATTGAAGTCCTTGACCAAAATGAAGCAATCGAATACATAAAACTTAATGGTGAAAAACCAAAAGCCAAAGAAGTTGAAGTTGTTAAGAACCCTTTTAACGAAAAATACACATTCGATAACTTTGTCGTTGGCAAAAGCAACCAATTTGTTTATGCCGCAGCAAGAGCGGTGGCCGAACATCCCGGCGAAAAATTTAACCCTCTTTTCATTTATGGCGGAGTAGGTCTTGGAAAAACTCACCTTTTGCACGCGATTGGTAATTATATTAAAGAATACAACCCTTCTCTTAACATAACTTATGTAACTTGTGAAAATTTTGCAAATGATTATATTGAGTCTTTAAGTTCAGCATCTAAAAATAAATCTGTGCTTGAATTTAGACAAAAATATCGCAATTTGGATGTTTTAATGGTCGATGATATACAGTTTATTGCTAAAAAAACATCAACACAAGAGGAATTTTTCCATACTTTCAATGAATTATATCAAAATAACAAACAAATTATCATTGCTTCTGACCGTCCACCAAAGGATATTGAAACACTTGCTGATAGATTAAAATCTCGTTTCACTTGCGGGCTTATTCAAGATATTCAATCCCCTGATTTTGAAACAAGAATTGCAATCATGCGCAAAAAATGTCAACTTGAAAAATATGTTATTGATGATGATGTTATCACTTTTATTGCCGAAAAAAATGTTTCAAACATAAGGGAACTTGAAGGTATGCTCACAAAAGTTTACTATCTTGCAACCCTTCACAACAAAACATCAGCAAGCATGGAAGAAGCAAATGAGGCTTTTGATAACGAATACGAGTCAGAATCAAGTGATTCATTAACTGCCGATACAATAATTGATAAAGTTTGTTTGTATTTCAACATTACAAGGCAAGACATAGTTGGCAAAAAGAAAAGCAAGGAAGTCGTTGAACCAAGAATGATAGCAATTTATCTTATCAACGAAATGCTTGAAATGCCACTTGTAAGCATAGGTAAAATTTTTGGAGGACGCGACCATACCACAATCATGCACTCTCGCGACAAGATTTCAGACGACATCAAAATCTCTCCAAAGATACAAACATTCATCAGTGAAATTCGTAAAATGTTGATAGGTGGATAAGTAAAATTTTTCATCCACAAGTTATCCACATTTACACAATCTATATCTAGTATTTAATCGTTAAAAATTACACCAAAAAATCCTAAATATAGACCTCGAAAAAAGTTATCCACATTTACACAAAAGTTATTATTACTATTATTATTTTATCAATTAAAATTAATTAATTTTTAACTTCGCCCGCGGATTATTTTTTCAATAAAATTTAAATAATAAATAATACTTTAAAATCGCTCTAATGCCCTAAAATAAGGGGATAGGGCGATTTATTTTTTATTAGAATAAATATAATTTTTGCAACAATAATTTAATTGATGCAATATATTTTATTTATTAATTAATGCCTTTTGGGAAGCAATTTTTTTTATTTTTTAAATAATATTTTTTAGCAAAAAATTATTTATTTTTTACTAAAAATATATTTATATAATAATAGCGAGTTTTACACAAAAAATTTTGTTACTTTTTTGGCAAAAATGCTTGCTTATTGAGTTAAAGTGTGTTACACTATGAGCAAGATTAAGGAGCAAGCAAATGATAGTAAATTGCCAAGGGCTTGAACTTAGTGAAGCGTTCCTAAGAGTAAGCAAAGCCATATCAAACAAGATAACAAATCCTATCTTAGAAGGAATAAAAATCGTTGCCGAAGACGAAACTTTAACACTTTCTGCTACTGACACAGAATTGTCAATCGAGAAAAAAATTAAAGCCGATGTTAAGGTTGAAGGCGAAACGGTTGTTCCTGGAAGATTTATTACAGAATTCGTCAAGAAACTTACAAATTCACAAATAGAACTTGAATTAAACGAAAAAAATCAACTTACAATAAGATACGAAGACAGCGAAAGCATGATTCAATGCTACAACCCTATTGAATACCCTGGCTTCAAAAAAGTTGACACACATGAGTATTTTGGTATTTCTAAGAAAGATTTTAGAACTTGCATAAACAAATCAATCTTTTCAGTTGCGCTTGATGATTCAAGACCAATTTTAAAAGGCGTACTTTTCGATATCAACAACAATGAACTCAATGCGGTTGCACTTGACGGATATAGACTTGCAAGAGTTACTAAACATATCGAGTCAAATATAACAAAATCAATCGTTGTACCTTCAAGAAGTTTAAGTGAACTTGCAAAACTTATAGAAGATAGCGATGAAATCATCAACATTTACATTGATAATTACACAATTATGGTAGATCTTGGTGATACAAAAGTTACTTCAAGACTTTTGGAAGGCGATTATATTAATTATAAACAAATTATCCCAGCAAACTACGAAACATTTGTGATTGTAAATAAAGAGCAATTTGAAGAAGCACTTGAAAGAGCGACCCTTCTTTCAAGAACAAGCAATAATAATTTTGTTAAGTTTGATATTAAAGAAAGCAATCTTTGCATAACTTCAAATAGTGAACTTGGAAATATTAAAGAAAACATTCCTGTAAATGTTTCTGGAAAAGACCTTATTATTTCTTTCAATCCTAGATATTTCCTCGAAAGTTTAAGAGTAAACACAAATGAATTTGTTAAAATCTGTTTTAACAAGCCTTCAACTCCATGTGTAATCGTTCCAACCGAAGAGGATGAATTCTTATATCTTATTTTACCAGTAAGAGTTATTGGATAAAGATTAAAAATAAAAAATAAACAAAACATATTGAAAATTAATCAATATGTTTTTTATTTAAAGTTATTTAACAAAAATGTTTCAAAAAAAATGTTTTTTTTGATTAATTAATAAAATATTTAATTTTTTATTCTAAAACATATTTTTTTGCCTTTAAAACAAAAGAATTAAAATAAACAAAATAAATTGACAAATTTTCTTAATTTTAAGTAAATAAGCAAAAAGTTTATAAATTTTAATAAAAATCAAAAAATATCGTTTAAAATTTTGAAAATTTAAGCGAATATGTTAAAATAATTGAAAGGAGAAAGAAATGAATTATTTTGATAACGAAAGAAATTTGTACTGGGCAAAGATGAAAGAAAATGCGGTTGTGCCAACAAAAGAAAGTGAAAATGCCGGATATGATATTTATGCCTGCTTTGATGAAGATTACATATTGCTAGAACCCCATGAGACTAAATTAATTCCAACGGGAGTGGCATGGGCAAGTAGCGAAGAGTTTTATCTTCAAATTGAAGAACGCTCCTCGACTGGAAGTAAAGGAATTAAAAAAAGTGCGGGCGTTATTGATAGTGGATATCGTGGGGAAATCAAAATTGCTATCACAAATTCAAGAAACAATAATCTTATCTTTTCAAATTTGGATGAAGAAACATTGTTTGAAAAATATCCAAACTTGAAAGGCGGTTTAGTTTATCAAACTAAGAAAGGAATTGCGCAGGGGATTGTTCATAGGGTTGAAAAAATGAATGAAAAGGTTATTTCTTACGAAGAGTTGTCAAAAATTTCTTCAAATCGCGGTGATAAAGGTTGGGGAAGTAGCGGAAAATAATGAGCTTTTTAGTTAAGAAATAGGAAAAGATTAAATAAAAATTTCAAAAATCACTAACCTAACATGAGTTAAATAAAACATCAATTAAATTTTAGAAAAGTATGTTATTTTGAAAACATACTTTTTTATTGCTTTTTTGATTCTTTAAATGGGAAAGCAGTTTAAATTTTAAGTGAAAACATTGTCAAAAATTGTTGAAACCTACTATAAAAAGTTTGACTTATTTGGTCTATTTTTTCTATAATATGCTAGGAAAAGTATGCTTTAAATATATGAGTATATTTAATCGGCAAATTACGAAATCTATTTAAAAGGGGATACGATGGAGAAAAAAACTAAAAACAAGTTTTTGGGCACAATTACTCGCTACATAATTTCGTTTTTGTTTTTGTCAAGTTGGATTGTGCTTGGCGTTACTCTTGCGCTTAGGTCGGCAAATGTTGATTTAGGCGGAAGTATCACTTTTACTGCCACAGGAATTTACGCAAATATAACTGGGCTTGTTACTGGTACGGTAACTGATAATATTTTGCCAGATATTAGGTTTGACCACAGTGTTAAGTCTTTTACAACCCCAGACGCTTGGAAAAATATGACACTTGACTTTGACCAAAACAATGAAATTGTTATCAAAGTCAGCATTGAGAATTTAAGTGATAACCACGACTTTTGGATAACATTTGATGATAATATTTCTTCTGCTAACACGATTATTACCAGAACACAAGAGCAAAAGACAGTTTCAAACTTTACAAACATGGTTGTTAAAAGTGGTGAGACTCAGACGATTAACATAACTTTAAATGTTGAAAACAAGAACATAAAAGTAAACGGAAACTTTGCGCTTTCTTTAAATCTCACAAACGAGCGCGTTGCAGTCGATGAATCGGTGTATGCAGACACTATGACCTTCAATGTTCTTAACGAAACAAATAAAACAGTATCTGTTACAAATGCAGGCGATACGACTATTACAAGCCTCGATGTTCCAGACAAGATTCTTAAAAACGGAAAAGAATATACAGTAACCAAAATTGAAAACAATGCATTCAAAGATTACACATCTTTAACATCAGTCAAACTGCCTTCCACACTCACCACTATAGGACACTATGGATTTGCAAGATGTTCAAATCTTGTTGAAATAAATATTCCAGAAGGTTTGACAAGTATCGGAGACGCAGTACTTACTAACACTTCAAAACTTACAGCTTTAACATTGCCAAAATCATTAAATACGATTGGAACATATTTTTTAAGCAAGAGTTCAGTTCAATCGCTAACTATACCTGCGAATGTTAATAGAATTGGTGGAAGATTTTTATGGCAAGCCACAACTAAACAAGTTATATTTGAAAATATGGCTGGTTGGGCACTTGGCGACGAAAAATTAGATGTTACAAATTCAGAATTAAATGCAATAAAAGCAACAACTGCAAATACTGATGCCGCTTGGACGCGTACAACCCCAAAAGATACAGATTATACTGGAAAATTGACATTTACTTACGATAATAGTGCTAAAACCGCAACAATCAAAGGTGCTGACAACACACAAACCTCAATCGTAATTCCAGATAAAATAGTTTGCAATGATTCTTCTAGTGGTGGAACTGTTGGTGAAACTTATACGATAACTTCGATTGTGGCGAATGGATTTGAAAATTATGCCGATTTGGTAAGCATAAGTATCCCTAACACGATATTAAATATTAATAACTCGGCGTTCTTAAATTGCTCTTCTTTAAAAAAGGTAGATATACCTGAAGGAGTTACAAAAATAGGATTAAGTGCTTTTGAGGGGTGTTCTAGTGTTCAAAAAATAACGGTTCCTAGTTCCCTAAAAACACTTGGTGGAAAAGCGTTTAAAGATACTTCCATTAAATATTTAGATTTATCAAATTGCGATTCTCTTAAATTAATTAATTTTAGAGTGTTTGAAAATTGCAAAAATCTTGAAGAGGTAGTTTTTCCAAATAATATAGAATTAATTTCGGGAGCTTCCTTTATGGATTGTTCGGCTCTTAAAAAAATTGTTATTCCAGCAAGTGTTAAGAATATTAATGAATGGGTGTTTAGTAACTGTACAAGTTTAAGTACGATAGTTCTTAATGAAGGAATAGAGACTATTGGAGAAGGAGCCTTCTCTAATTGTAAGAGTTTAACCACTATTACATTGCCATCATCTTTAAGTCGCCTGGCAAGACGAGTCTTCAATGCTTGTACTAATTTGACTAGTGTAACATTTAAAAATGTAATTGGCTGGAATGGAGTTCATTACAATGATTCAAGTTTAACTATAAGCAATATTGATGTAACTGATACGCAACAAAATGCAACGTTCTTAATGAATGAGTCATATTATAGAGATTACATTTGGACGCGTTCAACCCCAAAAGATACAGATTATACTGGGAAATTGACATTTACTTACGATAATAGTGCTAAAACAGCAACAATCAAAGGTGCTGACAACACACAAACCTCAATCGTAATTCCAGATAAAATAGTTTGCAATGATTCTTCTAGTGGTGGAACTGTTGGTGAAACTTATACAGTAACGACAATAGGAGCAAACGCTTTTGAAAACTTCACCAAGATGAAAAGTATTTCAATTCCTAATACTATTACAAATATTCGATACAGGGCGTTTAGATATTGCTCTAATTTAGCGGAAATTATCTTACCTGATAATACAAAACTAGATTCTTCGGATATCTTTTCATTTTGCTCCAATCTAGCATCAGTTAAACTACCAGAAAATTTAAAAACAATTCCTTTTGGTACTTTTTACAAGTGTGATAAGTTGGCAAGCATTGCTATTCCAGCAAGTGTTACTAAAATAGCTGGCTGTGCATTCCAATCCTCTGGAATTACAAATATAACTATTCCTTCCAAAGTTTCTAGAATAGAAGCAAATGCATTTAAGGATTGTTCAGTTTTAAATTCAATAGTTTTTGAAAATCCTTCTGGTTGGAAGGTAACGAGTGGAGACACCACCGCCACACCAACAATTTCAACCACAGATTTTTCTGCCAACGCAACATTATTAAAAAAAGACTATGTATCATACAACTGGACTCGTTCATAAAATCAATAGTTGTAAATAGTGTTGGCGGTGAGAGTAAGTTATACTAACGCTCCCCTATTAGTAAAGAATAAAAGATATTCTTCTACAGAAAGTCAACTTAGAACCTCGACAAAAGTCGGGGTTTTTATTTGCTACATCCTCTTTCTCCTCTTTTTATATGGCGCAATATTGAGATTATAATTGACAAAGCCAAAATTATTTATTATAATTTAGTAGTTACTAATAAAAAGGAGGCAGACATGAAAAGAACTTATCAACCAAAGAAAAGACAAAGAAGCAAAGTTCACGGTTTTAGAGAAAGAATGAGAACTAGTGGCGGAAGAAATGTTTTAAAGAGAAGAAGAAATCGTGGAAGAAAAAAATTATCTGCTTAATGCAAAAGAAAGGGCAGACCATAGGTTAAAGAAAAACAGACAATTTAATTACATTTATAAAAAAGGCGAAAAGGTTAAATCAAAGAATTTCAACCTTTTTATTATAAATAGCAAGTTTAAAACTTATAAAATAGGCTATTCGATTTCAAAGAAAGAGGGGAAAGCCAACAAGCGCAATCTTTTAAAGCGCAGGCTTAGAGAAATTGTGCGCAAAAATGCTCTCCCAAAAGAGTTTCATAATTACGTTTTGCAGGCTAAATTTGGAGCGTGCGACCTTGATTATAACGAAATCGAAAAGCAAGTTAAATTCTTATTCACAAAATGAAAATTATTAAGAAAATATTTAGGTTTATATGCTTAATCCCCGTCTATATCTACAAGGCGGTGATTTCACCTCTTATCCCCCACACATGCAGGTTTTACCCAACATGTTCCTCCTATGCAATAGAGGCGGTTTATAAATTTGGATTATTTAAAGGTATTTCTTTAACCTCAAAACGTCTCGTGCGTTGCAATCCTAAAAATAAGGAATGCGGTTATGACCCAGTCCCTAACAATATTAAAGGAGAAATAAAATGGCTAATTTAAGCAACTTACTCTCTGTTAGTCAGCCAAAGGGAATGTGGATTTCTATTATTCAAGCGTTTGAGGGAGCAACCAAGAATTATGTGCTTGCAATCATTCTTCTCACTGTTGTAATAAGAGTTATATGGGCAGTAGTTGAAACTTTTAGTAAGTATTCTCAACAGAAAATGGCAGCATCACAAGCTCAGATGCAACCCGAAATTGAAAAATTGAAGGCAAAATACGCCAGCCAACCACAGGTTTTACAACAGAAACAAAACGAACTTTACAAAAAGTATATGGGCAAGGGCTACTATGGTGGCTGTATCATGACCATGGTGGTGCTGATACTTAACCTTGTGATATTCTTTACATTATTTTCTGGACTTAATGCCATGGCGGGATACAAGATGGCGTCCGGATACGACAAACTTAAATATGACTACATAAACGCAATCAGCGTTACAGAATCTTATCTCGGTGAGGATGACGCATCTACACCTGAAAATGAACGCGAAATAAAAGCGGAGATTTTCAAAGATAACAGTAGTTTAGAATATAGAATCGTAGAAAGAGAAGAAACTGACGGAACGACCAAAAAGTATATTCAACTTGTTAAGAAGGGCGAAACTGACGCTGTCTTAGAAGAGATTGAATACAAAACTGATTTCGCGGTTACAACCCCACCAGCAGTAGAGGGAGAAGACGAAGTAGTAACACCTTCAAACACTGTTGCACTTGAAATAATTCACAAGATTTTTCCGATTGACGCAGAGGGAAATTATGACCAATCGAAAGATATCCTTTTAAGCCATACTTTAAGAGTTGACAGCGAAGGAAACCCAGTGCTTGACGCAGAAGGCAATCAACTTTATGATGATGTATATCTTTCTAGCGCGGTTCAAAGCGTTGCGATGAACCTTATATCAAACACTTATGAAAGCACAAAGGATTCGTTCCTTTGGATACAAAACATTTGGCAACCAGACTCTCCAACAAGCAAACAAATTGTTTCTTATGGACAAATCAAAAGCGCTTTTGGAAAGAGCATTCAAGAGGGAGAAGAGACAATTTATAATGCCTTTATGCCAGACCTTAAAAAGATTAAAGATAAAGGCAATGGATTGCTTTTAATCCCAGTTCTTTGCGTATTATTCTCAATGCTTTCAATCTATATCAATTCTCTTTACAATAAAATCAAAAACAAAAAGAAGGGCTTAGCCGCTCCAAAAACTAGCAAAGTAATGCTTATCATAATGCCAGTTATCCTTGGACTTTTTGCACTTCTTTACAACAGCGTATTTGCTATTTACATGCTTACGGGACAAATTGTTTCTACAATCTTATCCCCTCTTCAACTCTTGATTGTCGACAAAATTTTGGATAAAAAAGAGGACAAGAAAAAAACAGAAGTAGTTACAGTTGATTACGCAAGAAAATTTTAATTTAGGGAGGAAAAATATGTTAACAGCAGAGGGAACAGGAAAAAATATCGAAAAGGCTATTGAAAATGCGCTTTTGGAACTTAAAGCACCAAGAGAGGATGTCGATATTAAAATCATAAGCGAAGGCGGACTTTTCAAAAAAGCAAAAGTTGTTGTTTCAATCTCACCTGATGTGATTGATAAATATGAAAAGAAGGCTGAGCGCAGAAAAACGATCGAAGAGATTGAAGAAAAATCGCAACAAGTAGAAGAAAAGGCTGAGGAGATTTTAAAAGAAGAAAAGAAAGCCGAAAAGGAACTTGAAAAGGCAGAAAAAAAGGCTGTCAAGGAAGAAGTTAAGGCTGAAAAAGAGGAAGCCAAGGCAGAGAAAAAGGAAAGAAAGGTAAGAGAAGAGAAAGTTCTTGACCCTATTGAATTTTTAAAAGGTTTCTTTGAAACCGCTGGTAAAACCGTAGAAATCACAACCGAAGAGGACGGAGATTATATCACTTATGTGGTAGAC
This sequence comes from uncultured Clostridia bacterium, assembly GCA_934771475.1. Classification (GTDB taxonomy): domain Bacteria; phylum Bacillota; class Clostridia; order Christensenellales; family UBA1242; genus Caccovivens. Next base: position 38,154 of record CAKVMD010000009.1, read on the forward strand.
GGTGAAGACCTTGGTGATATGATAGGACACCGCGGAGAAACATTTTATGCAATCAGCAAACTTGTTCAAACAGTTGCGGGAAAAACAGAAAAGAAAATTCTTTTGGATATTGGCGGATATAGGGAAAAGAGAAAAGAAAGTTTAACAGCGCTTGCTTACCGCATGGCAAACAAGGTTGCATCAACTGGTAGATATGCTAGACTTGACCCAATGAACCCAGCAGATAGAAGAATTATTCACACTGCTCTTCAAAACGATAAGCGTGTATCTACTCTTAGTAAGGGCACAGAACCTCACAGATATGTGATGATTTTCCCACAAGGAGAAGAGTAAAAATTAAAAAGGTGGTTTAACTATTAAGTTAAGCCATCTTTTTCTTTTCATAAAAATATTGACAAGTTGCGAAATCTTGTGATATTCTAAAATGAGGTAGGAGGTGAATTATGGATATTAAGATTAAAAGCGATGAAGGAGACTTCAAATTTAGGGTTTGTGGCATTTTGGAACACGATGGCAAATATTTGGTTGTAAAAATCAATGGCAATCGTTTCTATTGCTTGCCGGGAGGTCATGTCGAACTTGACGAAGATACAGACCATGCAGTTCTGAGAGAAATGAGGGAAGAACTCGACTATGAAGTAAAAATCAAAAAATTAATTGCAGTAAACCAAAACTTTTTCAAGCGTGAGGACGGAAAGCCATTTCATGAAATGGGATATTATTACATAGTAGAAGCCAAAAATGAAGCCGATGTAATAACCCATGATTATGAAAGAGAAGAACTTGATAAAGGTAAAATTCAACATTTGGAGTTCAGGTGGATAACGCGCGAGGAACTTAAAAAGATTGATTTTAGACCAGAATTTGTAGCAGATAAGCTTGATAACGATTCACCGCTAATTAATATTACACGAGATTAAAGTTTGCTATAAAATTAGATTAACAACAACAATAAAATCAGCGTTAATGCTGATTTTTTTCTTTGGTTGCGCAAATTCGTGACTGTAAAGTTTTTCACTGTTATGCTCCAACAAGTTTTCTATTTATAATATTTCTTAATGATTGGTAGTTTCATGTTACTTAAAAAGTTTATGCTAATAGAAAACATCTCGTTAAATTAAAACCGCCAAACCACTTTTAATTTTTAAGGGCGTGTGCTATAATAAAAGCATGAACGATATTATTTGTGCTATATCAACTCCTCTTGGAAGAGGGGCTATATCAATAGTGAGAATGAGTGGCAAAGATTGCAAAGAGGTTGCCTCCAAAGTTTTTTCATGCAAAGAGGATTTTGCGAATTTAAAGCCTCGACACTTATATTTGGGGATGTTTGATTTAGGAGATGGAACAAAAGAAAGATGCCTCATGGCGTTTTTTGCTGGACCTTTTTCTTATACTGGGGAAGATATGATTGAGTTTCAGTTGCATGGCGGTTCTCTTTTAACTCAAAAAGTTCTTTCAAGGCTTATAAACATCGGCGCGCGACTTGCCGAGCCGGGAGAATTTACGAAACGGGCTTTTGAAAACGGGAAAGTTAGTTTGGACGAGGCCGAAAGTATTATTGGAGAAATTAACGCCGAAAGCGAAGGAGAACTCAAAGCCACTCTTGGACAGGCAGAGGGGAAATTGAAGAAGAAAATCCGCGCATTGCAAGAATCTCTTACTGAAAGCATTGCTGAAATTGAAGCAACCCTTGACTATCCAGAAGAAGACTTTGAAAAATCAGCCAAGGACAAAATATTCAAAAATTTAGAACGTGTAAAATTAGATATTGACCAATTTTTGGAAGATTCAAAGAACGCGCGCTATGTTTCAAATGGGATATCGGTCGCTATTGTTGGAAGCCCCAATGTTGGCAAATCCAGCCTTTTAAACGCCCTTTTAGGGCAAGACCGCGCAATCGTAACAGATGTTGCCGGGACAACCCGAGATGTGCTTAATGAGAGCATAAATTATCGCGGAATAAAGATAAACTTTGTGGATACTGCTGGTATTAGAGAAAGTGATGATAAGGTCGAAAAAATCGGCATAGAAAGGTCGAAAAAAGCGCTTGATGAGGCTGACGAGATTCTTTTTGTACTCGATGGTTCTCGCGAAGAAAGTGAGCAGGATAAAGAAATAAAAGCACTTCTTGATGGAAAGCAAAATGTCATTGTAGTGGTTAATAAAGCAGACCAAAAAAGGGTTTTGCCTTATCAGCAAGGAGAAATTGAAATTTCCGCGCTCAAAGAAGAAAACATAAACACTTTAAAAGACAAAATATACAGCCAAGTAATAAATGAAGAGATTGATTATAGCAGGCTTGTAGTCATAAATGAGAGGCAAATTTCAGCGCTAGAAGAATGTGAAAGCGTGTTAAAAGAAATAGAAAATTCGCGAAATGAAAGTATGGATATAATCGCAATGCTTATAAAAAGACTTTGGAATAATCTTGGTAAGATTACAGGCGAGAGCGAAAACGAGCAAATAATTGACCTTATATTCTCAAAATTTTGCCTTGGAAAATAACAGAAAATTTGAAAAATATGGGTAAATCTCGTTACTAACATTTCTAATTTGCGAACATTTTTTGCCAGATAGCAAAATCACCTATCATAACAATGATATTTAAATCTCAAATTACTGGCTTTTTGGCAATAAAACAAGACTATATTTAAAATAATTTAAGGATTTATAAATAATATAAAAAATATCTAACCTAGCAGTTAGATATTTTTTGTGCACCTAAACACATAATCTATACGCGCAACAACAGCGCCAGCGAAGAGTATATCTTCTTGCGCTATTTGATTTAAAATTTTTTTGTGAATTGATAGTTTAAAATAACTATTTTAAATAAGAGGTTTTGTTTTAGGAAGATTTTTGCCTCTTGGATAGATTTTGTTTGTAGGCTTTATCTTGCTTATTTCAAGTACAAAGCGCTGTGAGTTATCCGCTTCTTCAAGCATATAATTGTAAGTATTCCCCTCTTTGCCGCCTAGCAATGAAATAGCCTTTTCGCCTTGGGCAAGTTCATCTGAGAGACGCTCGCCCTTATACATAAGAACCTTTCCTCCAACTTTCACAAAAGGCAAAAGATATTCACAAAGAGTTGGCAAAGATGCAACAGCGCGAGACAGTGCGACGTCGTATTTTTCACGGTGGTTTTGTGCAAAATCTTCACTTCTCGAATGGAAAGTTTCGACATTTTGTAGACTAAGTTTGAGAATAAGTTCATTTAAAAAATTTATTCTTTTTTGCAGGCTATCAACCAGTGTAAGTTTTATATCTGGTCTTACTATTTTAAGTGGAACTCCGGGAAATCCAGCGCCTGTCCCCACATCTATAACACTTGCATTTTTAGGTATATACTTTTCAGGCAAAACGCTGTCTATAAAGTGTTTAATAACGACATCTTCTTGCTCAGTTATGGCGGTCAGATTATATTTTTCATTTTCTTGCACCAAAAAATCATAATAGACAGAAAACGCATCTATTTGTTTTTCGTTTAAATCAAAACCATATTTTTTAAATTTTTCTTTGATAAGATTGTGCATATTTTCCCTTTGTTCGCTTGTAAATATTATTCTTTGTTTACGGTTTCTTTATGGACAAGAACGCTCAAAACTGCTATGTCGGCCGGTGAAACCCCTGAAATTCTTGATGCTTGTCCAATGTTTAAAGGTCTAATTTGAGACAATTTTTCTATTGCTTCGAGCCTCAAGCCATGATATTTTTTGTAATCAAAATCGGCTGGAATAAGAGTTTCTTCGTTCTTTTTAAATTTTTCAATTTCTTCTTGCTGTTGCTTTAAATAGCCCTCATATTTAGTGGTTATGTTCAGTTCGTTTATAACCTCAAAACTAAACTCGTCAAAAATATGCAGTTTTTTGTTGATTTTGAAAGCGTCAATATTGCTTCTTTTCAGCATATCTTTAACAGTAACACTTTCTTTTGGCAATGTTTCATTGTTTTCAAGATATAAATCGCTAATTTCGTCCACTTTAAATTTTTTATTTAAAAGGTTGCTAATTTTGTCTAAATTTTCTTTCTTTTTTAGAAAAATTTTCCAGCGTTTGTCGTCAACAAGTCCTACTTTTCTGCCAATTTCAGTCAATCTTAAATCAGCATTGTCGCTTCTTAAAAATAGCCTATATTCAGCGCGACTTGTCATCATTCTGTAAGGTTCACTTGTCCCCTTTGTAACAATATCATCAATTAACACTCCGATGTAGCCATCACTTCTTTTGAGAACCAGTTGATTTTTGCCTTTAAGATATAAATTTGCATTAATTCCAGCAATAATGCCTTGTGCGGCGGCTTCCTCGTATCCAGAAGTGCCATTGATTTGCCCTGCAAAAAACAGCCCCTTATGCGTTTTTAGTTCAAGCGTTGGAAGAAGTTGAGTTGGCTCAATGCAGTCATATTCTATGGCGTAAGAGTCGCGCATTATTTCAGCGTTTTCAAGACCTGCAACGGAGTGAACCATTTTTTCTTGTATGTCGGCGGGCATAGAGGTTGAAAAGCCTTGAATGTAAACTTCTTTGGTTTGTAAAGACTCTGGTTCTAGGAAAAGTTGATGTCTTTCTTTGTCGGCAAAACGAACAATTTTGGTCTCTATTGATGGGCAATATCTTGGGCCTATCCCCTTAATTAGCCCCGAAAATACAGGCGCTTTGTCTAAATTATCGCGAATTATTTGATGAGTTTTCTCGTTTGTATATGTTAAATAGCAAACAGCGCGATTTTTACGCTTTTTCTTGGTGATAAAGGAGAAATTCTGAATATTTTCCTCTCCTTCTTGCATTTCAAGATTAGAATAATCAATGCTTCGGCCGTTAATTCTCGCGGGTGTACCCGTCTTAAAGCGGAGAAGTTTTATTCCAAGGTTTGATAGACTATCTGACAACCTTTCGGCGTTTGAAAAACCGTTTGGTCCGCAGTTTTTAGTCCAGTTTCCGACTATAATTCTGCTTTTTAGATATACTCCGGTGGCAAATACAATGGCCTTTGCACTATAAAGTTGCCCGACCGCAGTCTCGACTATCTTTATATCCCCTTCGTCTTTAATTTTTACAACTTCGCCTTGTCTTAAAAATAAGTTTGGAGTTTCTTCAATAGTCTTTTTCATTTCATTGTGGTATTCAATTTTGTCCGCTTGCGCTCTCAAACTTTGTACTGCTGGTCCCTTGCCTTGATTAAGCATTCTTAATTGTAAAAGAGTTTTGTCTGCATTAACTCCCATTTCTCCGCCAAGTGCATCAATTTCACAAACGAGTTGACCTTTTGCTGTCCCGCCTATTGACGGATTGCAAGCCAAAAAAGCCACTGCATCTAGTGAAAGGGTTAAAAGCAGTGTTCTGTTTCCTGTTCTAGCAAGAGCGAGCGCCGCTTCACAGCCGGCATGACCCGCACCAATTACAATCGCGTCATAATTTTCCATGATATTCTCCGAAATTAAAATAATTTAGTATACATATTAAAAAGTGCTACTGGCTATTTGCATTTTTTACAGTGAATTTAGTTTTTGGTTTCTGTTAAACCGCTCCAAAATCACGAAGATTATATTAAACAAGGTTGCCTCAAAACAGCACGAATGGATGTTTGCTTGCAACTGGTTCTTATTCAAATGATTCAAACATTTATTTTTAAATAATCTGTTAATGCAATGAGCAAAATAACTTCACAAAGATTATACTCTTTTTTGCCTACAATTTCAAATAAAATATTTTATTTCTTGCTATAAATTCAAAATAATGCGGAAAAACATTAAAATTGTTAAAAATTTAGCAAAAAATGCTTAAAAAAGTCTTTGTTTTATGTTATTATATAGGTAGACAAATATTTACACGAGGTTATGTATGGGTAAAATTATAGCATTTGCAAATCAGAAAGGTGGCGTAGGCAAAACAACTACTTGTATCAATCTTGCATCTTATGTGGCAGCAATGGGGAAACGCGTTTTGGTTCTTGACCTTGACCCTCAGGGCAACGCTACAAGCGGACTAGGAATAGATAAAGAAAACACAATGAAAACCATTTATGATTTGATTTCTGGCGATACGCAGGTGGAAGAGGTTATTTTGCCAACTTTGCTCGAAGGACTAGATATAATTCCTTCGACTGTTGATCTTGCTGGCGCGGAAATAGAGATGGTTCAAATGCCACAGCGCGAAAAGATTATTAAAGGAATTTTGGATCAAATTAAAGATAGTTATGATTTCATAATGATTGACTGTCCGCCTTCGCTGGGCTTGATTACCGTTAATGCGCTGACTGCGTGTGACAGCGTTATTATTCCAATGCAGTGTGAATATTATCCACTTATGGGAATAACTCAACTTATGAACACAATAAGGCTTATAAAATTTCACCTTAATCCAAGCATTGATGTCGAGGGCGTAGTTATGACCATGAAGGATAAACGCTCAAACTTAACATCACAGGTGAGTGATGAAATACTTAAATTTTTTGGCAAAAAGGTCTTTTTTACATATATACCAAGAAATATAAGATTGGCGGAGGCGCCAAGCCATGGAGAACCAATACTTTTGTATGAGCCATCTTCAAAAGGTGCAGAGGCATACCTGTCTCTCGCTGAGGAATTTCTTGATAGAAACAAGGTTAAATATACACCACTTACAAAAGATACAAAGATAAAATTAAGGGAGGTAAAGAATGGATAAAAAGAAAGGACTTGGAAGAGGACTTGAATCGCTTTTCGGCTTTTATGAGGACGAAAGTAATAATATCATAACTAATCAAACGGAAAAGAAAGTTGGTGCGGAAGGAGTTACAGAGCTTGATATTAACAGGATTTATCCAAATCCAAACCAGCCTAGAAAGCATTTTGACGAAGAAGCATTAAGAGAACTTGCTAGTTCAATTAAAACACATGGAGTTATTCAACCGCTCGTTGTCAACAAAGAAAGCGACGGATATATGATAATTGCTGGTGAAAGAAGATGGCGTGCGTCAAAGCAAGCCGGTCTTGAAAAAGTTCCTGTTGTTGTTAAGAACTACACTGAGAAACAAGTAAAAGAAATATCTATTATTGAAAACTTACAACGCGAAGACTTGAATCCTATTGAAGCCGCAAGGGCAATTAAGCAACTTATGGATGAATATAACCTTACACAAGAGGTTGTTTCAGATAGAATTGGAAAGAGTCGTTCAAATGTAGCAAACACATTGAGATTGTTGTCTTTGTATCCGGATGTAATAAAAATGGTAGAAGACGGGAAGTTGTCGAGTGGTCATGCTAGAAGTTTGGTTGTAATTGATGATGTTAATGAGCAACTTAGACTTGCTAAAAAGGCTGTTGATGGGAAGTTGTCTGTACGGGACCTTGAAAAAGCGGTTAAAGCATATCTTAATCCAGACAGAGAAAAGAAAGTTAAAGTTAACGAGCAATCTCTTGAACTTAAAGAACTCATAAACGATATGCAGCGTGTTTTCGCTACAAAGGTATCTGCTATTGGTAACGATAATAAAGGGCGCATATATATTGATTACTATACAAGAGATGATTTGGATAGGCTTGCAGAAATGATTGAACTTCTCAAAAAGAAAGAAATCACGCTTGAAGATTTGAGAAACTACAATAAAAGACACGCAAAAGTACAATAAAAAAGATTAAACATAATAGGCGCAAACGAAAATCACGGTTAAAGACTGTGATTTTTTGTTGTAATATTTTTAGCGCTAGATAAATACCTCGTAAAAACCTTCAAATTTTAAGCAAATCTTCAATAAGTTTTATGAAAAAATTAAAAACTATACAAATGAAAATTCAACTTATGCAAATATAATCCTTGTGTAAACATGGGGCTGAGAAAAAGGGGTAATCAAATATTGTTTGGATTTTAAAGGTCTTGCCTGTTTTTATTGAAGTGGGGGCTGAGAGGGTTGTTTGGTTCTCTATTAGCCGGCGCGGATACTTATTTTTGTGGATAACGCTATTGATTTTTAATTGCGTTTTACTTCGAATTTATTGAAAAAACACGAGCAAGACGATATTGATGCAGCCCTTACTATGGGAAATAGATAACAGATTAGAATATTCACAAATGCAGGAGCCTATCTGAAATAGTGATGCTGATATCCATACAACGTAAGATTTAGGGATGATAATTTTGAAGAATGGGGGTGTTTTTGATTTTTTCCTTTAATCTTTACCACTATTGATTAAAATGAATAGGCGCTATTACTCATCATTGTATAATCTATTAAAAATATGTTTGAAAATAAAATAAATTTAAAAATATAGAGGGGATAAAGAAATGCGTTAAAAGTGTTTCACGTGAAACAAAATAAATAAAACTTTCAGTGTAAGATAAATTTTGAGGATGATTTAAAGTGCAAAAATGGATTTGTGGTTGGCTCAGAATGTTTCACATGAAACATTTTATGGTTAAAATGATAAACAATTTGAAAAGCGCTTTCATAATATTGCTTAAATTGTCAACTAATAGAGGTTTTTTTCGAACTCAAAATGTTTCACATGAAACATTTTGAGTTCGTTTTTTTTCAAGCAAATTAAATAAAGCAAGGGCTTGAATTTTGTTTGTTTCCAGGCTTTATTAAAATATTGTTTCAAAAATAACCCAAATGAAAGGCATTTAAAAGGTAAGTGAGGCATTATGAGTTGCCCGATTATATAGATTTATGGACAAAGTGTGTAATCCCTTACCATATTTACTAAAAATTGCAAAGATTTTTTATAGCGCTATGAATAAATTTACCTCATTAAACTTCATCGGGGCGGCAAGCCGTAAAATTAGAACACAGAATATAAACTATGAGATGTTAAAATTTGAGCAAGATAAATTTTAAGTTGTTAAACGCAATCACCTTGATAAATCAAGGCATCAC
>CAKVMD010000010.1 GCA_934771475.1 uncultured Clostridia bacterium
CCTTATGCAACAGTTAAACATGGCAAACGAAAGAGTGAACTTGTAGAATTGACTTTAAAACAAGTCATGTTTTACAAGTCCACTCCATGCCTTTATGTTTTCTATGCAAGTGGTAAATACATAAATATCAAACAAGATAGCGTTGTTTCTTATGAAGAATGTTAAAACTTAGAGGTAGGGAATTGTGATTACTATAATTGTTGGTGTTCCTGGCGCAGGTAAAACAGCAAAATTGACGCACTTTATATATGATAAAATTATAAACAACAGCTTTGAAGATTATCGAAAGTGCAAAAAGGAAATAGAGCAAATGAAATTGGGAGGTTTTTCAAATTTAGAACTTCCCTCTCAACGCCATTTGTGTTATAGCGATTATCCCGTTAAAATCGGCAAAAAGTATTCAACTTATTACGTTGATGGCTTTTCCATAGGTATGCCTAATCCGTTTTTTAAAACAAGAGTTTTTCCGCCCTACTCTATCATATTTTTGGATGAAGCACAACGATACTATAATTCGAGAATGTCAAAATACCTTCGAGAAGAAGTGTATTTGTGGTATCAATTTCACCGGCATAATCATTACAACATTTTCATGTGTTGTCAACGCCTTGGGAATATAGACATCAATATTCGGTCAATAGCTGAAAGAATAATTGTTATAGATGAGTTAAAGGTCAAAGAGTCTCAATGGGGCTATGTTACAGAAATGAAATGGACCGGCCGCGTGTTTAACTCTTGTGATAGTGCTGAAACATATTGCATGGCCAAAGAAAGTGGTACAAATTGCAATATGGGACAACCTTATGAGGAAAAAATAGATTTTTCTGTATTTGATTTTTATGACTCTCATGGGTGCAAGCCTATGTTCTATAACGGAGTTTACTCACAAGGCTTTGATTATTTTACCGAGGAAGGCTACCAGTTTACCTTAGATAGTTTTGTCGAATATAACAACGCTCATTATTACGTGGCGCCTCGTGGTTTCTGGAAAAATGCAGAGTATGATAAGAAAATATTGGCTTGCGCATAAGTCTTAAAAGGATATTGTATGGAGATAAAAGATTATGGAGATTTGACAAGTTTTGTTGGATGTGAATTTGATAAAATGCAAGATTTGGGTGTTCAAAGACCGTCTCAAAATTTTATCAAATACAATGAACAAACATTAATGAAGTATGTGAAACTTTATGACGGGCCATTGTATAGACGAGAGAAAAGAAAACTTGCACTGCAAGACGCTATTGATACAATGCCACATGGCTGGTTGTGGAAATTATTCCACCCTATCTTATGGGGACAAATCAAAATGATGCCTGAGTTTAAAAAAGAAAAGAAAGTCAAGGTCAAAAAGCTAAAAGAGACTAAGAAAAGTGAGATAAATGTTCCCATGACTCTACCAAAACCAGACCAGTACCCTTACATAGAAGATAATGAAATTTCAAATATAGAAAAAGTATAACTTGAAATGCAATACCTTTTTTTGTTATAGCTTGAAATGCAATACCTTTTCTTGTTTGAAATGACATAATTGCTTTTTTGTGATTAGGTAATAGTAAGCATGTGCGAAATGTGCGTAAAGTCAACGACTTTTCCACATTTCCAGTCAATTGTGGGCTACTCTTCGAGTTGTCCATAATTGACCGTAAGCATGCACATTTTGTTGGCAAGTGGTAATCTCCCCGAGATTTCCACTGGTCAACAAAATATTTTAACCTATTTTAAAGTTAGACAATCAAGTATAGTCTAACCCCCGCAACCCATGAGCCTGCCATGGTTGCGGGGTGTTCTACTTGACAATATACACACTTAACGGAATACTTTAAAAAATCTTTTAAAAGGAGGAGATAAATAAAGTATGGAAAATTTCGATTCCTTTGCTCTATTTTTAAAAGAAACAAAGTATAAAGAGGTAACGAGTTGTTCTGCATATTTCGTTAAGGATAATAAAAGAGTTAAAACGTGTGGGCCTATTGACCGCAATGGATATAGATACAAATTAGATTATGAAACTGGCGAGATAAGAAATTATACTCTCGCCGAGTGCCAAGCAAACAGTGCAAATTCTATATCCAGGACAAAAACAATGCTAAAAATGATTTTGTCAATGAATAAATTTGATTGGTTTTGTACTTTAACATTTGATAAGGACAAAATCGAAAGAACAGATGACGAGTCAGTTTATATTGCTTATGTGAAGTTTATAAATAATATTCAACATCAATTCCCTACGATAAGGTATGTAACAGTTCTTGAAAGGCATGAAGATGGCAATATTCACTTTCACTTGGTTATAGGTGGTGTGCCATGGCAAAAGTTGGGACTAGTTAATACTGGAAAAGTTTGCTGTCATTGGGCTACAAAAAAGAAAAAAATTTGTTCACTTGAATATTATAACAAAACCAAAGACTTGCATGAGCTGAAAGAAACAGATGGTTTGACAGTATATAACATAACTTCATTTATTTATGGGTTTACAACAGCAACAAGAATAGTTAGCCAAGACCGTTGCAATTCATATATCATGAAGTATGTTGAAAAAGCCCTCGGCTCAACTGAAATTTTTAGAAAAAGATTTTACTATTCTAGAAATTTGGTTGTTCCAGAAGTCGTGAAGCGTTGTGTAGGTTGTGGTTTCGATACGCCTGAGCCCGCGATTGAGTTTGTAAGACAAAACCCTATTTTCGCAAACTCAAACGATATCTGTTATTTAAATAGATACAATATTGCAATGTGCAGAATAGATAACAACTTAAAAGAAAATTTAGATAAAGGTTTAATTCCTATTAATACGGAAACGCCTTTTGATTAAAAGGATATTTAAAGAATGAAAGATTTTAAAATTAACACAAGTATACAATTTGAAAATGAAGAGTTGAATTTTTGGATAAAAAATCTCAACGCATGCTTTAAAAATACAAACAAAAATTTTGCAGGTCTATGCTTAACTGTATACAAAATTCATGATTCTATATCTCATACATACTTACGCGCAAAAGATAATGATTATTACAATGTTTACCACTTGCTTGAAAAATTTGGCTTTGACAAAATGTCAGTGTCGAGGTATAGAAACTCATATAAATATTTTTGTCAAAATGACACAGTTGCAACTGTTTGTTTGAAGGATAAATTTGCGAATTTTACACCAGGCAAATTGTTTGAACTTTTACCTCTTGAACTACAATCTATTGAATTGGCAATAGATAAAAAATATATTACGCCGGATATGACTTGTAAAGAAATTCGTATTGTGGTGAAAGATTTAATTCATGGAGTTGAGCCTTCGACAAAGGTTTCAAAAGTTGATGAAGCTGAAAAAAAAGAAGAAATAAACGAGGCTGAAATACCTTTTGTGTATGATCCAGCAAAAGAGTATGACTTTGAGTATTTTAAAGAAAAAACGAAAAACCAACTTATTAACATGATTTGGGATCTACAAAAAGCTTATCAAAAACTCAAGAAAAAAGTGAAGTGATAAGAGATATAAAAAAGCACTGGCTCGAGCCAATGCTTAATGATAGAAACTATCGCAAATACACCTCAGTGATTTTCTATCTGGTTGCTACAAATACTGCAACTCTCTTGTTCAAGAACTTTGAGGAATATCAAAATTATATAAAAGGAGAAATTAAATGTCAAGAAAATTTCAACAAAAAAATAAAGAACTAATTACATTGGATGTAGTTTCGTCTGATAAAGTATGGGATAAGTCAAAACTTCGTAACGGGAAGCCAACTTTGAAAAAAGATTATTCATATTATGGGCGTATCGATAAAGGTAGCAGTTCGTTTATTACAAAAACTAATTCTACGGGTGAAAATTTTAGGTTCGTAGAAGATACTTGTAAACTGCCCAAAAATGCAAAAAACAAAATAGTCGATATGTTTGATAACAAAAACAAGCGAGTTGTTTACTTGGTTAAAAAGAAAAAATATTAAATGGGAGATATATTTTAATGAAGAATAAATATATAAGTGTAAACGATTTATTTAATATTATTGGTAACGAATTAGAGTTTTTAGATACTTTAAATAATGAAATAGAACATATTAAAAAAAGAATTACTTACTTAAATGCTTTACAAAATTATTTAATTGAAAGTGATTTTTGTCCTATTATCAGGAGAAAAATAGTTGATAGTGATATATTGTTACAAGAATTTGTAACACCAATATTATTAAAAAACAATTCAAAGTCTTATGCTTTTATAGGTAGTGTAAATTCAAAAGATTATGGTGTTGAATTTGACACTATTGATATTTTGCTACACGATTTTGTAAATTATGTATGTAAATGTAAAGGACACAAAATCGGTGTTAGTGATTGTTTTATTAAAAAATTTATTAAGGAGAAGTGCAAATATGAGTGATTATTACTTAGGCAATGGAAATAAAAAGCCAAAACTTGCTGATTATAAAAAAGAATTTGGCTGGAATGGTGGAATGTATTACACCATTGATAAGTTAAGATATGAGCAAAAAGTCAGTGAAAGAAAACAACTTAAAGAAACTAATAAAAAAGCAAGTGAATATGCAAGTGGTTTATCTTGGGGGATTTTGCCATCCGTTGAAAGTGCAAAAAGGAGAAAGAAGTAATGGAAGAAAAAGAAAGATATAGATATTTTGAAGAGACAAATCAACTTTATGATAGCCAAGAAGATAAATTATATTCTTATAATCTAAATAATACCAAAATCATCTCTATACTCAATCAGCAAGACAAACGCATTAAAGAGTTGGAAAACTATATTAACAATGTAGAAATTGTTGATTGTAAAAGAAAATTATATAAAGGCGAGTTATATATGGAAGTCCACTGGGGATTAAAAAATTAAAAGGCCTATTTAAATCTATTGAAAATAAGGAGTAGTTATGGAAGAAAAAGAAAAGAAGGCGATTGCAAAAAAAATATGGGATACTCCATTTGCATCCAGCAACTTACAAGTGTTAGAAAAATCTGAATTAATAATTTTGATAGAAAGCATTTTAAATCGAATTTTAAGTCGAATAGCGTGGGAAAACATTGAATGGCGCGAATTAGATATTAAAGATATATCGTTTAAAGAAAAATGTTGGTTGATTACAACACTCGACCCTGAATTTTTTGAAAATAAGGAGTAGGTATGGAAGAAAACGAAAGATATAAATATTTAATAGATAATAATTGTGTTCCTATTGGCTACAATGAAGTTACTCATAATTATATTTTTAGTGAAACGACTATTGCTAGACTTTTAGATAAAATCAATCAGCAAGATGAAGAGATTGAAGATTTACAAAATGATAATGAGTGGCTTTGCGGTGAACGCCAAAAATTAAGGAAATACGTTGACGGACTTATTAAAGAGAATCAACAACTCAAACAATCACAGAAGCAACTTGCGATTGAAAAATTAAAAGACTTGATTGAATTTATTAACAACGGAAATTCAAATTACTATAAAGCCCCATTTGAAATAAAAGAAGAAATCAGCGACCAAATTAACCAATTAAAAGAAAAATAACAAAAAAATACTAGGTGATTAACCTAGTATATTTTTTGTGAGTTTACAATTATAAAGTGTGTCAAAAAATGTGTCAAAAAACTAAAATTCTATTTATTTATAATGCTTATAGCGATTTTAATATTGTTTTTAGGTTCCAGTCCGAAAGGGTGCAGGTTCAACTCCTGTTATCCGCACCAACAGAAGTCTAAATCAAATACTTTTAGTTAAGTGTTTGGCTTGGACTTTTTTGTTAGAGATGATATTCCGCAGACAAATTAAATTAGATAGGACTGGTAGAAATTTAAAATACAAGTGCAAAAAAATTATATTCTAAGTTGTTTTGTTAATGTGGACAGGTTGAAAGATATGGGCATGAATATTATTTATTTTAATTAAGATTAATTTAGCATTTAATCTTCACTTTAAGCGCGAAACATCCATATCTGATAAACCTTATGCGGTTCGGATGCATTATCAATCGTTGTACCAAGTATGTTATAGGAAAAGTATCATAATGGTTATAAAAAGCACTAGGCAAAATTTGTCGAGTGCTTTTTGTATTGTTACTTCTTTTTTTGATGGTATTCTGGAACGGGCGGTGTGAACGCTTATATAATTTGGCTTTGTGGAGAATTGGACTGCTCGGCAAATGATATAGCATTAGAAATAAGTAAACTTTTGAAAGCCGAATCTTGCGAGTTGATTAAATAAACAACTATAAAATATGTTATTGTAACATTAATTGGAAAGAAATTCGATTAAATAAAATAAACGTTAGACTAAACTGTAAATCAAAAAGATTTAATCAAAATAGCGTGCAAGTCAAAATGGTGCATTGCTTGACTTTTGGATTTGCTGTATCTATAATGAAAAGTGTAAAAGCGCGAGTTTATGAGCATTGCGCAAGGTTAGGTACAGATTGATAAAGACCTATGTTATAAGTGTTTGTAAAAAGGAGAGAAAAATGAAAACAGTTTATCTTTTGATAGGGCTTCCAGGAGCGGGGAAGTCTACATTTGCGAAAAAAGAGTTGTCAAAAGCGAAAGTGGTAGAACTTGATAGTGTTCGCCAAGTGCTTTCCAACAGAGGAATAATCGGGAAAACTTATTCAAGCGCTGACAATAAAGTTGTCTTTGAATATTTTCATAAAGAAATTTTAGCGCAAATTGAGCGTTTTGATGAAGTTGTAGTCGACGCGACTAATGCAAGGTTGAGTGAACGCCAAGAGATTTATACTCTTTTAGCAGATATTCGTCCAAAATTTGTTGTCGTCAACTTTGTAGACGACAAGGAAACCGTTGTGGCAAGAATTAAGAAACGCCAAGAGGAAAATCCAAACTGCGTTCATGTTTTTGAAAATCCGGAAGAGGCGGTAGAAATCTATGCTAATAGAATTAACGAAAGTCCAGCCACCTTTGAAGAACCTATTGCTGAGATTTGGTATGTTAAAAATTGCGAAATCGTAGATAAAAAGCAAAAGGTTCTTATAGCGTCTACAAATGCTGGAAAGATTGCAATATACAAGCAAGTTTGCGACTCTCTGGGAATGGCAACCACAAGTTTGAGAGATATTTATATTTCTGAGCAAGTAGACGAGACAGCCCCAGATGAAGTGGGTAATGCCATTTTAAAAGCGGAGGCATATCATCGAATTACGGGGTTGCCAGTTATTGCAAATGATAGTGGACTAGTTATAGACAGATTTAAACCAGAAGACCAACCCGGCGTTTTGGTGCGAAGATTTACGGGAAGAGAACTGACTGACCAAGAAATGCTAGAAGTGTTTATTGAAAAATTAAATGAAGTTGGTGGTGAAAGTGAGGGACATTACAATGTTGCACTTGCCATAATTGATTTTAACGGAAAGTTACACACTCAAACCTTTAAACCAGTTCACCACTTCATAAATAAGCCAAGTAAGGTGTTAAAAAAGGGAGTTCCATTATCCTCACTTTGTTATGATAAAGTATCCGGCAAGTATGAAAGCGAAATGACGCCGGAAGAGCGCAACAACCTTGAAAAAGAGGAAATGGCAAAGCAAGTAGAATTTATTAAAACGGTTTTTTGTCAAAAGTAAATTGTTTTAATTCGACCAAATTTAAAAATTAGTGAATGCTTAGAAAAAACACATGACTAGTAAAATTGGGCTCTTAAAGCTTAGGTTCTATTTAAGCGGGTTTAATTCTCGGTGGTGATTTATAACTGTAAGACAGCGTTTAGAGGTGCTAATGGGGCGTAGATTTTATGGAATGATACATTTTTAGTAAAAAACTTGTCAAAAAATGAGAAATGTGATATTCTCTTTTTAAGAGAGGAGTTTATGGAAAGATATATTGCAAAAATAAACAACAAAGTTTTAACTCACCATGACGAAAAAGGGCAGAGGCGCATTAAAACCACCTACCTTGCCATTGGAGGTTCGGTGCTAGCTGTTGGTGTCGCTGGATTTTTAGCGTCATTTATAACTTTCATAGTCCTTTTTATGGATACAAAGACTGACGAGTCTATGACAGCGTGGGTTTTGGCTGTGATATTTATGGTTGTTTTTATTGCGGGAAGCGTAGTTACTAGAATTGGTGATAAACTTTTAACTGAGGGGTATAATGAAAGCGTTGAAAGGAAAAAGAAAGTAAAGGAGTAAAATATGAAACATATTGCAGTTATTACGGGAGCGTCTTCCGGTATGGGGCGCGAATTTGTCAGACAACTTGACGGACAATTCGATGAAATTTGGGGAATAGCACTTGAAAAAGAACTTCTTGAAAAGGTTTGTGAGGAAATTAAAACGCCTTTCAGACCACTAGATTTTGACCTTACCAAAGAAGAAAGTTTTGATAAATATGTTGAACTTTTAAACAGCGAAGAAATCTGCGTTGACTGGCTTGTAAATGCTTCTGGATTTGGTAAGTTTGGGCGTTATGACGAAATAGATGTGAACGCGTCCGCAAACATGGTTGACCTTAACTGCAAAGCGCTTCTTAAAATGACCGAGTTGACTCTTCCACATATGCAAAGAGGCGGAAAGATTGTAAATATTGCCTCGGTTGCAGGGTTTCAACCCATCCCTTATATTGCCACCTATGGAGCAACAAAAGCCTTTGTGATAAGTTATTCTCGCGCGCTAAATCAAGAACTCAAAGGAAGAGGGATTTCTATAACAACCGTTTGCCCATTCTGGACAAAGACAGCATTTTTTGATAGAGCGCTAAAAACGAATGCCAAAAATGAAGTTGTTTCTAAATACGTTGTTATGTATCAGCCTGAAAAGGTTGTTGCTAAGGCGGTGAAAGATGCGCGTAAAGGCAAAGAGATGTCCATTTACGGGTTTGTAGCCAGAAGTCAAGTAAGGCTTGTGCATTTACTTCCAAAGAAAATGGTTATGAAAACTTGGATACGCCAACAGAAATTAAACAAAAAGTACAAGAGCGAGTAAACTCGCTCTTTTTCGTCTAGTTATTGCTAATTTTAAACTCCATTGAGTTCCGCAAGTAAACTTGCTCTTTTTCGTTCATGTAATTAAAACTACTAAATTCAAAGAGTTCCGAAGTAAACTCGCTCTTTATGTATCATCTAGTGAGATATTTCGCTTTTTAAATTCATTTACAAGTTTTTAATTTTTTCAAAAAGTATAAACCCTCCTCAAACAGCAAAGATGTTATATCGTATAAATTTGTCGAAAATTTGGGGATGAAGACTAAAAAACTTGACTTGATTTGTTTAAAAAGTGTATACTAACTTAGATATAGAAAGAGGCAAATTTCACCTTTCAAATATCAAAAATATTATGTTAATCAAGGAGAAAGCTATGAACAAAAATGCCAGCAAAAATCTAAATCATTCTATTGCGAGAATTTTACTTGCACTTATGTTTGTTTCTAGTTGGGCGGTGTTGGGTGTCGCGTTGGCAATTTCTTCTGCAAGGGTGAATATTGGTGGAAGTGTTACATTTACCGCTACAAACATTTACGCTGATATTACTGGTTCGGTTACAGGAAGTGTGACGCAAAATACATTAGCTGACATCCATTTTACAGCCGATACGAAAAATTTTACGACTCCTTCATCTTGGTCAAACATGACTCTTGATTTCGCAAAGGGGCAAGATATCACAATAACTATAAATATTACTAACAAAAGTCAAGAAAGATCGCTTCTAGCGTCAATTTCAGAAAGCATAACCACCGGCAACACAACGGTAACAAGAAAGGTTGCACAAAGTGAAGTAGAAGCATTTGGAATTATTGAAGTTGAGGCGGGCACAACTAAAACTATTGAGATCGTTTTGCAAATAACCAATCCTAATAAAGCAGTTGAGGATAGCTTTAATCTTGCTTTAAATCTTAATGATCCAACTGAAGCCAGCGCTGAGGATATCACTTATACCATTGAAGATGGCAAAGCTGTAATTTCTGGATACACTGGCGCTCTTGACACTTTTGTGATTCCAGAAACAATCAATGGGCTCCCAACTGTATTAAGAGCGGGCAATAGGGACGCGTCAACAAAGATAATAACCCCGGGATTAAATCTCCCTAACACAGTAAAGTCGGCTGTTATACCTAAAACCATGGAATCGGTTTCGCAATTTGCAATGTATGGATATACAAATCTAGAAAGCGTAATACTTCAAGAGGGCATAAAATCACTTGCCCAAGGAGCATTCTGTAAGACGGGGTTAAAACAGATATTTATACCTAAAAGTGTTGAAAGTTTAGGTGTGCAAAATTTTGCAAATTGTGTGAATTTGGAATGTGCGACAATTGCTCAAGGAACAAAGCTAAAGGCTTTGCCAGGCGGAACATTTGGTTATACGACTTCACTCAAGCACATTGAGATTCCGGAAGGGATAACTGAAATTGGGAGACAAGAATTTTACAAAAGCGGGCTGGTTGAAGCGAAAATCCCAGATTCTGTTGAAATAATAAAAGCAGCGGCTTTTGCCGAGTGCTCAAATTTAAAATCTGTTAGGATTGGTAGTTCGGTTAAAACAATAGAAGAATGGGCTTTTGGGGGCAATTCGGCAGAAACAGCTCCTAAAATCAAAGAAATAATTATTCCAGATTCTGTTGAAACAATCGGCAAATCTGTATTTTATAATTGCACTAGCTTAAAATCTGTGCAATTAGGCAATTCAGTTAAGTCGATTGGAAAGTTTCTTTTTCGAAACTGCTCTGCGTTAGAAAGCATAGTCATCCCAGACTCGGTGGAAATTTTAGAAGACCAGTGCTTTTATAATTGCACTAGCTTAAAATCTGTGCAATTAGGCAATTCAGTTAAGTCAATCGGAGAATATTCATTTCGAGGTGCATCAAGTCTCCAAAGTATAATTATCCCAGATTCTGTTGAAACAATAAAGGCAGTAGCTTTTTGTCTTTGTACATCTCTTGAAAGTGTTAAATTGCCAAGCAACGCAAATTTTACAGTAATAGATGAAGGCGTATTTATGGGGTGTTCGGCGCTTAAAAATGTTGACATACCAGATAATATAACTAAGATTTCCGCGTTTGCCTTTGAGGAATGCAGTGCACTTACAAGTGCATCTTTACCAACATCGCTTATTGAAATTGGTAACGCAGCATTCCAATATTGCTCCAAATTGCAATCTATAGAATTTCCATCAACGCTTGAATTTATTGGAGATTTTGCGTTTGGGCATTGCGAACGCATCGCTAACACAACCATTGCATTACCAGCAGGCATCAAGCAAATTGGCGGATCTACATACATTAAATTAGATGCATCAAATACTGCTTACAATACACAGGCAAAGGTAGATGCAGCGAGAAAAGCGGTTATAGGAGATCATGTTTTCTACAATTGTGGAGTTCAATCTATTTCGGCATTTAGCTTAGATGCGAGTAATGAAAATTATATGGTGCAAGACGGTGTCCTCTACACAAAAAACGAGGCTGGCAATCCAGAGGTGCTTGTATCTTATCCACCTAAAAAAGTTCAGTCAAACGGAACTTATACAATGCCAAACACGGTAAAAGATTCTTATGGCTGTGCAATGTCAAGAACTCAAAATCTTAATAAAATCATTTTAAGTGATGCTTTTGAAATAAAAGATACTCAATTAAATGAAAACGGATACAATCTCAATGGAGACTGGGCGAATAATTTGCACGCTATGATGTATCTTTATTGTGGAGCAACAATAGAGGTCAATACTACAAACACAAAATATATTTCTGAAAATGGCGCAATTTATAGCAAAGATGGCAAGACTCTTTACTATATGCCTACGTTTGCAACTTCCCAAAATCAGACCTTTACAGTGAAAACGGGAACAACAACCATCTTTAATGGCGCGATCCCGCATAATACCGTTAATTCTATTTCTTCACCTAGCGGAACTATATACAAATATGTAAAGGTTTCAATTCCTGCTTCGGTAACAAGCATTGGGACTAAATCGATTAATGTGCTTAATAAGGTTAAAGATAGCAAAGACAAAGTGAGTTCTTATACTGTTGAAATAGATGCCGCGAACACGGCATACACTGTAACCAATGGAAAAATTGTCGCAAAATAGTTAATAGATTTTAAATAGAAATTACATATTCACTGAGTGGCACTGGATTATTTTTAAACAAAGCAAACATAAAACTTTATAAAAAAGGAACATATTGAAATTTTCAGTATGTCCTTTTTTGTTAAACCTAATTATGCATGCAATATAGATTCCTGCATTTAAATATAAAAATCTTATTCTTTGCGACCATTTTGTTTTGGGGGCTGCTATTCTTTTTTTGAAGAGAGGATTGTTTGTAGGGGGAGAGCATCTGTTCATAGGAGGTTTCGGCGCTGTTTATTTTAAAAGCGTTTGCTAATTTTTAAGGCGGTTTTACTCGTCATCTATGTCAGTGATTTGACTATCTGAGAGGGTGAGAGTGTAGAGTTTGGGCTGATTGTTCGAAAGCGCAAAAACATTAGTTTGAGACAGAGGGAAGAAATAAGAGATTTGCCCAAAGAACTTTCTAAAATCATTTTGCGAAAGATTTGTTTGCAAAGCGGAAGAAAGCATATTGTAGGCAGAATGATAGTCCCCTTCCTTTAAACATGAAAAGAAATTTATACTTGAAAAAGCACTGTTTGAACTGGTCCTTACTGCTTTGCGGTTGAGTCCGTCTTTATCAAAGGAATATTCATTTGATGAAAAATCATTTTCTACGATGAAACCATGTTCACATAAAGATATGGCGTTGCCAGTAAATATTTTTGCATGCTTGTTTAACAAATTGAAAGCAACAAGGGAAGAGAGTTTTTCTCCTTGACAGAGCACATAGACAATATGTTCATCATTTTTTGCTTCATATTTTTGCACTGGGAAAGGCAAAAACACCTCGCGCTCTGCTTTGTCGCACGCAAAAACAACTTTTTCGCTTCCTGTCTTTACCTGGCATATTTTGCCATGAAATGTGAAACTGTAAAGTTCGTAAGAGTTTGACAGAAGCCCATCTAGCAAAAACACAAGTGTTTTATCTCCGCGCGAAATGGTTTTGTAAAAGGGGGAAGGCTGGGAGGTGTCAAGCACAAAAGAATAGCAAGTTGATTTTCCGACAGGATAAACAAAAAGGTTTTGCGCCTCGTCCAAAGAAAGGTGCTGGTTTTGAGAGAGAAATTGTTGCCCTTCGGCACTTACAATTAAGCAATCAAATGGAGTGTAAATTTCGATATTTTTCATAATTATTGTTATGCTATTCTTTGCGTCATAATTCCTCAAAAAATGATAAAAGTGAGGGTTTAAACAGCGTTATAAGAGGCAAACATTTGTGCGAGGTGAAAAAATGAAAGGTATATGGAAAGATAGCGAAGTTAGAGCCCTATTTTGCGAAGTAGAAGAGAGTGCAACAAAGGGGCAAAGTTTAAAAAGAGCGTTTGATAATCATGCAAAAAAATACAAGCGTGCTAGCGGTAGCGTGAGAAACTATTATTATGGAGAGATTGAAAGGCTGAAAAATGATGATTTACGCCTTAAAAGGCTTAAAATAGACCTGTCTAAGCACGCAAAAGCAAACATTGAGTACTTTTCGAAGGAAGAGGAAAATGATTTTTATCAAAAAGTGAAAAATATGATTTCATCTGGCATGAGCGTGAGAAAGGCGTGCTTAACTCTTGCAAATGGCGACAGCGCAAAAATGTTGCGTTATCAAAACAAGTTTAGAGCCCTTGCAAAAAAAGAGGCGAAAAACAAGCCTGACAACATTATCCGCTTTACTAAAAGGCAAACTACCATAACGGACGCCGAAATCCAAGCACTTTTTGCGGGGCTTGTGAGGCTTGTAAAGCGTTCTGCACAAGAAGAAGCAGACGCAAAAGCGAAAGATAGGGAAGAGCGGGCAAACAGAGAACTTCGCAGGATGATTGCCCTACTTGGTGAAAGAGAGCGCGAAATTGAAAAGGTGAAAGAAGATTTTGCCACAATAAAGAAAGAAAATGAGAAACTTTTGCAAGGGGTGAGGCGTCAAAATTGCTTGAAAGCGAAAGTTTTGAGTGAAAAAATTAAATTGAGTAAAAAAGATAACGCTTAGAATAGGAGAGTTTGCAAATAAAGAGCAAACTTTCTTTTATTTTTTTTAAATTTATGATAAAATGAACTTATGAAATTGTGCCTATTTACAAATGCGACCATACTGGATGCCACAAAAGATATGCTACGCTCCATTGACAAGAGCGATTTTTCCCAAGAACACATTGTTGTGGTGCCAGATAAATATTCTCTTCAAGCGGAAAAGACCATACTTGAACTTTTGGGCGACAGCCTTTTTAATGTCCGTGTTTTAGGGCTCACCAAACTGGCTAGTGAAATTTTGAGCGAAATGGGTGTAAAGTGTGAAGTTGTAAGTGAAGGGGAAAGTCTTTTACTCACTCAAAAGGCAATAGACGAGGTTGCTGAGAATTTTAAGGTTTTTAAAAGAGGAGACTTCGGCTTTTGTCAAGAAATGAACAAGCTTATAAGCCAGCTTCAAAGTTCGTGTGTGGAAAGCGGTGAACTTGCGATTGACGCGCAAGGTTTGTCGGGCGGGAAATATCACGACATCAAACTTGTTTATGACAAATACAATGAATTTTTGGGCGGAAGACTTGACGCTAACGGAAAACTTTTGCTTGCGAGCCGTTTTGCAAAGCAAGATGCGCTAAAAGATAAACATTATTATTTTGGTTACTTTGATGCTTTCACAGCAGAGGGGTATAAACTGCTTGATAGTCTAGTCAAGCTTGCCCAAAGTGTGTCTTTTGCGTGCGCTAGCCCGCTGTCGCTTGGGAATGATTATCTTTATGAAAAAGACATAAAAGAAAAACTTATAAAACTTGCAAGCGCCAATGGCGCAATGGTTAGCGTGAAAAAGGGGGAAGAAAACTTTGCACCAATAAAAAACGCTTTACTTCGTGGGGTTATGAGTTACGAAAAAATTAAACTTGCAAACAATGGCTTTTTTACATTGCTCGGCGCTAGCGGAATTGAGGAAGAAGTAAGTTTTGTGGCAAAGACAATTTTTTACCTTTTAAATAAGGGCTATAAATATAGTGATATGGCAATTTATGTAAGCGACCTTGTGAAATATCAAAACACAATTAAGCGTGAGTTTGACCTGTTTAACTTTATTTATTTTCTTGATAGTCCTCTTCCCGCTGACAATACTTTGCTCGTAAGGGCTCTCGAATCATTGTTTGCGGTGGCGGGACAAGGCTATCAAAAGGAGCACTTAATTTCACTGCTTTCAAACCCGATTTTGAAAAGTCAGCCACTCGTGCAAAAAGTGCTTGCAAAAGATATCTCTGGCAAGCGCGCATACAAAATTTATTTGAGCAAAGATTTTACATATAATTGGTTTTTTGATGAGTTCGACTCTTGTGGTTCGGTCAAAGATTACTCATGTCTCACCCGAAAATTTCTTTCCGCTGTAAAAGACGGCTTTGATAGGTTTTGGGCTGAGCAAGACGAAGAATATCTCAAAGAAGAAAGCATAAATGTTCAAGCTTTTGACCTTACTAGCGACTCTCTTGACCTTTTAGAGAAATACGACTCTTTGATAAATGCAGACGAGTTTGTTTTTAGACTTACAAGCCTATTAAAAATGACAGACCTTTCTTCGGCGCCTTCATATATTGACGGGCTATCTGTGGGAGACGCCACAAGTTCTAGCATGGAAGGCAAAAAGATTGTTTTCATTTTGGGAGGACAAGATTTGCCATGCCAAGTGAGTGAAGGCGGACTTTTGAGTGATGACGAATTAAAAGAAAATGTTAAAAAAGAAATTTCGCCAAGTCTGCGAATGATAAATCGAAGAAACCGTTTCAAACTTTTTTCACTGCTTGCAACTGCGCAAGAAAGGTTAATTCTGACCTATCAAACGCTCAATGACGAAGGAAAGAAAAACGAAATTCCTTCGTATATGGCAAGTTTAAACGGGATTTTTTCGCAACGAGAAGAAAAACTTTCTGCATTTTTGGAGGCGGGGACGCTTTCGCTTTCGGGAAGAAAACTTCAAGCGGGCAATAAAGCGAATTTTATACAAGAAAATTATGCCATGCTTTCAAGTGAAGATAAAGAGAAACTTGCAATAAGTGCTCAACTCCCATTTGAGGGGAAATCAAACCGCTTGCAACTTGCGGGCAATAGCGAGGATTTGTTTTTCCCGGATAAGCGGTTTTCCGCCAGCCAACTTGAAACATATTTTAGTTGTCCTTTCAAGCACTTTGTAAGATATGGGCTTAGCATAAAAGATAATGACCAAAAAGATTTTTCGCCAGCAGACATTGGAAATATTTGCCACAAAATGGCTGAACTTTTTGTAGAAAGAGTAGGCAGTGAACGCTCGCTGATTGAAAATAACGATAAAACAATGCGTGAAAGCGCGATAAAGGGTTTTGTGAATGAAAAGTTTGCCTATGTTTTAACATCTCTAAATTTACAAGAGAAGTTAAATGAGTGTGAGGACAAGAAACAGATTGAAAAGTTTTTAAGAAATTATCTTATTTCATTTTTAAAAGATGTCGCAAGGGAGCTTGTTCACAGCGCGCTCACTCCACTCGCTCCCGAAAAAGCGGTTTCTCAGATCACCCTTTCATCTTTATCTTTAAAAGGAAGAGCGGATAGGGTTGACGCGGGGAAAGGCTTTTTCAAAATTGTTGACTATAAAACTGGAAAAACAAAAGATATTTTAAAGGAACTTTATTATGGTAACAAACTCCAACTATTTTTGTATGCTGACGCAATAGAGAAAGAGACGGGGCTAACCGCGGGAGGAGTTTTCTATTTTAATGCCAAGTTTGAATATGGCATAAGCGAAGATGACAAAAAACTTTTAAAAGGGCTTGCCCGAAACGATGAAAGTTTTATCCCGCTTCTTGATTATGATATAGATGCCGAGGGGAAGAGTTCGATTGTTTCCATTGAAAAATCTTCAAACCTCAAAAAGGGACCTTACAAGGGAAGAGCGGTGGCAAGCGAAGACTTTTCTCTTTATCAGCGTTATGCGTTAAATGTAGCGTCGCAAGGATTAAAGGAAATTAAGGAAGGCTATATCGAGCCAAAGCCAAGTTTGGGTGCTTGTGAAAGATGTTCTTATCGCGGGATATGCCTCTATAATAGTGGGCGAGGCGAGCGCTTGACAAATGGGAAAGTAAGTTTTAGCGAGGAGAATAAAATTGACTGAAAAAAACGAAAAGCCGAAATTGACGGATGAGCAAAAGGCTATACTTGAATTTAATAAGAAAAACTTGATAGTTTCGGCTTCTGCGGGAAGTGGAAAAACTTTTGTTGTGATTGAATATCTCAAACAGCTGTTAGTAGAAAAGCATATTCCGCTTTCAAAAATGCTTGTTCTTACATTCACTAAGGCTGCGGCGGGCGAAATGAAGTCAAGGCTTTCAAAAGCAATTTTAGAGTGCGACAGAAATGACTTTTTAACCCAGCAACTTGATGAAATTTCACTTGCTGATATTTCGACTATACACGCCTTTTGCGAAAAATTATTAAAAAGATACACCGGGATAGTCCCTGTGGCGCAAAACTTTGTGGTGCTTGATGAAAAAGAGTCGTGGGCGCTTAAAAATAGGGCATTCAAAGACGCGTTTGAGCTATTTTCGCAAAGCGATGACGAGGACTTTGATGCGTTCTATAACGCCTTTAAAAAGAATAAAGACCTTATGCTTCAATGTGTAGAAGCGCTGGCGGTATACCTTGAAAGTCAAAAAGAGGGAGAGGCACTTGCAGATGAATTTATAAATAAATATGACTTCTTCACCCGTGGCGCGGAAGAATATTTAAACGCTTACCTAAAAGAAGAACTGCGCATGGCTACCGCACTTTTATCAAAGTCAAACTATCAGCAAATGGAAGAGTGCTACTGTCAATATGGCGATAACCTTTCGCGGGCAGTGAAGGTTGGTCTTGATGAGAACTTTGCGTTAAATTGCAAGGCTATATCTCAAATAGATATAGGAAGAATGCCGACAAAAAAGACCGCGTTTGAATTTGAAAAAGAGATGCTCTGGCGGGCAAAGGAGAGGTTTGCAAACCTTCAAAAACTTGTTTCGTCCTACGACATTTACAGCGAAACTTTTTCTTGTGAAGAAAAAAATAACTTTACAGCAAAAGCGCTTGTAAAACTTTTTAAGCAGTACAGAAAAAACTACATTATTTTAAAATCGCAAAGAAGAGCGTTAGATTTTTCCGATCTTGAAAGAAATGCGCAAATTCTTTTGCAAAATGAAAACATATTGAAAGATTTGCAAGAAAGATATGCTTATATTTTTATTGATGAATATCAAGATACAAACCCTCTTCAAGAAAGTTTTGTTAAATCGTTGGCGGGCAAGGGGCGTTTTATCGCTGTCGGAGACCCTAAACAAGGGATATATGGTTTTAGAAATGCCAGCATGGAAATCATGAAAAAGGATATCGAGACCTTTTCTGCAAGCCAAGACGCTGATGCACTTTTTCTAAACGGGAATTTCCGCTCTGATGACCATATTTTGCAATTTGTCAACACGATTTTTAACCATTTTATGACAGAAGAAAGTGTGGGAATAAACTACGAAAAAACAAGCAAACTTAAAGGACTCACGGAGTTCAAAAATGACGGTTTCAAGCCTGTTGAGGTCAGCATTATAACCCCAGCACAAGAAGAGGCTTTGCCTGCAATGGGAGTGTACAGCGTTAAAGATGACGGATTAAAATATGACGAAAAGAATTTGCTTGAAATCATGACGATAGTATCGCATATCGAAAAATATCTCTCTGGAAGCATTTACGATGCCAAGAAAAAGGAGTTTAGAGGTGTAAACGAAAGCGACATCGTGGTTCTTTTTAGAAAAAGAGGTCCCCTTATGGAGCGCCTTGCTTCTTATCTTCAAACCATGGGGCATGAGGTGGTGGCAGATTATTCAAAGCCACTTCTAGATAACGGTGAAATTGCTTCTATCGTAAGTTTTGTGCGTTTAGCGCTTTCTCTTGATGATGAGGTCTCCCTTGCCAGCGCGATGTCCAGCGCTGTGGGGGGATTTACGCCAGAAGAACTCACTTTATTTAAGGCAGAAAAAGATAAAACCTTTATGGGAAATGTTTTATCTTCTCAAAGTGAAAAGGTGGATGCATTTTTCGAAAAAATCAAAAGGTTTAAAACGGGCATGGACATCCTTGGACTTGGTGAGGCGCTCAAAAAACTTTTGGATGAAAATTATTACTATGTTTATCTTGACACTCTTGAAAGTGGTGGAGAAACAAAAGGCGCACTATCAAATCTTTTTAAAGTTATCAAAAGTGGAGATTATGATTTTAACCCGCAAGGGCTTATTGATTTTCTGGATGAGAAAAAGCCTATGGGCGGTGGCGGAGGTGGCTCAAATGCTATCACTCTAACCACAATTCATGCGACAAAGGGACTTGAATTTCCGATTGTGATTTTGGCGGGCTGTGGAGATAACATGGGCAAGACCGACATCTCTCCTGTCAATTTTTCACAAGCCTTTGGCATTGGAACCAATCTCTACGATTTTGACAACAATTTAAAGTTGCCTTCTCTTGCCAAAATGGCAAATAAACTTTCTAAACAAAAGAAGGAATATATTGACGAACTTATGATTTTGTATGTTGCATTAACGCGCGCGCAAAATCATTTGGTTTTGACTGGAACAATCACGGGAGACGGATTGAAAAAGTGGTACCTAAATAAAACATATCTTTCGCTCGTCCTTAACGCTTTTGGTGAAAATTTTGCAAGTCAAGTTTTTGAAGAGGGAAAAGTAGAAAAAGAAAATGTTACATTTTCGCTTGTGGATAGCGGGGAGGAAAAAACGATAGAGATTCGCTGTGAAAGCGGTGCGTTAGCGCGGTTAAATATTGACGAAATAAATGACTATATTAATTTTGTATATCCTGACAAGGACGCGGGAAGAAGATACAAAAATTCTGTAACTTCACTTATGGATGAGTCAACGGACGCGCAGAAGCAACAAATGCTAGCCATGGATGCTGTGCAAAACCGTGATGAGGCAATAGAAAGCGGAAATGCTTATCATGAGGCTTTAAAAATTCTTCCTTTTGAGAAAATAAAGGGAGTTCAAGATATTGACAGACTTCTTGAAAGAGACCAACTTGCTGACGGGCATTACGAAAAAATTGATAAAAATTTACTATTTAAAAATATATTGATTATAAAGAGCGTCCTTGGAAATCAAACGCCAATTAAAGAACGAGAATTTATTATGTCTTGCTCATTAAATGAACTTGGGCTAAGTGAAAGCGAAGATAAAGTTATAGTTCAGGGTATAGTTGACCTATTCAGTATGGGTGAAAAAAATATCCTAATTGATTATAAATATACCTCACAAAAAAATCCTGAAAAAATAGTAAAAAAATACCTTTGTCAAATAAAATTATACCAAAAAGCGCTTGAAAAAGCGTTTGGCAAAAAAATAGATGAAAAATATATTCTTTCGTTAAAAGATGCTCTTCTTATAAAAATAGAGGGTTAAGCCCCTCTTTTTTGTTTAAATAAAGAAAAAAATATTAAAAATTCACAAAAAATACGAAAAAAGGCGCAAAAAGGAGAAAAAATATTAAAAAATAGAAAAATTAAATTAAATTTTTGAAAATAATAAATTAAATAAATTATTCAAAAATAAATTCGCAAAAAATAATTAAAAAATATTGCGAAAAATCACTATTTTTGTTGGTAAAAAAATATTTTCTGTGTTATACTAAAATCGAAAATAAAGGAGAAAGATATGATTTCGTTATTATCTAGTGCAGAAGAATCTATCAAAGCATTTTTGGTTGACCTCACTTCCGCCCTCGGATTTTGGGGAGTTCTAGGCATCGTTGCAGGTGTTGAACTTTTGTTCATTGCCTTTTTTGCAATTAAATCGGCATTCTCTTACGAAGCAAGATTAAGAAGATGTTTAGACAAATTAAACACTTGGCTTTTTAGGGTCAGAACAATAAATGAGGGAAATATTAAAAGGTTTAACGCACTTGTTAAAACTGGTCCAAAGCGCCTTGTTTATTATTGGCAACAATTTATTCTTTATAGAGATGGTGGTCCAAAGGAATACTTGACCGAAGAAAACTTGATTAAAAAGCCACTTCAAACAAGCAGTTGGGCAAACAATGTAAAAAATCTTTCAATCCTTACTTATGTTTGGGCATTTTTTGGCGCGGTTGTTGGTTTTGCAGTTCAAGCCGCAACTTCAACTTTGACAGTTCAAACAGTTGCGTTCTCACTCCTCTTCCCTGCACTCGTTTTGCTTTTAGGCGTTACAGCAGTGCTCGTTATTAGAGGAACAAGAGCCGCAAACCTTGATGAAATTTATCACCTTCATCACCTTTTCGTTAGATTTATTCAAAACGCTTGTGCCGAACTTCCACCATACATAGATTTCAATCTTCTCTTCACACCAAAGGAGATTGAAAAAGGAAATGCACATCTCCGTGAATATTATGAGGAAAGAGCGCGTCAAGCAAAGAAAGAGTTTGACGAGGCTAGGGCCAACGATGTTAAATATGTCGAATATAATTTTGAAGATGTGGGCGTAGACGGAACACTTCTTCTTAATAGAGCGATGAGAGAAAGTGAAAAGTTTATCAATAAAAAGACAAAAATTCTCTCTCAGATAGCCCAAGTTGAAACTCAAAAAGACACTCTTCGCAGAAACTATGAAAATATCCAAATTGACCTTCAAAGAAAAATTCAAGTTTCAAAAGAGAATATTAAATCACTTATTGAAAAACAAGCAGCGACAACAAGTAGAATTGAAGCACAACTTTTAAAACAACAACAAGATAAGGAAATTGCAAAACAAGCTGATTTCCAAAAAGACTATGACCAAGAAGAAAGCAGATACAACGACTCACGCGAGGAACTTGATAAAGAGGTTGAAAGACTTAATGCTGAACTTGCAAAGAGCATGGAAGATGCAACAACAGGAATGAGCAGTGAGTATCAAACATTCTTTGAAAAGGTTATGCAAAACGCGTATGTGTTTGCCGATAAAAAAGTTGCTGATGAAAAGCAAGCACTTGTCAGTGAAAAAGATAAATGCGAGGACGAACTTGTTGCAGTTCAAACTCAAATTAAACACCTTCTTGATGAAAACGGAATTTTAAGAAGCAGACTTGCATCTTATGACCCAAAATTCAAGCAAAAGATAAAGTCAAAAGACGGGAGATATATAGATGGCGTGTTCGTTGACAGAGACGGCGGTTATCATGATGAAAATGGTTTCTTCCATGACAAGAACGGACAAGTTTATAATTCATTAGGCGAACTTGTTTCTCATGACGAAAGCCCAGAAGAGGCCGAGGCAAGAAGACAAAAAGAACTTGAAGCGCAACAAGTAGAACAATTTGGAATGTTTGTAGAGGAAAATCCCGAAGAGATTAAAAATGAAAACGAACAAGCACCTCAAACAGTTCAAACTCCTGAGGAGACCATAAGCGAAGCGCTTGCTGGCAATGAAGAGCCACAAGAAGAGACTCAAATCCCAGTTGAAAGCGAGGTCGGCGAAGAGCAAATTCCTGAAAACGCAACTGTTGAAAGTATGGATTTTGATGAACTCTTTGGACCTACTACCCAATCTGCAACTCAAAGTGAGCCACAAACCTCACAAGAAAACGAAAATGTTTTAGAGCCTGCCGCCGCACAAGAAGAGGTGCAAGAAGAGGTTAAAGTCCCAGAAGTTCCAGAGGAAAGAGCGGAAGAAAACGCTGAGCCTAGTGCCCAAGAAGCCGTAGAAGAAAAACCACAAGAAAATAATATATTTGGCTTTGATGACCTTTTTGCAGAACAAGAAGCGCAGGGAAAAAGCGCAGAGGAAGGTTCAAACGAAGAAACAGTTATCCCAGAAGAAAAGAAAGAGGAAGAAAAGCCTCAAAGCGAAGAACCTGTTTCAGCCCCAGCCAAAAAGCGTGGTCGTCCAAGAAAAGAAGTAAAGGAAGAACCAGTACTTCAAGAAAAGAAGAAGCGTGGTCGTCCTAGAAAGGAAGAAAAGCCAGCTATGGTTGCGCCAGCCAAAAAACGCGGTCGTCCTAGAAAAACTGACGCTGAAAAAACAGCCGAAGCAGAAAAAGAAAACAAGGGTGCAAAGAAGGCAACTAAAAAGGCTTCCCCATCAAAGAAAAAAGCTGTAAAGACTGGCGACAAAAAGAAACCAAGAAGAAAAAGTATAGTTAAAACAGCAAAAACAGATGCTGTGGCTCCAATCGTTAAACGCGGGCGTCCAAGGAAAAATGATGCTACTGCAAAAGAAATAGATTCACTTGCAAGAATTAACCAACTTATTCATGAAGAAGAAGCAAAACTCAAAAACATGAAGTTAATTATCAGCGGACAACTTGACGAGGCTATTGAAAAAGCCACTTTAACTAAGATTGAAGAGGAAAGAGCAGATATATTGAGACAAGTTGAAGACCTTCAAGCGCAAGCAATCAATGCTCAGCACGAGGGAAAGGTTGAAGAATTTTCATCAATCAACAGTCAAATTGAAGCGCTTATCAATCGCCTTGCAGAACTCAATAAAAGATAGAAAATATCTTTAAAAATTTAAAAAATATCATTTTGCTAGTTTAAGTTAACACTATTTTGCTGAATGAATATTAGTTGTAAAAAATCTCAACAAAAGGTTTAGTGGATTTGCCCACTGCCCAGAGTTGAGATTTTTTGTTTAAGAATACTCTATTTTTTACACCCGTGCGCGATAGTTTTTGCATTTATAAAAGTTGGCTTGAGTCCGTGTGCGTTAGTTTGGGGATAGATATCAAAGCATTAATATTGGACATGATACATAAGGTCTTAGAAATATAGTCGCCTTAATAATTGAGTCAAGCGCCCGAGGGCTTTAACATGAGCGGATATTGCGCCCAGCAAATTATGCCCAGCGTTTTAAGTGTTTGTGCGCGTTTGTTAAGTGCGAAAATAAAAAATCTTGCTGATTAAAATAAACAAATTCTTAACTGGCATTAAAATATTTGCGTTAGACGAGGGCATTATTATATAATATATATTATTAATTGTACAAAGGAGGCAGAAATGAACAAAGAGGATAGAAATATAACTTCCGCTTGGCATGATTTTAAAAAGGGAGCATGGCAAAGCGAGATAGATGTATCAAACTTTATTGATACAAATTATACCGAGTATAAAGGAAATGACGCCTTTCTTTGTGGCGTCAGCAAAAAGACTGCAAGGGTTTGGGGGAAGTGCGAAAAATTACTTGCTAAGGAACGCAAAAAACGTCTTTTGGATGTTGATTTGACCCATATTTCGGGCATTAACAATTTCCCTGCTGGCTATATAGACAAAAGAAATGAGGTCATTGTGGGGCTGCAAACGGACAAACCTTTGAAGCGAATTGTTAACCCTTTCGGTGGCATAAGAATGGCAGAGCAGGCGCTTGCTCAATATGGAAAGAAAATGGATGCGCACTTGCAAGAAATCTTTGACAGTGGGATAAGAAAAACACATAATGATGGAGTGTTTGATTGCTATACGCAAAACATCCGCCTTGCTCGCAGAAATGGGCTTATTACCGGATTGCCTGACGCCTACGGAAGAGGACGAATAATTGGCGACTATCGCAGAGTTGCCCTTTATGGTGTAGACAGACTGATAAATGCTAAAAAGAGAGACTTACTCTCCATTGAAATTACGAGCGAAGAGTCTATGAGGCTAAGAGAAGAGGTTAGCGAACAAATTCGCGCCCTTGAAAAAATGAAAGACATGGCAAAAAGTTATGGCTTTGATATCTCTCGCTCAGCACTAAATGCGAAAGAGGCGTTCCAGTGGACTTACTTTGGTTACCTTTCAGCGGTAAAGGAAAACAATGGAGCAGCGATGAGTTTGGGAAGAGTTAGCACTTTCCTTGACGTTTATATAACAAGAGATATGAAGGCGGGCGTGCTGACAGAAGAAGAGGCGCAAGAACTTGTCGACCAATTCACTATTAAACTTCGTCTTGTTAGACATTTGAGAACTCCCGATTATGATGAGATTTTTGCGGGCGACCCAACTTGGGTAACGGAAAGTATAGGTGGAATGCTAGACGAAAAACACAGCCTTGTAACTAAAAACTCTTTTAGGTTTCTTCACAGCCTTATCAACTTAAATCCTAGTCCAGAACCAAACCTTACTGTGCTTTGGTCAAATGCACTTCCTAAAAATTTTAAAGAGTACGCAGCCAAGATTTCTATTTTGACAGACTCAATTCAATATGAGAGCGACGATGAAATGCGCCCACTCTATGGGCACGACTATGCCATTGCTTGTTGTGTTTCAGCGATGAAAGTGGGCAAACAAATGCAGTTCTTTGGTGCAAGATGCAACCTCGCGAAAAGCCTTTTGTATGCCATTAATGGGGGCGTGGACGAGATAAGGGGAGATAAGGTCGTTGACGGAGTTGAGCCAGACTTAGACGAAGTTCTCTCATACGATAAGGTCAAAAAGGAATATTTTGCAATGCTTGATAAAGTCGCAAAAACTTATGTTGACGCCATGAATATCATCCATTTTATGCATGATAAATATGCTTATGAAGCGGGGCAAATGGCACTGCATGACACTTATGTTGAAAGACTTATGGCGTTTGGAGTGGCAGGGCTTTCGGTTGCAACTGACTCTCTTTCGGCAATTAGGTATGCTCGCGTCAAACCAATTCGCAGAGAGATTGGAGAAAATAAAACTATGGTCGCCCAAGACTTTGAAATTGAAGGCGATTATCCTAAATTTGGAAATGATGACGACCGCGTTGACAAAATTGCTGTCGAAATTTTAAAACACTTTATAAAAGCACTAAAATCACACGCGCTTTATAGAGGAGCGAAACACACTCTTTCGGTTTTAACAATAACATCAAATGTTATGTATGGCAAAAAGACGGGCTCTACTCCTGACGGAAGAAAAAAAGGAGAACCTTTTGCGCCAGGGGCAAACCCAATGCACGGACGCGACTTTTCGGGCGCACTATGCTCACTCAACAGTGTGGCAAAAATTCCATATAAGGATTGTTGTCAAGACGGAATTTCAAACACATTTTCAATCGTTCCAAAGGCGTTAGGAAAAGACGAAAAGTCAAGAATTAAAAATCTTGTTTCTATACTGGACGGATATTTCATTCAAGGCGCTCAACACATCAATGTAAATGTTCTTGATAGAGAAAAACTTATTGATGCCATGAATCATCCCGAAAAATATCCAAACCTCACAATAAGAGTCTCTGGTTATGCTGTAAATTTTGTTAAACTTTCAAAAGCCCACCAACTCGAAGTTATAGCAAGGACTTTTCACGAAAAGATATGATTAAAGGAAGAATATCAAGCCTTGAAAGCATGAGCACCATGGATGGACCCGGGGTCAGATTTGTGGTGTTTATGCAGGGGTGCCATTTGCGATGTGTATATTGCCACAATCCAGAAACATGGGCGCTGGAAGGTGGACAAATATTGCTATCGCCAAAGGAACTTGTCAATAAGATTTTAAGTTGTAAGCCATATTTTGGCGAAGAGGGCGGAGTAACTTTTTCTGGCGGGGAGCCTCTTTTGCAACCAGAATTTCTGTTGGAGACACTAAAACTTTGTAAGGCAAACAAAATACACACAGCAGTTGATACCGCTGGGGTAGGCCTAGGTGATTACGAGAAAATTTTGGAGTTTGTCGACCTTGTTATCCTTGACATTAAGGCGACTGACGAGGCGGAGTATCGTCAAATCACAGGCAAAGATATGTCGGAATTTAAGCGCTTTTTGAACGCGTGCGTTAAATGTGGCAACAAATTGTGGATAAGGCAAGTTATCGTGCCAAATATAAATGACGATGCAGAACATATTGAAAAACTCAATCATTTTTTAAAAGACTTAAATAATATCGAAAGGGTGGAACTTTTACCTTATAAGACGCTCGGAAAAACAAAATATGAAAGTTTAGGCATTAAATATCGATTGATGGATACTCCCGAAATGGACGAGGCTAAATGCAACGAACTTGAAAAGCGCGTTTGTTATTTGAAATCTAACATTTAACAAAATCGTGGCTTGTCAGCCGATAAACTCCTGTGCTAATTTCGAAAATATACATTTTAAAAGAAAAACCTTTGCGCGATTGTGTGAGATAAACGGTTATTATCAGATGCGCAATGCGTAAAGAGGCTTACTATTTGGTATGGGGATAAACTATGAATAGAAAACTTTATGACAAATTTGCAAATTATTATTTAGATAAGTTTAAAAAATATAAAGATTTAAAGATAAAAGTTACAATACCGGTGGATGGTATTATGCATATAGAAATAGGAACGAGTTTGCCAAGTTTTTGTTATTTCTTTGGTCTATTTAATAATATGGCGGTTTTCGATGGAATTAATGTTTGTGATGACGGAATAGAATTTGATGATATAAATACGGTTGACACTCAAAAGATTTATAATTTAATTGATGAGGAGTTTAAGAAAATATCTGCAATAATAGAAGGAGGTATTTTCATGTTTTGTTATAAAGACGGACAAGAAGAAGTTGCAACCTCTACCGATGTTTTAGATAGAAATAAACTTTTAAAAAATTTAGATATACGAGAATTTTACAACAAAAACAAAGTTAAAGTTGACCCACCATTTGAAGAACTTGACAGGATAGAACTTAAAGATTTTTATAATAATGTAGTTTATGAATACGATGTGTCGAAGAAAGAAGAGAGATAAACTATCGCCTAAGTTTACGCTACAACTTCGTGGGGAAAATATTTTTGAATAAAATTTTGTTAAAAAGAAAAAAGCCTAAACGCGATTGCGTCGAGTAAATGGTTTTATCAAATGAGCAATGCATAAAAAGACTTCCAAATTTGGTATGGGGATAAAATATATGAATAAATCAAACACAATATATGAGAAATATGGCAATTATTTTTTAAAGGATTTTCTTGTTAATAAGAATTTAAAATTTGATATTGTAAAAAATGACGAAAATATGTTTGCGGTTTATATTTATTCAAAGTCTGATTTTTGCATTTTTTTGCGTGTCGAGAAAACAATGATTTACTTAGACGGAACTTGTTTTATTGATGAGGGAGATGAGTTTGAAGATATAACAAAGATACCAGAAAATGAAATCTACTCTTATTTAGATAAATATATAGACATCTTAAAGGTGTTTTTTGATAATTGTATTATACTTTATGCATTTAAAAATGGCAAAGAAGAAGTTGCAACCTCTACCGATGTTTTAGATAGAAATAAACTTTTAAAAAATTTAGATATACGAGAATTTTATAACAAAAACAAAGTTAGAGTTGACCCACCATTTGAAGAACTGGACAGAATAGAACTTAAAGATTTTTACAATAACATAGTTTATGAATACGATGTGTCGAAGAAAAAAGACAATTAAACTCTTGCCTAAGTTTACGCCACAACCGCGTGGCAAAAATATTTTTGAATAAAATTTTATTGAAAAGAAAAAAGCCTAAACGCGACTGTTTAGGCTTTTATGGTAGCAGCAACTGGGATCGAACCAGTGACCTCAAGAGTATGAATCTTGCGCTCTAGCCAGCTGAGCTATGCTGCCATATCTTTAAAGACATAAGTGATTATATTAAAAAATGTCGTCATTGTCAAGAGAAATAGATAAATTTTTGCCTCTTTTGACAAATTATTGGTTTAAAAAAGGGCTAAACGCTTTGAAAATCGGCGCAAAAATCTTATAATTATGGTAAGGAGATGTAATATGCTAGTAGATGAAATTAAAAAAGCAAACATTCAAGCGATGAAGGATAAGGATGCTGTTGCGAGAAGCATTTATTCTGTTATTATGAACAAAATCATGCTTGAAACTATTAAGAAGAGAGAAAAGGGTGAAGAAATCAATGATGCTGACGTGTCAAACATTCTTCAAAAGACTATTAAAGAACTCACCGAAGAAGGCGAAAACTATGCAAAAGTAGGAAACCGCGAAGAAGAGGGAAAAATCAAGCGTCAAATTGAAATTGCAAGTGCATACTTGCCAAAAATGCTTTCAAGTGAAGAAATAAAAGAGATTATTTTAGGGCTTGAAGATAAAAGCATTCCAAGCGTTATGAAACATTTTAAGTTAAACTATAACGGAAAGAGTGATATGCGTATGGTTCAAGAGGTTTTAAAAAACCTATAATGAAAATTTTCGCCATAAGTGATTTGCACCTTTCGGTTAATAATCCCAAGCCAATGGACATATTTGGCCCTGTTTGGGAGGGGTATTTAGACAAGATTTTTGCCGAGTGGAAAGAAAAAGTTGGGGAGGAGGATATAGTTCTCCTTGCTGGTGATTTTTCGTGGGCAATGAGGCTTGAAGATTCCATAAACGATTTCAATCTTTTAAAAGACTTGCCGGGGCGCAAGATTATCATTCGAGGAAATCATGACTATTGGTGGAAATCTATTTCAGCGGTCAGAGCAATCTTGCCTCATAACATGATGGCAATCCAAAATGACGCAATAAGATTTGATGGAATAGTTATTTGTGGAACGCGTGGCTGGCAAGTCCTTGAAAAAGGGGCTCAGAGGACAAGCGAAGACCAAAAAATCTATGACCGAGAGGTTCTGAGACTTGAAATGACTTTGTCGGCGGGGAAGAAACTTATGCAAGAAAATGATATCCTTGTTTGCATGATGCATTATCCACCTATGAATTTTGCCAAGGAAGATAGTGAGTTCTCGTCGCTAATTGAGAAATTTGGTGTGAATAAAGTGGTCTATGGTCATTTGCATGGCTACAAAAATCCACTTCTTCAATATGAAAAAAACGGAGTGGAATACTATTTGACTTCTTGTGATGAGACGAAGAATCAATTAGTTTTTATTGCAGAGGTTTAACAAAAGCGTTAGATGTCAAAAATAAATATTATTAATTGACAAAAATTTCTATATAGTGTAGAATATAAGACGAAAAACGGAGAAAACATGAAAAAATATTTGATTTCGCTTTGCTCATTTGTGTTTTGCGTGGCCCTAATTCTTACTGGTTGCGCAACAGTGGGTGATGTTTATGTAAATGGGAAATTAGCATATTTTGACGATATTGCTTATTTTGAGGGGCAAGTTGCTGTGGTCGGCGACTACCTTTACTATGCAAATGGTTTTACAGACATAACTGTTGACAATTTTAACTATGGCGCTTCGTCAAAGAACACAAATCTTTCAAGAATTAAAATTTCATCAGGGCTAAGTTACGAAAAAGATGTTGAGGACAAACAAAACACAAGCCCAAAAGGCATTGAGTCTGTTTCAAATAAACTTGTAGGATACAAAAACCAATATATGTTTGCACTCGGCTCTTACCTTTACTTTACAAGCGCCAACACGCACAAAACCAAAGATGCAGAAAACGACTTCTCACAAGTTTCGATTTTCCGCGTAAAATTTAATGGCGACGGGCAAGAAGAATTAGGAACTTTTAAGCATGACGACAACAGCATATTAAGAGCAGTTAAGGACGGAAACGACTTTTACTACCTTATAACTGTCCCTGCAAATGACAGCAAAACTGATGTTTATTCAATAAAGATTGGAGATAACTGCGAAAAGGCTAAAAAGATTGTTGAAAATGCCGAAAGTGTTGTGCTCTGCGATGAAACTTCAACAGTAAAAAATGTTATTTACACTGTCGATGCAGAAGACTTTACTGACTCTACCGACTGCGTAAAAGCGGTTGCTCTTAACGGAGACAGCCTTGACAACCTTGATAATGGAGTTTCTGGTGAGACAATCACACTCAATGGAAGAGTTGGGGACGAAATCTTCTATTCTCGCATTCACACAGCAATAAAAACCGAGATTTACCATAAGAATATTGCTGGGCAATCAACAAGTTTTGCAAGCGGAAGAGTTATCTATAATGCAAATAAAATTAACCAAGTAACTGGTGTTGCTGACGGATATATGTTTATAAGCGATGCAAGCAAGTCGGTTATGTATAAAGGTGATTTTGAAAAGGATGCTCAATGTATTCTCGAAAGCGGAGAATACACCGATGTTTTATTTACTGACGGAGAATATATCTACTATTCAAATGCCACTTCAATTTCAAGAGTAAGTGTGTTAACAAAAGAAAAACAAACACTTGCCTCAATGACTGCAATTATTTCAGGACAGTGCGGATATGACGGAGAATATGTTTACTATTTTGCACAACTTGAAAATCAAGACAGCACTGACGCAGATACAAACTATTATATGTATCGTGTTGACAAAGAGGGTAACTTTGCACTTGTAGGTAAAACAAAATAAGTTTCAAAAAGGCTTAACAAAGTTAAGTCTTTTTTGTTTGTCTTATGCTGGAAGAGAAATGCTCGCGACAAAACGAGCCAAAAGTTCATTCATTTATCTTGACAAAAAATAAATTTGTGTTAAACTATATAAGTAAATAGGAGATTAAATTTTATGTTTGTTAGAGCTTTTGAAGGGGATAAAGATAGCATTAAAAGCGTGGCGAGATTACTTAAAAGAGAAGATATAGACATTTGTATCAGAAAGGTTGACCCTTGCAATTTCTATGCAGTGAGCGTTCATCCTTCTGCGTATGTTGAGAGCCTTGAACTTGCAAGCAAAAAACTTCCTGAGAAAAAAGCAAGAGGTCTTGATGTTGTTTATCCAGATGGCTATGGAAAATTAAACCTTCATTTTCTTACAAAGATTGCCTTTACTCACTTAGGTGAAAGCAATATGATGCCAATTTTTGGTAGTGAAAACGAGGAACAGATAGAAAGGCTTACAAGTCGTCTTAGGGCGTTTAATATTGAGGTTCAGGATGGCCTAGTTAAAATTGTATGGGTTGATAAGGCAAGTTATGTTTATGCTTTGTTGCTTGGAAGTGATGTTTGCGTGCTGGATAGGTTAAACTCAGTGTATGCCATTGCGCCAGACAGAGGAAACTATCTAGACATTCAAAAACTTTCTTCAATGTCATCTAAATTGTTACAAGACTCTGAAAGAGAATAAATGAAATATAACAAAATTATAATGTAATAAAAAATGCTGGTCAGTGTGGCCAGTTTTTTTGTGCTCAGAATTTTTAAGTGGATGGAAACAGTTTTTAAGCATGTTAGCGCTTTCAGTTCTACCGCTTGCTGGCCTGCTTAGTAAATTTAATGCTTGCGCGAGAGACTTTTTGATTTTGTATTGACAAACTTTAAAAATGTGATAAAATTATAAAAAATAAATAAATATCGGGAGGAAATTATGTTAATAAGAACTTTTGAAGGAAGCAAAGATAGCATTAAGAGTGTTGCAACACTTCTCCACTATAAAGGCATGGAGATTTGCATAAGAAAAGTAAATAGAGAGGGGTTGTTTGCCATCAGCGTTAATGGAGAAGACTATATGGACGCCATAGAACTGACAGGGAAACATCTTCCAAAGAATATAGCAAAAGGAATCAATGTTATCGCGCCAGACGGTACTACAAAGTCAAACCTTTACTTTTTCGCAAGAATTCCATTCTTAAATCCTCGTGAAAGTAAAATTGTGCCTGTATTTGACAGTGAAAAATTTGAAAGTGCAAACTTAATAGCAGACGACTTAACATTAAGAGGCAAGAAGGCTAAGGTAACAGTTGGATATAAACAAGTTGTATGGGTAGACCAGAAAGATTATGTTTCTGCGCTCGTTCTTGGAACTGGACTTTGTGCAAAAGAGGGGATAACTGATGTTAGAGCGATTTCTCCTGACAGAGCACAATTCCTTGACAAAGAAGGCCTTCAAGCGCGTTATGACCGCCTTTGGGGTAATATCTCAACCGAAAGAGAAAATGGATAGCCTTTATCGTTATACAGTTTGGAATTGCATATTATAGTGAATAAATGATAATTTTTATATAACTAAAAAAGAGCAAGCCTAGCGATTTTATCGCTGATTGCTCTTTTTTAGCATCTACTAAGAGGAGTTCCTTAAAAATGAGTTAATCGTAGTGGCTGGCAAGGCAAAAGATATTTATTGAATTACTTCTTTTAATAATTGTAAATTTTTATTCATGGCAATTTATCTTATTCCCCATGGGGTTAATGTCCTTGCAAAGCATATTCATTTCTTCTCTGGTTAACCCATTTGATTCATGGATAAAGTATTTTGATATATTTACTTTGTCATTTGAAGCTAAAAATACAATAACGGTATTCCAACCAGAATTGTCGCGTGATTTCACTTTTCTATTTGCAATTTTATTTTCGTCAAACACATAAGATGAATAATATTCATCATTCATTATTTCTGTTTCAGTGATTATTTCAGGGGTGAAATTAAAAGAATAATTATCAGGGTCGGTTAAATATTTTTTCAAATCAATTAATTGTGTTATTTTTATTGCCCCATATTTCTTAAAGACATATCTTTCCCAGTCTATAATTTTCATGAATTCTCCTTAAATATAATACATACTATCAGAAAGATTGGCGAAGGTCAATCGTTTTTGTCTGTTTAATAAAAGAAGTTACGTTTGTAAAAGATAAAGGTGCCATTGTGCATTTTGTAACACAAAAATCAGCAAAATTAAAAAAAATTAATTTTGCTGCTAAACGCTATATTTAATTGTATCCAGTCTTTTTTAATTGAATTATACTTATCCCGGGATTTGCATGGCCTAAATCTTCGTCATTATATATGCTTTTGTCAAGGTTTAAAATCGTCTGTGTTTTAGGGTCAAAGATATCCCAATGGTCTCCGCCGAAATAGTCGGCGATAAACCCTTGCCTTTTCCAAATTGCAAGTTGTTTTTTCACTGCTTGCGCTATAACTCCGCCTTTGCCATGAGAGCCGTATCCATGGAGCAATTTCATTGCGCAAATTCCTTCGCGTTTTGCTCCTTCAATCTCAATTTCAAGCACAGCGAGTGCATATTCAACAGTGAACCCCTCCGCTTTTAAATTTACGAACCTTAACATTTTGCCTCCGCAAGCATTTTAGCATATTTGCGGATAGAAATAAAGAGTTTTTGGCTTCTTTTAGCCTTCCATTATCATTTTATCTGCAATTAAGGCAATAAGTTCACCATTTGTTGGCTTTT
The DNA here is from genome assembly GCA_934771475.1 of uncultured Clostridia bacterium. Lineage (GTDB taxonomy): Bacteria > Bacillota > Clostridia > Christensenellales > UBA1242 > Caccovivens. The sequence goes on from CAKVMD010000010.1 coordinate 34,008, forward strand.
CGTTGCTTGAATAAATCTTCAAACCGAAAAGTGAGTTGATGTTTTCTATTTTACCTCTGTTCCATGCAACTTCGATGGCATGACGCATACCTCTTTCAACTTTTGAAGAACTTGTTTCAAATTTTTCAGCGATTGTTGGGTAAAGTTTCTTTGTGATAGAACCTATTATTTCTGGCTCTTCAACTGCAAGTTTAACCGCTTCTCTCAAAAATTGATAACCTTTTATGTGGGCAGGGATGCCAATGCTGATAAAGATATTTGAAATTTTCTCATCAAGTTGCTTGTCGCCCTTATCATTTACGACTTCGCTTTCACCATTAAGGTCGTTAAGCCTTTCTTCTAAAACTTCTGGCGAAACTGGTTTCACCATAAAGTAACTTGCCCCTTCCTTAATCGCTTTGGAAACAAAACCGCTGTGGGAAATGCTTGAAAGAAAGATAACTTTTGGCATGGTTTCACCCATTTGTGATTTGATTTCATCAAGAACTTTAAATCCGTCCATTCCAGAAAGCAAAACTTCCATGACAAGGAAATCGGGGTTTAGGTTAGTTACATCTTTGACCACTTTCTCTCCATCGCTAGATGAACCGACAACCTTATAGTTATCGCTCCCTTCAAAGTGTTTTACAAGAGCAATGCTTTCTTCGCCATCTGCTATATAAATTGTTTTATTTTTGTTTTCCATATTTTTTCTCCTTTTTATTTTGACAAGTTAAAGATACCACTTTTTGCTCACTTATGAAAATAATTAAGGTGTGAGGCATGGGCGAGTATTGTTGATTTTTGTCGAAAAAAAGTGAAAGGTGTCAAAGTTGAATTAAAGTCGTGTAAAAGTGGTTTTTTTCAACTTGAAATAATATTTTTCGCATGAGAAATATACCTTTTTGCAAAACTTTGTCGGATACAAAAAGTTTGATAGTATTATGCATTATATTGTTGAAATGGCAAGGTTGCAAATAAAAAACTTTCCGCTCCGTCTAAGCATAGAGTGGCGAGTTAAAAGTAACCTTTGTTAGCGTTGGGTTAGGCGCACGACAATGTGTTTTACTATTAATGCTAAACTAGTCGCGCAAAGATTTGTTTTTTATTACGGTAGGATTAGGGGGCAAATAAAAAAGACTTGTTTTTTATGCAAGTCTTTTTATAAAACTTTTAGGTTGTTAAGCGTTGTAGCTTGTTCCGCCAACATAAGTTGTTCCAGCAACAGGTGTTACAACTTCAAATTCTCCCTCTGTTGTCTTTGAAACTCTTAATGTGTCGATTTGTCCAGCCTTGTACTCAAATGTTGCGCCATATCCGTTACCATATTCAACCCAAACGTTTTCAATGTGTCCATTTTCCATTACAAATTTTCCAGGGTTAGTTTCAGAATAAGAGTTTGCGTTTACAAACATATATCCAATTTTACCACCAGTAATTGTTGAATTGAGTTCTCCATTAGCATTTGCTCCAACCCAAAGGTCTTGTGAGTAAATTGCATAATATTTGTCAGCATATTTTGTTCCGCCGATTTTATTTCCTGTAATTTGACCACTTGTCATTGTGAAAGTTCCCGCTTTCGTAACATATACACCAGTTGCATAAGAGTCTTCCATGTAACCGCCAGTGATTGTTGCTCCGTTAACAACTAATCCGTTGTTATTGTCAACGCGTACAGCTCTTCCTTTTCGATTTGCATCTATTTTAACATCTTTAAGGGTTAAAACTTTTCTGTCTTTTGTATTGATTCGGATGAGTTGAGCATAATCTTCACCAACATTTTCGCCAGCCTTGATTGTGTATTTGCCCATTCCATCAATCGTTATGGTGTAAGGAACATCAAATGTCTCTCCGAGTTCGACATCTTTATGAAGTTTGATTGTAACTCCATCGTTTAAACTTTTTACTGCATCAGCCCAAGTGTCAACATAAGTTGTTTCTGTTCCGATAACTTCGATTTTGCCTGCGTGTGGGTCAGCGCTTTCTCCACATCCAGCAAGGGCGAACCCTGAACACATAATGCCTACTCCGCAGAGCACTGCTGAAAACTTTTTGAGTTTAGAATTAAAATTTTTCATTTCTCCTCCTTTAAAATTTTAATTATATTTACTATTCACATAGTATATGAAATATATACCATAAAAATAACAAACTTGTCAAACGAATTCACGCTTTTAATGTTAAAGTTATAGAAAGAGATATTCGTTAAAATTCGACAATGCCTTCAATTTGCGGAAAAAATGTTTGATTTTCTTGACTTTTTGCTTAAATAGTGCAAATATATATGTATAAAATTTTATGGGAGCAAAGTATGGTAAATTTAGACAACATTACACCAAGCAATTTCATTGAAGATGAAATTTATGAGGATTTAAAAGCGGGGAGAAGCAAAGAGGTTATCACTCGTTGCCCGCCAGAGCCAAGCGGATATTGGCATATTGGGCACTGCAAAGCGTGGATGATTGACTTTGAGACTGCCATTAAGTTTGGCGGGTACACTTACCTTCGTATGGATGATACAAATCCAAGTAGGGAGCAAGGTGAGTTTGCCGATAGTTATCTTGCTGACCTCAAATGGCTTGGCTACACACCAAAGGCAATGATTTTTGCCAGTGAAGCATATTTTGACAAGATTTACGAAATTGCCGAAAAGATGATTATGAACGGTGATGCGTATGTTGATGAGCTCACACAAGAAGAACAACTCAAAATGAAAGGCACGCTTACTGAACCAGGACAAAACAGCCCATTCAGAGATAGACCAAGAGAAGAAAGTCTAAGACTTTTTAGAGAGATGAAAGCGGGCAAGTTCCCTGATGGTTCTCTCACTCTCAGAGCCAAAATTGATATGGCTCATCCTAATATTTTAATGCGCGACCCAATTATGTATAAAATCTCTCGCGAACATCATTACAAAACAGGAGATAAGTGGTGCATTTATCCAATTTATGACTTTGCGCACCCTATGGAAGACGCTCTTGAAGGCGTAACTTACAGCCTTTGCGATATAACATTCAGAGTTCACAGAGAAGTATATGAATGGTTTATCGAACATGGCTGGGGTAAACCTTATGCTCCAAAGCAAAGAGAATTTTCAACATTGAACCTTGAAAATGTGCTTCTTGGCAAACGCTACCTCAAAGCGCTAGTCAATTCGGGCGAGGTACTTGGCTGGGATGACCCTAGATTTCTTACTATTGTCGGTATGAAAAGAAGAGGATACACAGCAAATGGCGTTAAAAACTTTATAAGAAGCCTTGGCGTGGTGGCAAGTGAAAGCACAATTCCATTTTCAAGCCTTGAACACTTTATTCGTGAAGATTTAAACAATGTCGCAACAAGAGCCATGGTTGTTCTTGATCCTTTGAAAGTTGTAATCACAAACTGGGAAGAAGGGAAAACTGAAAAGATAGAAGTCGACAACAACCCTAATGACGAAAACGCTGGCAAGCACGAAGGTCTCTTTGGCAAAGAAATTTACATTGAAAAAGATGACTTTGCTCTTGACCCACCTCCAAAATATAACCGCCTTGTTAAAGGTGGAATGGTTCGCCTCAAAGGTGCGTATATCATAAAATGCAACGAAGTCGTTTTTGATAAGGATGGAAATATTGACCACATTGAGTGTGAGTACATCCCTGGGACAAAAAGCGGACAAGACAACAGCGGAATAAAGGTTAAAGGGACAATTCATTTTGTCGCAAAAGACAACGCTTTTGAGTGCACTATAAGAAACTTTAAAAACTTGACTAAAAAAGAATACCTTTGGCCAAGCAAGGTTCTTGCATCAGGTGTCAGCATAAGTGAAGTTTTGGAGCCAAATTCTCTTGTGGAAACTAAGGCAATAGCTGAGAAATTCTTGCTTTCTGCAAAACCTTATGATAAGTTCCAATTCATGAGAAAGGGCTACTATGCACTTGACAAAGATTCAACAGAAGAAAATTATATTTTCAATTCTACAATATCTTTAAAGGATAGTTTCAATAAATAAATATGCGATAAAAAATACATTAACAAAAGTTTGCTAATGTATTTTTTTGTTAAAAATAAGTTGTTTATTGCAAATTTTTATTGCAATTTTTTTTAAAAAGTCAGTTATAAAGCATAATTTTCGCGTAACATTTTATTATTCTAATAGTTGAGCGGATTTTTGAAGATTAATTTTTATCCAATAATGTGTTCGTCTGGCGTGGAAATATTGTCGTCTTGCCATATTTTACCATTTACAAATTGAGTCAATGCCATTGTGAAGGCTTGCGTGTTAAGGTCAATTCTTGTTATTTTTTCGTGCGTCAACAAACCAATTCCGCCAGTGGAACTTCTTAAATCGTTTTCATGGAATATTGTGTCCATAACAGTGCCAAGCGTTTTCTTTTTTATGTCCTCAACGTACTTTTCAGGCACTGGGAAGCTTGCACTAGTTCCGAAACTAAAATTCCCGTTTTTATCGCTTATGACCGAGACATTTGTTATAAACCAATGCCCAAAGTTGTACACAAGCCCTGACTCGACAGCCATAAATAAATCCGCATGGATGTTATGCTCTTTTGCGTATCTCATTGTGTTTTTTACGCGATTTACTGCACCTAAATAAGTTTCATCGTTTATAGGTTGTTCACTAACTTCTGACGGAGCGCTTATTCCTTCAATTTCAATGCTTTTAAAATAACCTTCAAGCGCGTCTTTTGCGCCTTTAATTTTCCCAGGGTTCTTTGTCCCAATTAATACTTTCATATGTTCCTCCTAAATTGAATTTTTGCTGTAAAAAAACCTCCTTACACTAACAACAATAAACACAGCAAAGAAATATTGGTTGCGTTATTGCCATTCATAAGAAGATTTTTGCAAATATTCCCAATTTATATCAATCTGGAATGGACATACGAGATCGATAATTTAATTATACGCCTTTTGCTTCTTTTGTCAACCCTTTAAAAGCATAATTTTATAATTTTCTAAAAATTTGTGTGTTAGATTTTATTGGTGCTATTTTGTGGCGCGGGCAACTCTGAGGGTTTGTCAAATATTGTGGAGAGTGCAATCAAAACTTGCGATGGGATATAGAAAAGCCATGCAATGTTGCTATTTATAATATTGTTTAAGCCCTGATTTGAAATGGTGAGATAGGTCCCGTTTGCGCTTGCAAGACCGATAAATATGTCGCAAATTAAAAACAAAACAAATCCAAAAGAAAGAAATTTGTGCTTTTTAAAATCTACAAATGCGAAAATCATATTTAGCACAAGGTTGTAAATGTAAAACATAGAAATTGCGCTTAAAAAGTCAAATTTGTCTTTTAAAACTAAATATGTGATAAGTACTATTAGCGCCGAACCTAAAATTCGCGAAATAATATTGCCGATGTTAATCTTCTTGGTTGAGTACAACATTAAATATATGGCATAAGTGATTTGCGACAAACTGAAAAACACCATTCCTATGTCTTGTTTGGGAGGGGTATTGAGAACTAAGCAAGCGTCCGCGCAAAGGGTAAACGACAGTCCGATAGACACCACAAAATTGAACTTTTGTTTCTTTATGCTACAAACGGACAAAATGAAACATAGCGCGATTGAAAAATATTCTACTCCGAGAAGCGGTTGACCTAAGAGAGTTTGAGCCAAAATTTCTAAGACAACCTGGGTGGCAACAAATAAAATTAATAAACTAATTTGCCACTTTTGCATTTGTGTTTTCATTTTGCTCTCCATTATTGTCAATCTTAGCCTTTTTAAATTTTCCTGTGCAAAGCATGTAGATTAAGTGAATTATAAACGCCGCCAAGCAAAAACCCAAGACATAGATAAGCAGAAAAACAATGTAAGGTACTTTTGGATAAATCATGTTTAAAAGGGCAAGAGTGCATGGGAATTTAGGGCTGATATAGAACATATTAAAAGTTTCTGTTGTGAAAGATGGCACAATAAAGTTTAAAATCATAGCAACTGCCAGAGTGATTAAAAACACATAAACCGCTTTAAGATAATATTTAAAGTTAATTTTATCTTTATTGTAAGCGACAAAATATATGCCCGCAACAAGTTGCAAACCGTGATGCACCATGGTTTGAATGTTTACGCCGATTAAGCTGATGAACACATCATTAGGGTAAGCGAACACAACGAAACCGCCAAAGAAAGCAAAGGTGGATATATAACTCATAAGCGCATCTCGAACTTTTCCGTCTTTTAGACATCCAATGATTGGAAGCACATAGAGAGGAGTGGAGCAAAGTTGAAATGGAAAGGCATACCATTGATAACGCCATGTTGGAACTCCGTCCACAAGTTTAAAACTATACACGAGTTGTTTGTATAGTTCAAATAAAAACATTATTGCCCAACTTACCCACACAACGATTTTGAATGATTTTTCAGTGTGGCGTTTTTTAGCAAGAAACACGCTTAACACACACAGCGATACAAATATTCCAATAAAAAGAAGGTGAAACCAGCCATAGTTCGTTGGTCTTGGCATCTTTCCTGAAAGCGAATATATAAATTTTTCAAACCAATTCATAAATTACCTCTTTTGTTTTGTTAGTATAACATTTATGTCGAATTTTAGCAATTATTTTGTTAATTGTTTCGTTTTTTCGACAAATTTCATAAAAATAGGGCTTTTTTTAATTTATTTTTTGCAAAAGTTCCTAAAAAAATAGAAAACCCCTGGGGCTGGCGCGACAAAAGTGTGCAGGTGAAAAAATGATGAGCGCTGTTTGAGCGTTATTATTGCACGGATTATAAATTATAGGAAGTAAATTTTAACAAGTTTAAAATTTGTGCTACGCACCTGCAAAGCAACATCTTTGCGCTTCCAATTTGGATTATCATCAGTTGCTGGCAAGTATCCCTACGGGCTGTTTGCCGACAACTTCCGATA
>CAKVMD010000011.1 GCA_934771475.1 uncultured Clostridia bacterium
TATGCTGATATTACTGGGGCTATTACTGGCACCAAAACAACTAACACTCTTGAAGATATCCACTTAGACGCAAGTACAACTTCTTTCACAAGTCCATCTTCTTGGAAGAACTTAGTATTTGATTTCATAAAGGATACTAACAATATTGTCTTTACCATTAATGTAACCAACAAAAGCTCAGAGCGCTCTCTTTGGGTTGACTTTGAGGATTCTATCTCAACAACTAATGTGAAAATCACTCGCGAGGTGGCAAATACAGAGGTTAGTGCATTTAGTACAACCGAAGTTACAGCCTTATCATCAAAAGCATTTGAAATCTCTATGCAAGTAGAAAACCTTAACAAATCAGCATCTGGTGATTTTACCCTTGCCCTTAAACTTTCAAATGACAAACCAGCACTAGATGAAAGTGCTTATCCAACACTTTCTTTCACCTATAACGAGACTGCTAAAACAGCCACAGTAGCCCAAAATTCCAGCAATGCACCAACCGGGGAACTGGTTATTCCTGCAAAAGTAATGCACAACGGTGAAGAATATTCAGTTAGTGTGATCGGTTTTGCTGCATTCAGCGCATGTAATTCAATTACCTCTGTTTATATTCCTTCTAGCATAACAATCATTAACTCCTATGCTTTTACTAGTTGTGGAAATCTTACCACCATAAATATTCCTTCAAGTGTTATAAAAATAGGAAAGTTCGCTTTTGAGGTCTGCACAAAACTCACCTCTGCGACCTTTGAAACTACAATCGGATGGTCAGTAAGTAGCGATTCGGCTGGCGCAACACCAACAATTTCAGCCACTGATTTGAGTGCTAATGCTAATCTACTTACAAATACCTATCTAAACTATGATTGGACACGGGCATAATTTCGCTTTAATCTTCTTTAATTCTATAAAAGTAAACAAAAACTCTCACTATAAATTTCGGTGAGAGCTTTTTGTTTAGGCGCGCAAATATAACAGGAACCAAGTGAGTGTTTTCTTAAAAAATAATTATAGTTAAGCGGCTGAGATGTGAGGGTGGTGCAGGGTGGTCAAAATTTGGTGATTTTGATAATAACGCCGATATGGTTTGGCGAGGAGAATAAGAACTTGCTTTGTTTTAAATTTTACTTCAATTTGAAAAATGTTCCGGGGTGGGTGGTGGCAACATCAATATGAATGTCTTGTCCTTCTTTTATGCCAAATGTTTCTATCTTTTTTGAAACATAGTTATAAGCAAGCGAAGGGGTGTTATTTTCCTTACTTAAATGTGAAAGCACAATTTGTTTTGTCCCGCTGTTTGCAAGAAATGCAACAACATCACTTGACGCATCATTTGAAAGGTGTCCAAACGGACCATCAATTCTACGCTTTAACGAAAGGGGATATTTTGTTCCGTTCATCAGCATGGTGCGGTCATAGTTTGCTTCAAGGTAAACAAGGTCGCTTCCTTGAATTGTTGTTAAAACTTGGTCGGTCATGTGCCCAATGTCTGTTACAATGCTAACTTTGCGGTCTTTTTGCTCAAAACTAAAACCATAACACTTTACATCATGTGGCACTTCAACGGGAGTTATCAGAATATCTGAAAATTCAAACTTTCCGTCAAAAATTTTTCGATTTTCGGCTTTGACCTTTTTAAACTTATCATCAAGGGTTATCCACACATCTTGCGCGGCATAAACTGGGGTATTATATTTGCTTGAAAATATATCCACACCTCTGATATGGTCGCTATGTTCATGGCTGACAATAATTGCATCTATTTCATAAGGTTTAACCCCTATAAGGTCAAGTCGTTTAGAAGTTTCTTGGCACGATAAACCCATGTCAAGCAAGATTTTCTTGTTGTCGCTTTCAATATATGTTAAATTGCCATCACTCCCAGAGGAGAGGTTTATCATTCGTAACATAAGTCATATTTTAGCACAAATTGATTTCTATTGCAAGCGTGGGTAAAATTATTGCAGACTTTTCTTTTTTAAAAAACACATTGCGCCCTAGTGCGGTAAGAGCCCACACAAAAGCCATAAGCATGATTATTCCTACAATAAAGCCCACATTCTTTTTCATAAAACCAGTTTAATTTGTTTGCCTAATTATACAAAACCGAAAAATAGTAAAAATTAGCGAAAAAAGAGAAAGAAAATTGAAAAAATATGATTTTCGCGCTTGGCGGACATTTTATTTGACAGCGGGCGGGGTATGTGCTAAAATTAAGAACATAAAACGGAGAAAATAATGGAAAAATTTTATATCACAACACCTATTTATTATCCAAGTAGAAAACTTACTATTGGAAACGCTTACACAACGATTGCGTGTGATGCTATTGCAAGATTTAACCGCCTTCAAGGTAAAGAGGTTTTTTATCTAACAGGGACAGATGAACATGGGCAAAAGATAGCCCAAGCATCTGCGAATGCTGGGAAAACCGAAATGGAGTATCTTGATGAAATCATTGCCGACACAAAAGAACTTTGGCGCATTTTAAACATTTCTTATGATAAATTTATCAGAACCACTGATGATTACCATGAAAAAACAGCCCAAAAGGTGTTTAACGAACTTTATAAGCGTGGTTACATTTATAAAGGCTCATACAAGGGCTGGTATTGCACACCTTGCGAATCTTTTTGGACTGAAAGCCAACTTGTAGACGGCAAATGCCCAGATTGCGGGAGAGAGGTTAAGTTTCAAGAAGAAGAGGCATATTTCTTCAAACTTTCACAATTTGGAGACAAACTTTTAAAACTTTATAACGACAACCCTGAATTTTTGCTTCCAAAAAATAGAGTTAATGAGATGGTTAACAACTTCATTAAACCGGGGCTTCAAGACCTTTGTGTTTCAAGAACCTCTGTCAAGTGGGGAGTGCCTGTTGAGTTTGACCCCAAACACACAATTTATGTTTGGATTGATGCGCTTTCTAACTATATCTCAGCCTTAGGTTATGGCAGTGATGATGACTCTCTTTTCAAAAAGTTCTGGCCAGCAGATGTACACATTGTTGGGAAAGAGATTGTCCGTTTCCACTCTATAATTTGGCCTGCAATGCTTATGGCGCTTGACCTTCCACTTCCAAAGCGCATATTTGCGCATGGCTGGATACTTTTTGGCGGGGACAAACTTTCAAAAAGCAAGGAAGTAGGCGGTGAAAAGGAATGTGTAGACCCCCGCGTGCTTGTTCCACTATATTCTGCCGATGCGGTTAGATACATTTTGTATAGGGAAATACCTTTCGGAAGTGATGGAAATTACTCAACTGACATCTTCCTTACAAGAATTAACGCTGACCTTTCAAACAACTTTGGTAATCTTGTATCAAGAACCTTTGGAATGGTGAAAAAATACTTTGGCGGAATTATCCCTGCTTCTCATCCTCTTACCGAGCAAGATGACGTTGATTTCCACGATAAAGTGCTTGCAAAAGCAAAAGAAGTCTTTTCGATTATGGAAAACTACGATGTTACCAAAGCAGTTACTGCTGTTTTTGACATTTTCAGCGAAGCAAACACCTACATTCAAAAGGTTCAACCTTGGGTTATAGCGAAGGATGAAAATGGTAAAGAAAGACTTGAAAGTGTAATGAGGTCGCTCCTAGAAGCAATAAGAATTGGGACTAAACTCTTCCAGTCATTTGCACCAGAGACAAGCGAAAAAGTGCTTCGCGCTCTTGGTCTTGACGAAAAGGAGAATTTCAAAGATTTAGACAACTTTGAAGGACTTGAAAGCGGAAGAGAACTTGGCGAACTTGGCATATTGTTCCCAAGACTTGATATTGAAGCAGAAAAAGCAAAACTTAAAGAAATCGCAAACGCATAAAAGAGGCTCGCACAAGATGAAAATTTCATTTTGTGTGCCTTTTTTTGTTAAAATAAGGCTAAAAATTTAACTTATGGCAAAAATTAACATATCTAAAAGCACAATTTTATAATTTTTATTTGAAAAAAACTTAAAAAAGTGTAAAATGGTATTGATAGGAGGGCGTTATGACTCAATCAGGCATTGCGTGGATAGTTTCGGTAGGATTTATTGTACTTCTTGGTATAGGATTTTTGATTGGATTATGGAGAGGCTGGAAAAGGTCGCTTCTTAATTTTGGGTGCTCAATAGTGGGCATGATTGTAGCAATTTTTGTTACCAAACCAATCACTAACGCTATTATGGGAATTGAGGTTACTTCTGACGGAGCAAAAACAACTTTAAGCGGACTCATTGTAAAGGAACTTCAAAAGAATGAAGATATAAACCTTATGATGAACGCAAATGCTAATTTTAAACAATTCATTTATGGGCTTCCAAATGCACTTGCAAGCACGCTTGTATTTATTGCAGTTTCATCTGCGGTTGCGCTGGTGGCTTACATTGTTTACAGAATTGCTTGCATAGGAGTCAGATATCGCCCAGCAGAAAAAAAACATAGACTTGTGGGCGCGGGTGTGGGCGCAGTAAAAATGCTCGTTTTGGGTGCGGTTGCCCTAATGCCACTTACAAGCCTTGTGGGGCTTACAAGTGATATGACTGAGCGCGAAAGTTATATGGTTTCGGCAGAAGCAGAAAATCAAACGGGTAGCCCTTATGGGTATATCGGAGAATATATCCCAGAGCAGGCAATTATAGCAGTTCGAGGAGTAAATGATAGTTTGCTGGGCAAAATTTGTGGGCTTGGCGGAATGGACGACAAACTTTTTGACTACTATGGGCAAGTAAAGGTGGATGATAAAGATGTTCTAGTTCGTGAAGAGGTGCCAGCTTATTATGAAGTTTTGGCTTTTAAATATGATGTTGAACATACCACAAACCTCTCTTTTTCGAACATTAATTATGAAAAACTTGGCAAGGCAGTAGACAAGGTTGTTGAATCACCTCTCTTTACAAAGGTTGTTTCTTCGACTCTTGCTGATATGATAATAAATTATGAAAATTATTCCTTCATGGCTGGACTAAAAGAGGAGTATGGCAAAATTCTTGACAATGTTGGCGCAAGCCTCTCAGCGATTGAGAATGCGGGCGGTGAAGTAAGTGAATATTTCGCTCATGACTTTAAAACAGCGGTAGAAATATTTAAGACCATGGGTGCAAATGGAGTGATAGACGACATAAAAGCCCTTGAAAATAAGGACGCTGATGGCATTATCAAAGTTCTTGAAAACGAAGAAGTAAAAGAAGGGAAACTTACAAATAAGCAAAGTTTTGACAGTGCACTTTCTAGCATTTTCAAAATGAACACTGTAAGAGATTCGATAGCGGAAATTCTTAAAAAATATTCAAAAGATTTGATAGCCGGACTGGATGAAGTTGGCGTTGATACTTCGGCATGGACTGATGAAAATTGGGAGAAACAAGCAACTGACCTTTCACAATTTGCTAAAAGTTACGCTGATTTAGCAAACGATGTTAAATTTGCGGATGTTTTAACTGATGCGACTATATTACTCGATAGCAATAAAGAATACAACATTTCAAAAATTATGACAAACCTTGGCTCACTGATTGATAACGCTAGAAGCATAGAACTTTTAAGGACAACTGACAATAAGCCAATCTTTGATAAACTTCTTGCAGACAACAAGATTGTTCTTCCTGGTGCCAGCGAGGAAATCAAAAATGCAAAGGGTGAAAAAGTTTCTATTTCAAATTATACTGAACTTTTCAGTTTTGTAGCACCAAGTCTTGAAAAACTTAAATCAAGCGGAATGTATGAAGTTATCAAAGGGGACGGAGATAAAGTAAAGGGCATTGCAAACATTGTTTCTTATACAAACGAAAGTGGAGAATATCCAAACAAAGATATTTTGAAAGAGATTATCCTCCCACTTAACCAAGTTGAGCCAACAAAATCTCTCATTATGGACAATTTAACTTCTTCACTGGGAAGCGGCTTTATTGATTTAAGCGGACTTAAAACTTATGACGCTTGGGACAAAGACCTTGGATATATTTCAAGCCTACTCATTGCTTTAAATACAACTGAGATGCCAGATGGCGTTACCTCATATCTTGACAAAGTACTCGATAACAAAGTCAGCGAAGTTTTCGATAACCTCACAGAGGAACAGATCGATGGAATTGTTAAACCAATTTTGTACGCAAATGCAACAACATCACTTAAAACTGACATTATGAACCAAATTGCAGGTTCAATGAACGACATAACTGGCAAGACCGACACAATTAACCTTGCAAATGTTACGCTTAAAGAAAATGACCCAGATGACCAAGCGGTAGAAATTTGCAATGTGATGAAAGCACTTATCTCGCTCCGTGGAGAAAGTGGAGACCTTAAAGATATGGACGAGGGCAAAGTTAAAAACTTGCTCAATGCTCTTCAAAACAATGGTTATAGACAAGTTGTTAATTCAAGCCTTACAAGTGAAGGGGCGTTCAAAGGAATTTTTGACTCTGTTATGGGAAAATTTAAGGGTGAATTTGCTGAATATGACACTGCTTGCCAGGCAAAATATGGCATAACAACAGTTGAAAAAATTGAAGAAATGTGCGGAGAGGCAAATTATTTACAAGCATCGAATTACGGAAAGATTGATTTTGACAAGGTGTTTGAAAATATAAACAGCCTTAAAGAAGAACTCAGCACACAAGTTACCCCTTCAATTTAAACAAAAGGAAAATCATGGAATTTAAACATAAACCCGTTTTATTGGGCGAGGTTATAAGTGGGCTTAACATAAAGCCAAATGGGATTTATATAGATTGCACAATGGGTGGTGGCGGTCATTCAAGCGTGATTGCCTCTCACCTTAAAGGTGGAAGGCTGATAGGTTTTGACCGTGATGAAGATGCAGTCAATGTGTGCAAGGAGAAATTTAAAAATAATCCTTGTATCACTGTTATAAAAGCAAACTATAAAGATGCACCTCAAATTTTGTGTGAAATGGGGGTAGAAAAGGTTGATGGCGTGCTTATCGACCTTGGCGTCAGCAGTTATCAAATAGACAATGGAGAGCGTGGTTTTTCTTTCCTCCATGAAGGAAAACTTGATATGCGCATGGATAGACAGCAAAAACTTTCGGCTTATGAAGTTGTCAATGAGTATTCAAGAGAAAAGCTTGTGGAGATATTGTACAAGTATGGTGAAGAAGACAATGCAAAAAGAATTGTCGACAATATTTTGAAACATCGCGCCATAAAGCCTATTGAAACAACGACCGAACTTAAAGATATTATCGAAGAGTGTTATCCTAAAAAACTACTGTTTGGTAAAGGCGGAGTGTCAAAAAAGACTTTTCAAGCCATAAGAATTGAAGTAAATGGAGAACTCTCTGGTCTAGATGAGTGCCTTGGCGAATTTATTGATATGCTCGCTCCTGGCGGGCGTATGGCGGTGATAACTTTCCACAGCCTTGAAGACAGAATTGCTAAAAATGTATTTAAGGATGCGTGCACAGGTTGCATTTGTCCACCAAAAACACCTATTTGTATTTGCCACCACAAAGAAAAAGGCTTTTTGGTTTATCGAAAACCAATCACAGCTTCACAGGAAGAGTTGGCGGAAAATTCACGCAGTAGCAGTGCAAAATTGAGAATTTTTGAAAAGAAATAAAAGCATAAAAGAGAAAGGAGGATAGTATATTATGGAAGAGAAAGCCCTACTTGTTGAAATAGAGAAAGACAAGGAAAAAGTTATAGAACAAAAACTTGAAGAGCAACGCAAGCGCTATCATGACGAGATTGTTACAAATGAAACTAAACCGCAAGATATGCATTTGTTTTCTTCAAAAACTTATCCTTCTTCTCTTCCTAAACTCAGACCTTCTAATGCTCAAAATACTGAAACGCCAAAGGTGAATCAGTCGCTTAGGCAAGAGGTAAAACAAAGTGAGGCTTCCAAAGTAATAGAAAAGCCCAACTATGATTTGATGGAAGAGTTAAGCGAGAGTGAACGCGAAAAGGTATATGTGATTGAAAAGGATAAGCCTGCGTCAGAGCCAGCAAAAAAGCCTTCACTATTTAAAAAGATAGCGCTTGGTGTGCTGTTTGGAATCTTTGGAATTTGGGGAATTGTAAATATCACTCAAATCGACCTTATTTCCTCACAGGTCGCGGATGTGTCAAGCGAGTACAGCATGAACCTTGTAAGTTACCTAAACAATCTTAAAAACCTTGATGCGACCAACTCTAACAATATGCAAAATCTTCTAGACACTATCCCAGACCAAGAATTAAAACCTAGCGGAATAGAAAGACAAAGTAACTGGTTTGATAGATTTTGTAACTTCCTAGGGGGCATATTTGGAGGTTAAGGTTGCAAAAACCATTTACACTATATTCATTGAAAAGAAGGATATTGGCCATTGCTATGGTCATATCCTTTATTTTTTGTGCCCTTTGTATTAGGCTTTTTGTTTTGCAGGTTGTGGAGGGGAAATCACTACAAATTAGAGCGACAGACCAGTGGACAAGGGACCTTGCCATTGTTGCACCGCGTGGAAAGATTTATGACAGGACGGGCGCAACCCTTGCAGTAAGTTATACGACTTACAATATTTATGTGCGCGCCAGAGAGGTCAAACAGCCAGAACTTGTCGCCGAGCGCCTTAGTGAAGAATTTTCACTTAATTATGATAGTGTTTACAAGAAAGCAACAAACAAAAAGGTCAGCGAGTCTCTTATAAAAATGCAGGTTGAGGGGGAACAGGCTCAAAAAATTTACGATATGAGGCTTGATGGTGTGTTTCTTGCCGAAAACACTGCGCGATTTTATCCTTATGGGAACCTCTTAACGCAGGTTCTTGGCTTTACAAGCATTGATAACGAGGGGCAAACAGGGGTTGAAGCGTATTACAATAAAACCCTTGGGGGGATAAATGGTTTTAGTTATGTGCAGAGCGATTTGCAAGGTCGTGAAATCGGCGGAAGTTTGAGATATTATGTCGGCGCACAAGAAGGGAATAATTTGACCTTAACCATAGACAGCAAAATGCAACTTATTGTAGAACAAACCCTTGAAAAAATCATGGTTGAGCAAAAAGCCAAAGCGGTTACTGGCATTATTTTAGATGCACAAAGCGGTGGGGTTTTGGCAATGAGTAGTAAGCCTAGTTTTGACCTTAACAATGTGCCTCGCGACAACCTAGAAGCGCTGTTTGAACAAAGCAAGATGAAAAGCGTAACCGATATTTATGAGCCGGGCTCGACTTTTAAAATTCTTACCGTTTCGGCAGCGCTTGAAGAGGGCTTAACCAATTTAAACGACCGCTTTTATTGCCCGGGATATAGAATTGTGGACGGTATGAGAATTAAATGTTGGAAGACTATTGGGCATGGCTCGCAAAATCTCAAAGAGGCCTTTGCCAATTCTTGTAACTGTTGTTTTATGGACCTTGCTTTGAGACTTGGTAAAGATAAATTTTATTCGTATATGGAAAAGTTTGGCTTGGGACAAAAGACAGGGATTGATTGCTCGGGAGAACAAAAAGGTATTCTTATGAGTAAATCGGTGGTTAAAAATGTAGACCTTGCCCGTATGGGGTTCGGCCATGCAATCACTGTAACTCCTATTCAACTTTTAAGCGGGGTTGCTTGTGTTACAAACGGTGGAACATATCATAGCCCACATATTATGGACTCGGTGTG
Source organism: uncultured Clostridia bacterium (assembly GCA_934771475.1). Classification (GTDB taxonomy): domain Bacteria; phylum Bacillota; class Clostridia; order Christensenellales; family UBA1242; genus Caccovivens. The sequence goes on from CAKVMD010000011.1 coordinate 9,586, forward strand.
GAGCGATAAAGGCAATGTTGAAACGCAGGCCAATGTCAAGAAAAAAGAAAATGTTATTTCATCCTCAACAAGCACCATTGTAAACGAACTTTTGGAGTTTGCTGAAAACAAAAAAGGCAAATACACTTTTGTAGAAGGGTACAATGTGGGTGGCAAAACGGGAACCGCGCAAAAATACAAGGAAACAGGCGGGATAGACCAAGGCAAATATATTTCATCATTTATAGGCACATATCCAGCAGATAACCCTAAATATTTGGTTTTTGTTATGGTGGATGAGCCTAGTGCCGGGGCTTACTATGGCAGTATCGTTGCCGCTCCTTATGGTAAAATGATTTTTACAGAACTCTTTGAATATCTTGGCGAGAAAAAACAAGATGAAAGTGTTGAAGTCAAAAAGTGCACAATGCCTTATGTCGAGGGATTACCTCTTGCGGAGGGCGCTGAACTTATCAAGAAAGCAGGGCTTGAATATGAACTTGATGGTGAAGGAGACATGATTGTCAAACAACTTCCACCGCAAGGGACAGTTCTAAATGAAGGCACAAGTGTTGTGATTGTAACAAATTAAATATTTAAATTTTGCTTGTATTTTCATTATGAAAAACATTTAAAACCGCTGTTTTTGTGTGTTTTGCAATTAAAAATTAAAAAATAATCGCAAATTGTTTGATATATTTGCAATTTTGATTAAAATATCTATATGAAGAATATAATCATTGGAGCAGGCGTGATTGCTGTGGCGGTTGTGTTTTGCTTGTTGCTGGCAATAGCAAATTTTTCGGGTGAGCGTTTTTTTGAGAAATACGAAAAACTAAACAGCGTATTTCCAGATTGTCCCGTTCATCCTTTGGAATTTGTAAACGAGATAAATAAAAACCATTTTAATAATTCGCTTAAAGTTGGCAGAACAGACAGAAAGGCGGGGGACGCTTACGCGAAAGGATTTTTGATTTTGTCTAATGATACCTTGTCAACGCCAAGCCTTGCATCTCTGACTATCATTTCTCATGAAATGGGGCACGCAAAACAAGACGCAGAGGGCAATAAACTTGCATCTTTAAATAGGTTAAGGCGCCTTGGACGCGTGCTTGGGGCATTTTTAATGCCACTACTGATTGCGGGCGGAGTTATTATGCTTTTGTCAAAAGAACTCTTTTACCTTGGAGTGGGGCTCGCTGGCGCAAGCGCATTGATATTTTTAATTGCTCTTTTTGTCAAACTTAAAACTATTTCCATTGAGAAAGAAGCGTCTAAGTTTGCGCTTATTTATCTTGATGAATATTTGAATGACAACGAGGTTGAGTTATGTAAAAAGTTTTTAAAAGATGCGAGGATGACTTATTGGGCAGATTTTTTAAGAACGCTTTTCTTTTGGACATTTCTTACTAAAAGAAGCAAATTTTTTAATTAAGGAGAAAGTATGACTGTTTATGAGATTGGTTATGTTGTTTCGGCAGTTTTGCTTGTAATTGCAGTTATTTTGGCAATATCGGCGCAAGTAAAAGTGCAAAACACTTATGAAAAATACAAGGATATCCCTTCTTCAATAAATATGACAGGGGCAGAACTAGCACAAATGCTAATTTCACGCGAGGGTTTAAATGTAACCGTACAATCATGTCGTGGCAAACTGAGTGATAATTATAATCCAAGTAATAAAACACTTGATATTTCACAAGAGAACTATAATTCTCGCTCCATTGCATCACAAGCAATCGTGGCTCATGAGTTTGGGCACGCGCTTCAACATGCAAAGGATTATAAGCCGATGTTTGCTAGACAGGGCATAATCAGATTTTCAAACATAATGTCAACGCTGTTTATGCCACTACTTATTTTAGGTGTAATTTTGGAAGTTTGCTCGCTGGGAAGACTTCATATCGGAAGTTTTATAATCTATTTTTCAGTGGCATTATACGGAGTTGCGGTGCTTTTAAATCTGGTTACATTGCACGTGGAATATGATGCTTCAAACCGCGCAAAAGAGGTTATGATTTCTCTCGGCGCAGGCGATGAGGGCGAAAAGAGGGCGGTTTCAAACTTGTTAAACGCGGCGGCACTCACATATTTTGCGTCAATGCTTGTGAGTCTTGCTTACTTTTTAAGACTATTATTTATCTTGCTCTCTTCGCGAGATTGACGGTGCAAAAATTGCTGAGAATTTTAAATAAATTGTTTATTTTAATTGAAATTTAATCTTTAAATGAAACTTAATTTTAAAAGAGGCTTAATATGGTGGGGCTGTTAGGGACGCTATGAAAAGCCTCTTTTTTTTGCTAGCATTTATTATTGGAACGCAATTTTTTGGTGGCAATAAGCAAGGCGATAAATTGGAAGCGGTTAAATTATAAGCAAATCACCTTCGTGGTTTGACTGTGAATTTGCATAAATATTGGTTTTTTATTTTGTTTATATGCGTTTAAAAATTACATATAAAAAATTTTAACAAAAAGTCAAAATTCCAGAGTTTGTTATAATAAAATAACAAGGGTTTTGAAAATAAAGGGAAAGAGAAAACAAGGCTAAATTTTGTAAAATTTTTTAATTTTTTGTAGTGATAAAATTTTTTAAAAAACACAATATATAGTGTTTATTTTGTTGACAAACCTATATATATTGTGTAAAATCGTTTATGTTAGAACTAATGATAAAGGGGGAAAGATTATGAAAGTAATTAAGCGTTCTGGACAAGAAGTCGTATTTGACAAAGATAAGATTGCTGTTGCTGTGGGCAAGGCAAATGTTTCAATAGAGGACCAAAATAAGCGCCTTACGGATGAAGAAATTCAAGACATTGCTTTTAGCGTTGCTAAAAAATGCGAGGCTTTAAATAGAGCAGTGGGCGTTGAAGAAATTCAAGATTTGGTGGAGTTTGCCATTATGGGCAAAGGCAAATTTGCTGTGGCTAAAAATTATATTACATATCGTTATAACCGCCAACTCGCGCGCCAAAAAAACACCACTGATGACAAGGTTTTTGCACTTATAAATTGCCAAAACGAAGAGGTTAAGCAAGAAAACAGCAATAAAAATCCAACTGTAAACAGTGTTCAACGCGATTATATGGCTGGTGAAATGAGTAAGGACCTTACAAAAAGATTTTTGCTTCCACCTGACATTTGGAAAGCGCATGAAGAGGGGCTTATCCACTTTCATGACGCTGATTACTTTGCGCAAAGAATGCACAACTGCGACCTTATTAACCTTGAAGATATGCTTCAAAACGGCACAGTTATTTCTGGCACTATGATTGAAAAGCCACATTCTTTTGCCACCGCTTGTAACATTGCGACACAGATTATAGCCCAAGTTGCATCCAGTCAATATGGTGGGCAAAGTATAACCCTTACACACCTTGCGCCTTTTGTTGATGTTTCAAGACAAAAAATCAAAAAAGAACTCACAGAAGAATTTGCTGAACTTGGGGTTAAGGTAACCGAAGACCAACTCAATTCTATCGTAGAGTCAAGGGTTAGAAAAGAGGTTAATAAAGGGGTTCAAACTATTCAGTACCAAGTTGTAACCCTTATGACAACAAACGGACAAGCCCCATTCATCACAGTTTTTATGTACCTAAATGAAGCGCGCAACGAGCAAGAGAAAAAAGACCTAGCAATGATGATTGAAGAAATGCTTAATCAGCGCATTATGGGTGTAAAAAATCCAAAGGGTGTGTATATCACCCCAGCTTTTCCAAAACTTATTTATGTTCTTGAAAAAGATAATATCACCGAAGATAGTAAATATTGGTATTTAACTTGCCTTGCAGCAAAATGTACAGCAAAAAGAATGGTTCCTGACTATATCTCAGAGAAAAAAATGCTTGAACTTAAAGTTGATAAAAACGGAGAGGGACATTGCTACACTTGCATGGGATGCAGAAGTTTCTTGACTCCTTATGTAGATGAAAACGGCAAGCCAAAGTACTATGGAAGATTTAATCAAGGGGTTGTAACTGTCAACCTTATTGATATTGCGCTTTCTTCTCATAAAGATATGAAAGAATTTTGGAAAATTTTTGATGAGAGAATGGAACTTTGCCACCGCGCTTTGCAGTGCCGTCATGAGCGCCTTACTGGAACGCTTTCTGACGCAGCGCCTATTCTTTGGCAACATGGAGCGCTTACAAGACTTGCTCCGGGAGAAACGATTGACAAATATTTGCATGGCGGATACAGCACGATTTCGCTTGGATATGCGGGACTTTGGGAGACAGTTTATTACCTTATTGGCAAAAAATTGACTGAGCCAGAAGGAAAAGAACTTGGCCTTGAAATTATGCGCGCTCTCAACAAGTATACAAAGAAGTGGAAAGAGGAAGAGAATATCGACTATTCTCTATATGGAACGCCACTTGAAAGCACAACTTATAAATTTGCAAAATGCCTTCAAAAGCGTTTTGGTAAAATAGCTGGCGTAACGGATAAAAATTATATCACCAACTCTTATCATGTTCATGTTACAGAACCTATTGATGCATTTTCAAAACTTGCACTTGAAAGTGAATTTCAAGCACTTAGTCCAGGTGGTGCAATCAGTTATGTGGAAGTTCCAAATATGCAACATAATATTAACGCTGTTCTAGAAGTTATGAAGTTTATCTATGACAATATCATGTACGCCGAACTTAACACTAAAAGCGACTACTGCCAATGCTGTGGATTTGATGGTGAAATTCAAATCGAAGAAGTTGACGGAAAACTCATTTGGAAGTGCCCAAATTGCGGAAACACTGACCAAACAAAAATGAATGTTGCGAGAAGAACTTGTGGATATATTGGTAGCCAGTTCTGGAACCAAGGGAGAACGCAAGAAATCAAAGATAGAGTTCTTCACTTATAGGAATTGTTATGTATTACGGAAAAATTAATGGAAACGACATAGCAAATGGGCTTGGTGTAAGAGTAACCCTTTTTGTGAGCGGTTGCACACATCATTGCAAAAATTGTTTTAACCCTGAAACATGGGACTTTCGCTATGGCAGAGAGTTTACAAAAGAGACTGAAAATTACATAATAGATTTGTGCAAAAGACCACACATAAAAGGGCTTTCTTTGCTGGGTGGCGAACCTTTTGAAAAAGCAAATCAAGAGTGCGTCTGTCATCTTTTGAAAAGGTTCAAAGAAACATATCCACAAAAGGATGTTTGGTGCTACTCTGGTTATACTTTTGACAAAGATATGGTGGAGGGTGGGAAAATTTCCACTCCATATACCAGAGAAATGCTTTCGTATATAGACTACCTTGTGGACGGGGAGTTTGTTGAGGAAAAGAAAAATTTAATGCTTAAATTTAGAGGTTCTTCAAATCAACGAATAATAGATGTGCAGAAGTCGTTAAAAGAAAACAAAACAATTTGCGTAGATGATAAAGACCTTGAAAAAATCTAGTTTTTCAATAATTTGATAAAAATTAAGGAAAAACCGAATAATTTTGACTTATTTTTTTAAAGGTGAAAAATATGAAGTTCGTGAAAAATAGCAACCTTGGTTCAAGATATAAAGTTATTAGGAAAAAACTTTTAACAAATGAAGAAGTGGAAAAACTTTACAATATCATTGCTTGTAATATGAGAGCATTAGGCTTTGACGTGAAAGAGAATGATAAAGATTTATGGTGTAATAAATTGATTGAAGATTTGGCAAGCGATAATGTCCACTTGTTTGTTGTCTATCTTGACGATAAAATTGGCGGGTTTGTTGAAATTTTTGAAACAACTGATGGGCTATTTCTTTCTGAGTTTGAAATTGCTTCTTGGTGTCAGGGGACAAGGTTAATTCTATTTGTTATAAGGGAATTGTTAAATTGTTACGAATTGAAAAATTTTGACACTATCAAATTTAAAATAAATAAAACAAACTTGTTGTCAGAAAAGACCTTTAAACATTTAGGGGCAGAAAAGTGCGGAGAAACCGAAAAGTCAAATGTTTTTGTTTTGAAAAGGGAGAAAGTAGACAAGTTTTGTAATAAATTTAACTAAAAATAAATTTGTTGATTTTGGAGCGAAAAATAATCATAATTTGGATAAAATACAATTTTGAAAGTAAATAATAAAAAAATCTCGATAAATTCGAGATTTTTTTGTGTATTTTAATGTTTTTTGAAATTTTTTGTGTTGTGATATTTTAAATATAATTATTTTAAAGCAATCATTGCTCACGCATATTTATTTCTTGCGACTTTAAAGAGGACACACATTTTCTTTAAAGTTGCGAGTTGCGTTTGCGCGCTAAGTTGTGCTTGCGCACTAGAAAGACTTTTAATTAGTTAAACTTTACTCTCTCTTCAATATATGCAGGAAGCTCGTTAATATTAATTTGCTCCATAGTATCACGGTCTCTGATTGTAACAGTATCATTTTCAAGAGTGTCAAAGTCGATTGTTACGCAGTAAGGTGTTCCGATTTCATCTTGACGGCGATAACGCTTTCCTATTGAACCTGCTTCATCATAGTCGCAGTTAAAAAGTTTATTAAGTTTTCTATATACTTCTCTTGCCTTTTCTGAAAGTTTTTTAGAGAGTGGTAAGATTGCAACTTTATAAGGGGCAAGGGCAGGGATGAGGTGTAAAACTGTTCTTGTATCTCCTTCGCCAACGACTTCCTCATCGTAGGCATTGCAAAGAATTGTTAAAAACATTCTGTCAACTCCAAGCGCTGGTTCAACAACATAAGGAATATATTTTTCGTTTGTGATAGGGTCGGTGTATTCCATATTCTCACCGCTGAATTTTTGGTGCTGAGTAAGGTCATAGTCGGTTCTATCTGCAATTCCCCACAGTTCGCCCCAGCCAAATGGGAACAAAAATTCAAAGTCGGTTGTTGCTTTTGAATAGAAGCAAAGTTCTTCTGGGCTGTGGTCGCGCTCTCTTAAATTTTCTTTTTTGATTCCAAGATCGTAAAGCCATTGTCTCATTTCGTTTTTATAGAAGTTAAACCAATCAAGGTCTGTCCCTGGTTTGCAGAAAAATTCAAGTTCCATTTGCTCAAATTCACGAGTACGGAAAATAAAGTTTCCAGGAGTGATTTCATTTCTAAAACTTCTTCCCATTTGTCCAATACCAAAAGGCATTTTAGGGCGTTGGGTTCTTACAACATTTTTGTAGTCGACAAACATTGCTTGGGCAGTTTCTGGACGAAGATAAACTTCGCTCTTTGAATCTTCTGTTACACCCATAAATGTTTTAAACATAAGGTTAAAGTTGCGCATCCCAGTGAAGTTACTTTTGCCACAATTTGGACATTTTACATGATGCTCAGCAATAAACTTTTCAAGGCCGGCATTGTCAAGTTCTCCCACCACAACATCAAGCCCGTTAGCGACAACATAATCTTCTACAAGTTTGTCGGCTCTGTGTCTAGTTTTGCACTCTTTGCAGTCAATTAATGGGTCTGAGAATCCTGCAAGGTGTCCGCTTGCTTGCCAAACGCGTGGGTTCATAATGATTGATGCATCAATTCCAACATTGTATTCATTTTCATGGATAAATCTTTTCCACCACAGTTCCTTTATGTTCTTTTTAAGTTCGCTTCCAATAGGGCCATAGTCCCAACTGTTGGCAAGTCCGCCATAAATTTCACTTCCCGGATAAACAAAGCCTCTTGCTTTGCAAAGGTTTACGATTTTGTCCATTGTTAATTGTTCTTTTTCCATATATCCTCCAATATTTGCATAGGAAACAAAAACCCCTATGCTGATTTAGCATAGGGGCGATAATAACCGCTGTTCCACCCTAATTTCACGCGAAAACGCGCCTTTTTTAGTGTCTTTACGCCGACAAGCGTTTGCTCGGGAGTTGCCAATTCCGTCATTGCTAAGAGTATTGTAACTATTTCGCATAAAATTGTCAAGTATTTAGTGAGTCTATATTGACATTTAAGATAAAAAATAGTATTATTTTAAAAGGAGGAGACAAATGAAAAAAGAATATAGTGCTTTAAACGGCGAAAAAATTCAATGCGATTATGTCGAAATAGATTTTTTGGGTGGAGACGCAGTTGATCTTCTTGCTAGATACACAGATGGAGAATTTATTTATGCAAGAAAAACCAGAGAAGTTGTTGCTCAGCCTGTTAAAGAAGGGCAAGTTGTTGAAACAAAACCACTTGCAACAATAAATGGGCAAACTTGTATTATAAGCGAAACCACACAAGTAGTTACTGATGAACACGTTGCACGTGGTGATATGCTTGTAACAAATCCAGACGGGGAACAATATATAGTAAAAGGACCAAAGTTCCAAAAAATTTATACACAAGTAAGTGATGGCGTTTATAAGCCACAAGGTGAAACAAAAGCATTTTTAACAACAACTACAAACATTTGCTTTAAAGCATCATGGGGAGAAGTTCAATTTGCACCAAAAGGAAGCAAACTTTGCGTTTCAGATTTAGGCGATATATATTCTGTTACTGATAGTGCTTTTGATGCTACATATGAAATTGTAAATCAACCACAAGAAAACGAAAATCAATAATATAATGAAAATAGAAAAATATATAAGAACTTAACAAATAATATTGTTTCTTCACATTATTTGCTCAAAACGCGGAGCATCATTGAAAAAAGAATGCCCAAATTGCAAATATCTTAACGAAAGAAAAGATGGGCTTTGTGAAAAATGTGGAACTAAATTAGATTAACAACAGAATAAAGGTTTAAAAAATGCAGGTTGAATTTGGCCTGCATTTTTTATTTAATTTATATGATTTATTTCCCAAACCATGTTTTTGCAAAAAAAAGTAGCGATTTTAACGAAAAATTATAATTTTGGTTTGTGTTTTGTTTAAATAATTTATTTCATATATTTTGCGACATATTCTTCGTAAGAGCCTGTGAAATCAATGATTTTATCTTCATCCACAATATCGATAATTCTATTTGCAACAGTCTCAATTATTTCTTGGTCGTGAGTTGAGAAAAGCATATTTCCTCTAAAATTCTGCATTCCCTTGTTTAGCGCTGTGATACTTTCAAGGTCAAGGTGGTTTGTTGGCTCATCAAGCAAGATAAGGTTACCTTGTTCAAGCATCATTTTTGCAAGCATACATCTTACTCGTTCACCACCAGAAAGCACATTCGCCGGTTTCAAGTTTTCTTCACCTGTGAAAAGCATTCTTCCAAGCCATGACCTTATATATGTCTCATTTTGGTCTTTTGAATATTGTCTGAGCCAGTCCACGATAGGGAGGGTGTTGCCTTCAAAATACTCATTGTTGTTTTGTGGCAAATATGTCATTTTGATTGTTTTCCCAACGAACACTTGCCCATGGTCGGCTTTTTCTTTTCCAAGGATAATATTGAATAAAGTGGTGATAATTTGGCTATTTTTTGCAAAAATTGCGACTTTTTGACCTTTTTCTATGTTAAATGAAAGATTTTTAAACATTCCAGCCTTTGTCAAGTGGTCAACTTTTAAAACCTCTTTTCCAATCTCTTGTGTGTATTCAAAGTTGATGTAAGGATATTTTCTTGAAGAAGGTTTTAAGTCTTCAATATTGATTTTTTCAAGTTCTTTCTTACGGCTAGTCGCTTGCTTTGATTTTGAAGCGTTTGCTGAGAAGCGGGCAATAAAGTCTTTAAGTTCTTTGACGCGTTGCTCTGCCTTTTTGTTTTGGTCTTTCATTTGTTTGAGTATAAGTTGACTCGATTCATACCAGAAATCATAGTTTCCAATAAACATATTGATTTTTCCATAGTCAACATCGCAAATGTGAGTGCAAACCTTGTTGAGAAAGTGTCTATTGTGTGAAACGATAATAACGGTGTTTTCAAAATCAAGCAAAAAGTCTTCTAGCCAACGCGTTGTTTTGAAGTCAAGGTTGTTCGTAGGCTCATCCAGCACCAAAATGTCGGGATTTCCAAAAAGTGCTTGTGCAAGCAAAACTTTAACCTTTACTTTTGGGTCTGTTTGTCCCATAAGGTCATAAAAATTTTCTTCTTTAATGCCAAGGCTTTGAAGTAATTGTTTTGCTTCACTCTCGGCTTCCCAACCTCCAAGTTCTGCAAATTCGGTTTCAAGTTCTCCCGCTCTAATTCCGTCCTCCTCACTGAAATCTTCTTTCATGTAAAGGGCGTCTTTTTCCTTTTGAACTTCCATAAGTCTTTTGTGTCCAAGAAGCACGGTGTCAAGAATTGTTTCGTTATCATAAGCGTTTTGGTTTTGCGCTAAAACGGACATTCTTTCTCCCGGAGTGATAAAAATTTCACCGGTGTTAGGTTCAATTTCGCCTGTTAAAATCTTTAAAAATGTACTTTTGCCTGCGCCATTGGCACCAATTATGCCATAACAATTACCTTTTGTGAATTTTAGATTGACATCTTTATACAAAACTCTTCCGCCAAACGCAAGTGAAACATTTGTTGCTTGAATCATGATATTCTCCTTTAAAATTATTCTATTAAAGTATAAGACTATAAAATATTTTTGTCAATCAAAAGTTTTGAAGGAAAGAAAAAATAGACAAGTAAATTAAAATAAAAAAATGTTTGTAGCGAAAAAATTAATAAAAAAATAGTTTTTTTATCTTTTTTTATGAATTTTTTGATATTTTTCGATATTTTTTTGAAAATTATAAAATATTTTTAATTTTATTTTTAAATAAATTTTTTAAATTATTTCCTTGTAAATTTAAAAAATATTTTCTATAAAAATTAAATATTTTTTGTGCCGATATTATTGTGATTTATTTTTATTTCTATTTGCGAAGATAACGCAACAAAGATAAATTATTTTTGCGCGCAAGCAAAGACAAGATAAATATTTTTTTGTTATTTATTAATAATATAATTAAATTTCTATTTCTTCAACAAAAAGCGAAATTTATTTGCCTTTTTCGATAAAAAAATATTATAATATTTTCGTAAGAAACTGTTTAAGAAAATGAGGTGTCTTAAATGAAAAAAGTAAGAAAAAATAAAAAGCAAATTGAAAAAGGAAAATGGTCGGTAGGAAAGACCATAGCGTCTGTTATAAGCTCGGTTGCTCTTATCAGCGGAGTTACTGTTTTGGGCGTTTACCTATCTGGTGGATTTGAGGAAACTGTTGTAAACCCTCAAAGCATAAACTTTGATTACAGTGGACTTCAATATTCAAACGGTCAACTAGAAATATCGGGAGTGGAAAGTTTTTCACTTACCATTTCTTCGCCTACTGAAAATGTAACTAGAAAGAAAGTTGCACTTTCGTTTGGTGAAGGTGTGGATTATTCTCGTGCCAATGGTTACATATCAAATAAGATTATCCAAGTCCCTGAGGAAGTTGAACTTGGCGAAGCCTTTACAGTAAGGCTACTTCAAAAATCGTTTGCTTATGATACAAATGGCGATGGAGAAAATGACCTTACTTTTGATAGCATTGCGGGCGGAATCTCAACCCTTATTGCTAAAAGCGAATACAACCAAATAAATTCACAGTCTTTACAAATTGCGGTCGACACTCCTGTTTATAAAATAACAAACTACCTTGTGGATATGTCGGGCAACACACTTGAAAAGATAGGTGCAAACCAAGAGTTTAAAGTTGCGTCTAAATTTTACCCAGAAGAAAGCAGATATATGTTTGCGGACAACTTGAACTCAAATATTGCTAACTCTGCCAAAAGAGAAAAACTTGTTTTGTTTGGTGTAACAGACGGGACAAACTATATCGAAATGAATGTCGGCGAAAATTTTGATTCATCGTTTAAGGTGGGAAGCGAAATTGTCGATAATATTAAAATTGAAGCGTACTCATTTAAAGATGCTAAATCACAACTTGAAATGCTTGGCTCTTTAAACGAAGGCTCTTTGCAAAGTAAATATAGTGAACTTTATGGGAAACTCGTCGCAAGTAGCGGAGAAAATGTTTCAAATACAAACATCGCGATTGAAATGGCTTCGGCATCAATTTCAAGTTTTGATATTGGTAAAGCGGGCACAACAATCACAGTTACTGACGGGGAAGAAGCAAGCATATATGTAAATGGAATTAATGGCGTTAGCCTTGACGCACAAATCTTGTCTACTGATGACGAAACTCTTACATATTTGCTTGAAAATATTGCGCTTGAATTTGTCAAACTTGACGGAACGCCTCTTGATATGGCCAACATTGAGGTCGGGGGAAGAACTTTTGGCGACAATAAATTTTTAACAATAGACGGGCACAAACTTTATCTTCCTTATAACAATGTTTCAAACAAGAATAATTGCTATTGGGATATAACCTCATCTCTTACACAAGACATTAAAGTTAATGTTTATCTTGTTGTAGAAACAGCCGAAGGACAGACTTTGTTTGGTACAAATGGCAATGTCCAAGTTAAATCTTTCACCTTGCACACAAAAGAGGTTGAAGATGAAGTCCCTTCATTCGTAGACCAAGATGTAAACTTCAATGTTCCACAAGAGGTAGTAACTCTTGACATCGCAAGTGGTGGCACAGGTATCGTTCCTAAAACTATTGATTTAAGAGAGTTTATTGTTATCCCAGCAAATAACAAATACACTTCTGTTCAATTCTTTGTTAGGGCGCAAAATAATGCCGATATTGCAGATATAATCAATGGGCCATTTAATGGTACTACGGAAGACGGGTGGACAAAACTTATTGATGATTCAATAACAATCAAAGGTGCTGGAAGTTTTGAACTTAAATTTGCAACCACCAAGCCAGACGGTACTATCGTGAAGAATTGCGAAGCAAGCAAAACTTTTATTTGCCAGCAAGCACTAAGTCAAGAATCAATCGTAATTGCAAACACTCAAATTAAAGTAACACAAGCAAACATGACTGTTACTGAAACAGAAGCATACCTTACTCAAATGCAAAATGACAAAATTGAACTTTCATTTGCTTTGTCTAGTGCTTCATCAAGCGTTTTTGCAAACGAATTTAATTCAAACAAAATATCTCTCTCTGTATTCTCGGGCAGTGAGGATATAAGCAACAAATTTTCTATCGTTGCTCAGCCAGTTACAACTGCCTCTACAAAGTTAGAGTACACCTTGACCGTTCTTGGCGAACTTGACGCTGAAAAGGAAATAACAAGATTTACTCTGGTTTATAAGAAAGATGCTAGCGAGGGGAATAATATTTTGTGGAACATTGATGTTCCTTTCACTATCGGTGGAGAAACCGGACCTCAAATTTTCATCTATTCTCCAATAACAGAGAGCGTTAGCCTAATAGGCAATCCACCTACAAATGTTTCATATAACCAAAAACTTAATTCTAATGGAGACCTAGAACAAACAATCACAAATATTGATACTGGCACAAACATAACAAACCTTGTCCAAGCGGTAATTGGAAACGAAGGGAGCAATATAACAATAACCGACCAACACCATAGAACAGACACTCTTGCTGGTCAATGGGCGTTTGAAGTTATAAGCGGAAGAGATGCAATTAACTTAGAGCCTCAAACTTTCTCAATTAAAGGCAATGGCGAGATTAAAATTAAAATTAAAGCAACAAAAGTTGGCGCAAATGCTATCTATGCAAAGACTGAGGAAAGTGAGGAAGACTATCAATTAAACATTTCTTCAACCTCAACTGGCGTTGACCACTTGACTTATCAAAGTGGGAAGAAACATGATGAAATAGGACGTGTTACAGGGGAAAAATTAAGTAGTGTAACCGTTGAGAAATATGGTATGGAAGGGGAGATATACGCTCTCGCAGACCTTGTTAAATATTATCTTGATGAGGAAGAGAAAACAGAGTACACCAAAGTTGCATTCAAGTTTGCAAGTAGTTATTTCCTCGGGCTTACAGACGCGCAGATAGTTGACCTTTATGGCAATAACGGAATGCTTAGCGTAACTCTTGAAGGCGAGGAAAAGGCAGTAAAGCGAGGAGCTGATGCGGGCGACATCAAGTCAAATCTTGAAAACAAAAATATTAAATCAATCACTATAAACAAACATTTTGGAAGAAACCATTCAATCAGACTTGACATAACTGATGAAAATAGAGTTGTAGATACAGCCTTCACATTTAATATCTTAAACAACCTTGAAATTAGTGCTGATGATTATAGTAACAAATATTGTATGGCACCATTTGACCTCACAAACACTATATCTTTTATTGATAAGGAAAATGTAACTGACACTAATTTGAAGGAAGTCTACAACGACCAAACATTGTACATTGTTCCAGTAACAACTGGCGGATATACTCTTTCTGCTTCTGCTTCTGAAAGCGGGACGATTGGAGAAGTAAATAATGGACAAGTTACGTTCTATGATTTCTTTGACGCTGAAAGCAAAACATTTGTAGTTTCATTCAATGAAAGCAATATATATCAAAGAAACCTCTCAATCTCTTTCACTATTTTAAGAAACATAATTATAAGTGCAAAAAATCAACCTTTCTATATAATTGACAATGCCAATACTGGAATTGGAAGTTATCTTTTAATTGAAAGAAAAGATACATCTGCGGGGGCTCTTGATTTTGGAAACTTTACATTCACCACATCGGAAAAGTATTTAAAAGCTGAAAATAATAACGTTTTGGTGGCTCAAAATAATATTAAGTTTGGATATAACGAAGAAACTCTTACCGAAGTTGTTACAGTATCACATGAAAGTTCAGGAACGAAGCTAGGAAGCGTTAATATTTCAATAAATCTAGCAGACTTTTCTTCGTCGGCCGCAGGGGAAACGCTTTATGGTCAAATAGCAGGCCTTTTGCAAAGTACCAGTGGAACACATGGTAATGTTCAAAAAATCGGTGAAACAAAATATATTGTTTTTGATATTGGACAAGATGGCACAACTCGCGAATGGGAGTTGACTTCCACATTGTCGGGCAAAGAGATACAATTCGGAGGATATAAAGCTCTATACGAAACAGACAAGACGAATGTAAGCTTCAATAGTCAAGCCCAAACTCTTGCGGGATACAACAATAATAGTTATTACATTGTATTAACAGTTAGTATAGATTCCGCTAATAAAATAACCATTAATGTTCCAATTATCCTTTCAAAAGTTGGACATAATCCTTTAAGTTATAATGATGATGAGTATTCTCTCGCAACCGCACTCATGTCGGCAACCGAATTACAAAGTAACGGAAAGTTTTCCTCACTCATGTCGGCAACCGAATTACAAAGTAACGGAAAGTTTTCCTCTCCAAAAGCAGAGCGAACCATAACACTTAATGATTTTGTTAGATATCAAGAAAATCAAACACTTGTTTATGACGCTGTTGGAGCAGAGGCTCTCGAACAATTAAATCTTCAAATAAACAAAGATATCTTAAAGAGTTTCGGAACTAATGAAGGTAAAACCCGTCCAACCATTTTGCTCAATCATCTTTCAAAAGAATATGGCTCTATATATCTCCCTCTTGCTTGGGTAGTTGGGGATGCAACTTTCCATTATCTCATCATTGTAGCGCCTGATGTAGAAGTCAGCGACGCAATTTACGCATACAATGGAGATGCTGAATATATCGTATGCGCTAAGGACAATACAGAAACGATTGATTTTAGTGAAGAATATGGTTCTTCGACGCTAAACAGTGGAAAAACCAGATTTGAAGTTTATAAATTAAACGATCAAAATGAGAAAGGTGATAAAGTTACTACTGGCCTTACAACAGAGTACTATATTAAATCTGTAATTTATGGTACAAACGAGTTCTCAAACGAAAGTCAATGGAAGGGAGTCGTTAGTTTTGATATTGTAGACAGCAAAGTTTCAATCACTCCAAAGACAAATAATCCTTTGACTGTTATTATTGGAGTTCGTTTCGTTGAAGGTGCTAAGGCTAACGATCTTGCAGTTATATGTGAAGAAAAAACTTACACAGTTGTTTTAAATCAAAACACTTCTAATTATAAAGTAAGGGTTACTAATGGTGTCGACAACAATAAGGTCGGCAAACTTGAAACAACCGCAGAAAATGAATACACTTGGACAATTTCAAATATAAATGGCGGGACAAGAGACCTTAAAATTGAATTGCTTGATGCAAGTGATAGCGGTTCGCTTTCAACAATCGTATATGATTTACTTCAAGTGCAAGCAATAGAAGGCTCGAAGGCAATTGCCAAGGCTGAATATAATGCAACAAGTGTAGCAAATGTAGAAAACGATATTCCAGCAACCACTTTAAGATTAACGCTCAATGATTATATAGACGCAAATAAAACTATTAAATTTACTATATTCACAAAATATGGCTCACTCGCAACACTAAATGTTATTTTAACAGCCAATGCAAATGTTGAGTTAATAAATAGCAATGCAACCCTTACGGGCGGGTCTGAAACAAAATTTGGTGATATATTTAAAGTAACTTTAAATAACCAACCAGCAGTATATAGCGCTGATACTGGAACACCGGATTCTCCAAAATATATTATTAATACAAAAGAAAATGATACAAATGACATTTCATTTGATAATGACCTTGTAAAATTTGAAGATGGCAAGATTAAAGTTGCGAATCTCTTTGAAGATAGTGAAGTTACAATGACTGCGACACTTCAATTTGCCGGTAATGCGGAGCAAACTTACAAATTCTCTCAAAAATTCACTCTTACAAAAAATGTTAAATTAACTGTTCCTGCTTCTAAATCAGTCGTTGCGATGAAGCCACTGGAAATAAAAGCAGAAGAATTTGTAAATAACGGGAAAAACGCTGCACGCATTATGTGTGAAAAATCCTCTGAGTATGCAGTTGCAGGTGATGGAACGGGAAAAATTACGATTACTCCTAATTATGTCGGAAGAGAAACCGTGCTTACACTCAAACTTACAATTAAACTTGCATTTGGAGGTGTAGGCCAAACACAAACGATTGAATATCCAATTACAGTTCTCCCAGCAGTCGAAATCACACCTAACTATCCTAATCCATCTGGTAAACAAACTCTTGACCGCGAGTATATCAAGAAAGATGAGACTTTCACTAACATCTTGGCTTTCTTTAATGACACTGCTACTTATGCAGAGAAAGATTCATCTCGTTTACAACTTAAAAGTATCACAGGCAAGGGCGAAGATGGGAAATATACTTATGGTACTACTCCTCAAAAATGGTCGTCTACGACAAATAAGCCAACTATTACTATAACTGAATGTCGAAATGTTAAATTTACCATTAACGGAGAAACTTACGGTGCAGGCGCGACCATCACCGACACCAAATTCAATGGGGAAATAAAATTTTCTCGCGATGCTGGTGAACGCTCTATCATCACCTTTATGGTAACTTATAATGGAGTAAGTGCTTTCTATACGGTGGAAGTTCTTGATGAAGTTTATATAGTTGACACAAACTACCAAACAAACAATATTGACTCGGGAGATTTTGAAACAACAAGTGAAACGACAAGTTCTTCGTCGGAGAGTGAAACAACATCCATTCCTGTAACTTACGAAATTCTTTATGTTGACAAAACAAACATAAGCAATTTGTTTGTTCAAGATAGAATGGTAAAAGTTCAAATGAACAATGTTGTTACTGGCGGGGTTTACAGATTTGTGTTTACTGATGCTTCGCAAACGAATTATTATGTTTCACAAGATATTGCAGTTCTTGCCAGCGATGCCGGTAAAAGCATGACATACGACATGGGCGTAAGCATGACTGGCAAAACTTTCTATGGAGTATTCCTTGCAAGTGCGATAGCCGATAGTAATATGTTTACAATTACAGACAACAAACTTGCTAGTGCTCAGACTGATAAAACGGAAGAAGATCTTCTAGGCGCACTTACAAACTATCAAGAGAGCCTATTTGCGAAAAAAAGTCTTACTCTTGCAAGCAGACTTGAACTCACTTATGGTGGCACAAAGGTTGCTTATGATAAATGGTCGTGCGAAGGAAACATTGCGTCTGATTCTACTAATTTGCTTGACAAAATAAGCAAAATTGACAATATTGACAATATGGTAAAACTTCAAATGAACAATTCTGTTACTGCAGGGGTTTACAGATTCGTGTTTGCCGAAGGTCCTGAATCAGCTAAAACGTATTTCGTTTCACAAAACATTGCAATTTTAGCAAGCGATGCTGGGAAAGTTATGACTTACGACCTTGGCTTAAGCATGCACAACAAAGAACTTTATGGGGTTTACCTTGCAAGCAATATTGCTGACAGCAGTAAGTTTAAAATAGAAAACGGGACATTAACAAGTGTCTCTGGCGAGATTGAAAACCATTTCAAAACACTTGTAAATTACCAAGAAAATCTTTTCGTAAAAGATAAACTTGCTCTTGTAAGCAGAGTGGTTACAAAACCAAGTGGTGTGGATTTCACCTACTACTACATGGCAAAACTAGATGTTGATGTTGATAAAAAGGCGACGACTGCTCAAAACTATCTAACCGTAAATGTCAATGAAGAATGCGATAGCATTGTTGAACTTTTCGGCATTCGTCATCCAACCACAAACGAACTTGTGGCAAAGAGCGAATTTACTTCAAACATAAACCTTGAATACAAATTAGGTACGATAGCAGATTTAAGCACATTAAATACTGAAACTAGCGATGCATATAGCCTAATTACTTTTAGTGATAATTCTACAAATCCTTATCTTAAAATTGATGTGGGTAAACGAAATTCCGGGGGTGGCGTTTATGACTTCTCATTCTTGCCTCTTGGGGCTAAAAATGACGGAAACTTCGTTTTGACAAAACTTACATACAAGGCAAATAGTTTTGAAAAAGATTTCTTCATCGTTTTACATATTCTCCCTGATTATAGGGTTACATTCAGCGATGTCGAAAATGGCGTTGAAGAAGATGCGGGAAGTAACATCATCTTATCAAATTCTCAATCTATGATTAGAATAACTGAACTTGATGGCGTCAACTACAAAGCGTTTACTTTGTTAAGCCAAAATGGCAAGAGCGGATTGTTATCAATCAAGCACAAAAATGGTTTAAACACCGAAAATGAACTTGCTTCATCGTTGTTTACTGCGACTCTTACACTAAACCAAAATGATTATAACAACACAACAAACTTTGATAGTAAGCTTAAAGATCATTGTGGTGGAGGTTTGACGCAAAACAAGGCTGGTAGTTACAAACTAAACGGAAGTAAATCCACCTTTACTGGCGTGCCTAAGGTTGTGTTTGGAGAACAAAAATACTTTATTGACCTTGTGGATAACTATGGTTATAGAGTGAGATTGTACTTTGCGCTTTCTCTTGAATCGGGAGTTTCACCTTCACAATATTCTTCATCTGTTGCAATCACCGAAGGTGAGGAAGTAGATATCACCGCAAGATACGAAAGCTTGAATATTATTAAAGGTACAGAAACCGATGGCAATATACCACTCACAATTAACTCGACTTATGAAGATCCTTCCGCTGCCACTAACGTAAAAGTAATAGAACTTGATGGCGTAGGTGCATATGGATTTATTACTGATTATGCAAATGCTAGCATTAAGTATTTAACAGAAACATCAACAGGCTATGATGTAAACACTGATGGAAAATATTCCCTTGACGCCTCAATGCAAAAGTATCTTACCATTCCTACTATCAAATATGTTACAGTTAAAAGTATCAAAATTGTTCCTGAAAATGGAACAAACCCTACCACAGTTACACTTGACGAAGTAAAGACTCTCGCGACAAAAGAGGGGTTGAAATTTAATGGAGTAACATTTAGAGACTCAAAAGCTATGTTCACAATGCCTGAACTAGAACCTAGTGTTTATGGAGCGGGAACTTCTGCACGCGTTGTTATTTATATAGAACTTCAATATACAAACGGAAACAACACTGAAATTTGCACAGTGCCTGTAAATGCAGTTATTTCAAGGGGATTGACTTTGACTGACAAAACTTCAGTAGCAAAAGACGGTCAAACAATCGCTTTGACGGGTGATGACGGAATATTTACTACGGGCAAAGAGATAAGCGGATATATCAATGACACGCTTGAAGTTAAGGTTCCAAAAGGCGGAAGCGTTGAATTTGAACTTGAATACACGTACACGTCTACCAACAACGAAACTACAAGCATAACAAAATCTCGTTCTATTTCAAATGTTGGATATCAATACGATAAAACATATTTTGTTTCAATAAGCGGTCTTATTGGCAAAAATGTAAAAAGTGATGGCTCATGCAACATAACTGTTAAGCAAGGAAGCGCCGAATTTAAGTATAATACGGGTAGTGCAGTTCCATTGATAAAAGGAACTTTTGTTGCAAGCGGTAGTAAGGAACTAAAGGTGCAAGTTGAAGGTGGCAAATCAGTTAAATTTTCTATTAATGATAAGGAATTTACAATTAAAAATACAGAGGAAGAAATTAGTTGGGTTTCTTTTGATTTAAACGAATTAAATGAAGAAATAACCGACGGAAGTAAATACACAATTACAATCATAAACGGAAACGCGATTTTTAAATATAACGAAGTTTGTATTTTATCAAACTCTTTCAAATTCAAAATCGGAAGCATCGCGGAAGATAAAATAACTGTCGATGATGCGGGACTGCTTGTAAGAGATAATTACTATACACAAGATAAGTACTATTTAGTTGGCATAAAAAGTAATTCTGACACTAAATATTATCGTGTAACTAAAACATACTATATTACAGGCACGTACTACAAGATGACCAATTCAAGCACAAGTGAAATTGACGGAGTGCTTTATGGTTGCCAGTCAGGATCGATCACTACACCTGCCAAAGTTTGGGGTAAAAATCTTCAATTCTATGATTTAAGTGTTACAAATGGAACAATATCTGCAACTACTAATTCATATGCGGGCAACATTAACAACGAGAACCTATATTTTGAAATTGATAGGTCGGAGGGGGATAATAGTGCACCTGCAACTATGGAACCCGATGGTGGTATTACAATTACGAGCGATTTTTCTACTGAAAATTATGTAAAGGTTAATATCTATCAAAAGGTAAGTGCTAATGAAAATTCTAAGCATTTCCTTTGCACTGTAAGACTGGGGTTGGGAAATCTCAAAATAACCATTCCAGATTCCAATGATAATTTGAGTTTTGCAATTTGTGGAGAAAGACAACTTGAAGTAAAATGCAAAAATACAAATATTTCAGGAGCTGTAACAATACCTGGGACTGTTGGCGTTGTTACTGGCAAGGATGCCAACGGCAATGATACCACTGAGTCATGGAAAGTTACTTCTATTGCTGATGCGGGATTTAAAGATTGTAAAAATATAACTTCAATCACAATTCCAGACAGCGTTACTAATATAGGCTCTTTTGTTTTTCAAAGTTGCCATAATTTAAGCGCCATTAATATTCCTGCATCAGTGAACAGTATTGGAAGAGCACTTACTGCCGACAACGATGGCACGGAAAGTAATTCTGGTATAAATACATTAACAGTGGATAGCCGTAATAAAAATTACAGAAGCGAAGGAAATTGTATTATTGAAAACTTGACCAATACTTTAATTGCGGGTTGTCAAAATTCAACAATTCCTGATGGAGTAGAAATAATAAAAGAGTACGCATTCTCAGGTTGTAAGAAAATTGAGGCGATAACACTTCCAAATTCCCTTAAAGAGATACGTCAATATGCATTTGGCTGGTGTGGTAATCTTAAAACTGTAAATATTCCTCTCTATGTTGCGAGCATTGGGAAAGGGGCATTCACTCACTGTGGGCTTACATCGGTTACATTTGAAGAAGTATATGGCTGGAAGGCAGGAGCCACATCTTTGATTGTATCAGATGTAAATCAAAACGCAACTTGGCTCAGTTCCACTTACACAGACAATGATTGGACTCACGATCCCGTGGATGAAACAATATATACTGATTTTAATTTCACTTATGATAACACCACTATGACCGCATCAGTTAAAGCGAAAGATGCAAGTGTTATATCTGGGGAGATTAAAATACCTGCTTTTGTAAAGCATAATGGTATAGATTACACAGTTACTTCTATTGCTGATGCGGGATTTAAAGATTGTAAAAATATAACTTCAATCATAATTCCAGACAGTGTTACTAGTATAGGTTCAATGGCTTTTCAAAGTTGCCATAATTTAAGTGCTATTAATATCCCTGCATCAGTGGAAAGTATTGGAAGCGCAATTACTGCTGACAACGATGGTACGGGAAGTAATACTGGTATAACTACACTGACGGTTGCGAAGGGAAATAAAATTTATAGAAGCGAAGGAAATTGTATTATTGAAAAATCGACCAATACTTTAATTGCGGGTTGTCAAAATTCAACAATTCCAGATGGAGTAGAAATAATAAAAGAGTACGCGTTCTCAGGCTGTAAGGGATTAAGGGAGATAACACTTCCAAATTCCATTAAAGACATACAACAATATGCATTTGGTTGGTGTGATAATCTCACAACCATAAACATTCCAGAAAATGTTACAAGCATTGGAGAGCGTGCATTTACTAACAGTGGGTTGACAAATGTAACATTTGAAAACATTTATTGGAAAGTTGGAGATATGTCTTTTAACCTTTCAAATCCATCGACAAATGCAAAAATGCTTACAACAACTTATGCTGATAAAACCTGGAATTACACTGCGCTAGAAGAAAGCTTCTTTGCAGACTTTGTGTTCACGGTTGATGTAGACGTCAAAACAGCGTCCGTCAAAGCAAAAGATGTAAGTAAGATTAATGAAGCAGTAATTCCTGAATTTATAATGAAAGACGGAATTGAATACATCGTAACAGCGATTGACAAGCAAGGTTTTAAAGATGCAACTTCCCTCGGGAGATTAGTAATTCCACGCAGTGTAACATTGATTGGGGATGAGGCTTTCGCTGGATCAGGTTTAGTTTCTATAAATATACCAGATAATGTTACAACTATCGGGGCGCGTGCATTCTATAATTGCACAGAACTGCGCGCTGTAAACTTTGGCGAAAACATAGAGCTACTTACAATTCAAGAAGAAACATTTAAAGGCTGTACTGAATTGACTAGGATAGAAATTCCACAATCTGTTATTTCGATTGGAGATTATGCATTTGAAAGCACAGGTTTGACAAGTGTGGAAATTCCAGATTCTGTTACTGAACTTGGAGTTTATGTTTTTGCTGATACCAGCAATCTTTCGGAGGTAATAATTGGGGTAGGAATTTCCTTTATTCCTAGTTATTGTTTCTCAAACTGCACAAGTCTTGAATTTATTGATATCCCAGACAATGTTATAAGTATAGGTTATAATGCGTTTGAAAATACTGGATTAACAAGTGTAACAATTCCAAAAAGTGTAATTTATATATATCCTTGCGCATTTGATGGTTGTGAACTCTCTGAAATGATTTTTGAGGACCAACAAAGTTCTAGTGGTTGGGGACCTAGCGATTGGTTTATTTTTGAATACAATTCTGAAAATACGACAGAAGCAGTCTACAATATCGAATTTGAAAATAATAGCGTTAAGGACATTACATATCTCCTACATTACACTAACTATTTATGGATAAAATATTTATCGTGCTTAGATTGTGATTATAATGATAATACTCTAACCGCAACCTTAACAAATATTAATGATAATGGCGTATTTTCCGAACAATATGGATACTTTATTCCTTATATAGTATGTAATAAAGATACCAATAAGTTATACACAATAACTGCAATAGGTGATGGAGTGTTTAAAAATAGCGATATCACGGCTATTGAGTTGCCTTACAGTATCACTAAACTTGGAGATGGTGCGTTTGTTGGCTGTGAGAATTTAATTTCAGTAGTACTTCCATTAAACTTAACAGAAATTGGAAGTGAAACATTTGCTAACTGCACGAGTCTTGAAGTAATTGTCATCACTGCTAATATTGTTTCTATTGAAGACGATTCATTTAGTGGCTGTGAAGCATTAAACACAATAGTAATTGATAGTCAAGCAGTCAATAAGTCTTTAAGCGAAAGTTCAACACTTATTGAAAATGCACAAACGATTTACTTTGCAAATGATATTGAGAAGATATCAGCTTATATTACCGACACATATATTCAAATAGAAAGTGATAAAGATGGCTATACGCAATGGATAAGACAATAATTTATTGTAGAATCTAATTTTATAAAAGGAGGGGAGATGGACGCATTTACACTGATTATCACAATAGGAGCGTTTTTAAATCTTCTCCTTCTTTTATCTATGGTTTTTCTTGAAAAGAAAAAGCCTGAAAATATCATCGCATGGATGACCGTGCTCACTTTTATTCCTGTTGGGGGATTTATCCTTTACATGATTTTTGGAAGTGGGCTTTCAAGGCGAGTGAAAAATCTGATTAAGCGCAAGGCAATATCAGAGCGCGACATTGTTCGAAGCATTGAGGGGATAAAAACGCTTGAAAATGCGCGTACGGATGACATTTTTCACAATGACCGAGAACTAATGACTTTATGTTACAATTTCGGTGGTGTCCCTTTACCAGGGAATAAGATAGAAATATTTAATTCTGGTAAAGAGAAACTTGCTTCTTTAAAAAAAGACCTTTTAGGTGCAAAGAAATCTATAAATATTGAATATTATATTTTTGCAAGTGATTCCACAGGCAAAGAGATTATGAAAATACTTTGTCAAAAAGCAAAAGAAGGAGTGGAAGTTAACCTTGTTTATGACTCTGTGGGTTCTCGCAAATCAAGGCGTTCGTTTTTTCGTCAACTAGAAAAAGCGGGTGGCAAAGTTGGAGAATTTTTCCCACCATTTATGGGAATACGCCTTATAAATATGAAGATTAACTATCGAAATCACAGGAAAATTGTGGTTATTGATGGTAAAATTGGTTACACGGGGGGAATAAATCTGCGTGATGACCACATGGGAAAGGACAAAAGGCTTTCGCCTTGGAGAGACACTCATTTAAGAATTGAAGGGGCGGGAGTATACGCCTTGCAAAACATCTTTTTAGATGATTGGCGATATTGCACAAAAGATTCAACACCGCCAGCAATATATTTAAAAAATGGATACTTTCCAAGCCCTGAAATTAAGGGAGATGCTTGCGTTCAAGTGCTTTCATCCGGGCCAGATTCAAGGTTTCCAAAGATAAAAGAGGTGTATACACAACTGATTACCAATGCAAAAGAGAGAGTTTTTTTGCAAACGCCTTATTTCATACCAGATGATTCTTTCTATTCGGCGTTGCGAGTTGCAATTTATAGCGGGGTGGATGTAAGAATAATGGTGCCTAGACTTCCCGATAAAAAGACGGTTTATATGGCTACTTTATCTTACCTAAAAGAAATGAGCGAACTGGGCGCAAAAATTTATCTTTATGACGGCTTCTTGCACAGCAAAACATTACTTGTTGACGATAACAAACTTTCAATAGGAACTTGCAACACGGATAATCGTTCTTTTAGATTGAATTTTGAAAATACGGTGCTTATATATTCAAAAAAATTAAATGCTTCTTATTTAAAAACTTTTGAAGAGGATATGAAAAACAGCCAAGTTGTAACAATGAACTATTTTCAAAAGAAAAAGTGGATTACGAAATTTTTACAAGCCATTATGCGATTATTATCTTCGCTATTTTAAATTCAAAATGACGGACATTGCGTTCGTCATTTTTATTTAAGAAAATGAAAACAAAGGCCTATTGTTGCTTTACAATTTTGATATAATGTATTAAAATAATAACATAAGGAGAAATCATGGAAAGAAGTTATGTAATGGTAAAACCAGAATTTGCGAACTATAAAGAGGTTATTGAAGAGGTTAAAAGAAGGCTTAATAATGCTGGGCTTCGAGTGGAAGAAGAGAAATACATCAAATATGACAAAAAGAGTGCTGGTGAGCATTATGCTTGTCATTTAGGTAAACCATTTTATGAGAAACTTCTTGCCTACATCACCAGTGATAAGGCTTATGGAATGATTGTGGAGGGGGAAGATGCTATAAGCAAGATTAGGGCTCTTTCAGGGAGCACAAAAGATCCAGCAAAAGGAACAATTCGTTACGATATTCCTGAGAAACTTGGACTTGAAAAAAGAGTTACTGAAAATGTTATTCACTCGTCCGATAGCCAAGAGGCTGCCCAAAAAGAAATCGCAATATTCAAAGCCTTACCAAAAATAGAAGAATAGGATAAAAACAAAATTGCCTCATCTTATGGGGCTTTTTTTACGCACAAAAATTGTAAAAGTATAATCTATCTAAAAATGATAACTTGCAAAATTGTTGAAAAATTTGAGAGGTAGTGGTATAATAGCGCTATGAAAAACATGGAACTTCTTGCACCTGCTGGAAATTTTGAAAAACTTAGGGTTGCCATCGCAAATGGCGCAGACGCTGTTTACCTTGGCGTTGAAGAATTTAACGCACGAGCAAATGAGGATAATTTTACATTAGAAACGCTGAAAGAGGGGATAGATTATGCCCACCTTTTTGGCGTCAAAGTATACCTTGCGCTCAACATTTTGTTCAAAGATGAAGAAATGGGAAAAGCGCTCGATACAGCTGGAAAGGCGCTTTCTTACGGAGTGGACGCGATAATAGTGCAAGATATAGCGCTTGCAAATTTAATCAAATTAACATATCCAAATGCTGTTCTCCATGCTTCTACGCAAATGGGTTGCTCTAATCTTGAAAGTGCGAAATATTTAAAATCTTTGGGATTTTCCAGAATTGTTCTTGCACGAGAGACAGGACTGGAAGATATAAAGCTTATCAAGAACAACCTTGACATTGAAATTGAATATTTTGTACTAGGCGCGCTTTGTGTAAGTTATTCGGGAAACTGCTATTTGTGTTCTCTTCTCGCTGACGCAAGCGGGAATCGGGGCAAATGTAAGCAATATTGTCGTCTCCCAGGTCGGTTAAGTGGCAATGGCATTAATAAGAACGGTTACATTTTGTCAACAAAAGACATCTGTATGCTTAAAAAACTCAAAGAACTTGCTGATGTTGGGGTTGACAGTTTAAAGATAGAGGGTCGGGCAAGAAGAAGCGCTTATGTTGGCCAAGCAACACGCGTTTATAGAAATGCGTTAGACAACGATTTCAAATTTGACGATGAGGATATTTTATCACTTAAAAAAGTGTTTAATCGCGGAGATTATAGCGAGGGCTACCTTTCGGGCGAAAAAATGATTTATGACAAGGTGCAAAATCATATCGGTGTAGAAATCGGAAAGGTTGAAAAAATCAATAAGGGCAAACGATTCAATGAGATTTTTATTTCTTCAAATCACGACATTGTTAAAGGCGACCTTTTAAAGTTTTTTGATAAGAATGGTTCAGAAAGAGGCGTGGTTGCAGTTGAAGACAGTAGAAAAGTGGATAAAAATGTTTATAGAGTAACTTCTACCTTTTTGCCACAAAAGAGTGATAGCGTTAGATTAATTCTTGATTCAAAAGAAGATGAAGAAGTTTTAGGTGCAAAACGCGAGGTCGAGTTTAGCGGGATATTTGTTGCCAAAGTGGGGGCTAAGGCAAAGCTT
>CAKVMD010000012.1 GCA_934771475.1 uncultured Clostridia bacterium
TGCGGGGGGGGGACTTGTCAAGCAAATTGCGCGGGTTTTTAAAAACTCGCGCAAAAAATCCCCAAAGGGGATTAAAAACCTGAGCGCTAAGCGAGGCGAGCGCTAGGTTTATGCTTGACAAGGCGTTCCACCATATTTTTCTCAAAAAAGTCATTTTTATTTGGCCCCTACCCAATAAAGACCACAAGTGCAAACAAAAAATCATCAAAGGCAATAAAAACCAACTGCAAAAACAAACTCAAAATACTAAATGAAAATACTAAATGAAAATACTAAATGAAAAAATGAAGTGAACCCCGCATGGCTCACTTCATTTTTTAAACTTAATTTGAATAAATAATTGATTTTTTCGTATTTTTATCGAATTTTTATCAAATTTTTAAGTTTTTTTATCTTTTAACGCAATTTTTTAACTAATTTGGTTTAATTTAGATATTTTTTTAAATATTTCCCAGTATAAGATTTTTCGCATTTTGCGACTTCTTCGGGAGTTCCAGTTGCAACAATCTGACCTCCACCGTCTCCACCCTCGGGACCAAGGTCAATAAGATAATCTGCTGATTTGATAACATCAAGGTTGTGTTCAATAACAACCACGCTGTTCCCACCTTCAACAAGTCTATTAAGTATAGAAATTAATTTTTTAACATCATACATGTGAAGTCCAGTTGTAGGTTCATCCAAAAGGTAAATGGTTTTACCTGTTGATTTTTTAGAAAGTTCAGTCGCAAGTTTTACTCTTTGCGCCTCACCACCAGAAAGTGTGGTGGCAGGTTGTCCAAGTCTTATATAATCAAGACCGACATCATGAAGCGCTTGGAGTTTATTTTTTATACTTGGCACATTTTCAAAAAATTTAAGCCCCTCTTCTACCGTCATATCGAGGACATCACTTATCGTTTTTCCTTTATATCTAACTTCAAGTGTTTCATGGTTATAGCGTTTACCTTTACATACCTCGCAAGGAACAGATATATCGGGTAAAAAGTACATTTCAATCTCTTTTTCTCCCGCGCCTTCGCAAGCCTCACATCTTCCGCCCGCAATATTAAAACTAAACCTTGACGCTGTATATCCTTTTGCTTTTGCATCGGGAGTTGAAGCAAACAAATTTCGTATATAAGTAAACATACCCACATAAGTTGCAGGGTTAGAACGAGGGGTTCTACCAATCGGTGATTGGTCGATATTTATAACTTTGTCAAGTTTTTCAATGCCATCTATTCTATCAAACTTCCCAAGTTCAAGATTTGAGCGATTAAGTTTGTTTGACAAACATGGATAAATGATTTCATTCATGAGCGAACTTTTCCCGCTTCCAGAAACCCCCGTAATACAAGTAAACACGCCAAGAGGCAATTTTACATCTATGTTTTTGAGGTTGTTTTGCTTCGCTCCCTTGATTTTCAAAAAATCTTTTGGTTTTTTGCGCACTTCGGGCACTTCTATCTTTTCGTCCCCTCTCAGGAATTTTGCAGTAACCGAATTAGGACTTTTTAAAATTTCTTCATAGGTTCCGCTGGCAACAATTTCGCCACCATGCACCCCAGCATAAGGTCCAACATCAACAATATAATCAGCTGACCTTATTGTATCCTCATCATGCTCTACCACAATTAAAGTGTTGCCAAGGTCGCGCAAATGTTTAAGCGTTCCAATAAGTCGGTCGTTATCCCTTTGATGTAGCCCAATGCTAGGCTCATCAAGTATATAAAGAACTCCACTTAGTCCCGAACCTATTTGAGTTGCGAGGCGGATTCTTTGGCTTTCACCACCTGACAATGTCTCAGCCTCTCGCGAAAGAGTAAGGTAATTTAGTCCAACATCAATTAGGAAATTAAGTCGCGCTTTGATTTCTTTTAAAATACTCTTTGCTATCTCTGTTTTTTCTTTCGAAAGGCTTAAATCATCGAAAAAGTGTGCAAGATTTTCAACCGACATATCACAAACTTCTGCAATGTTTTTTCCTTTAATTTTTACCGATAACGCGCTTTCATTCAACCTTTTTCCATTGCATTTAGGGCAAGTTATCTCATTGACAAACTTGCCAATTTCAAACCTAACAAATTCGCTTTTTGCCTCAACTAATCGGCGTTTTAAATTGTTTACAATTCCCTCAAACGAAAGCGCCTTTTTGCCATTGAAGCGTTCAAGCGTTTTGTTGCGGTTTTCGTCTTCGTAAATATCTAGTTCCTCTCCGTTGTTGCCATATAGCAAAATGTTGAGTTGCTTTTTAGGGAGTTTTATCACGGGCGTGTCAAGGTCAATTCCATACTTTTTGGATAAAGCATAAAAGTATCGTGCGGCAAGTCCGCCTCCGTCTATTCTCCATCCAGTAGCATTGAATGCTCCCTCATTAATGGAAAGGTCTCCGTCCTTTAATATTAGGCTTTCGCTCACATCGCTATAAACGCCAAGCCCTGCGCATTGAGGGCAAGCACCAAAAGGAGCGTTAAAGGAGAATAATCTTGGCGAAAGTTCTTCAAGTGTCCAACCACAATATGGACAAGCGTAATTGGTCGAAAAGAGGGTTTCATTCCCGTCGCAATCAACGATTGCAAGCCCCTCACCAAGTTTTATTGCTGTTTCAATAGAGTCAGTCAAACGCGAGCGCGCACCATCTTTCATTACAACACGGTCAACCACAACATAAATGTCATGTTTTAAATTTTTGTCAAGGGATATTTCTTCATCCAGAGTGTAAATGCTTCCGTCAACCTTAACTCTAACATAGCCCGACTTTTTTAAACTTTCAAATTGCTTTGCAAATGCCCCCTTTTCTCCTCTTGCGATTGGAGCCATGATTGTAAGACGAGCACCCAGCGCATTTTTCATTACGCTTTCAACAATATCGTCTATCGTTTGTTTTGAAATAGGCTTATCGCAATGAGGGCAATATGCAGTCCCAACCCGCGCAAACAAAAGTCTAAGGTAATCATAAATTTCTGTTACCGTGCCTACCGTTGAGCGAGGGTTATGATTTGTGGTTTTTTGGTCAATAGAAATAGCCGGACTGAGTCCGTCAATAGATTCAACATCTGGCTTTTGCGCTTGCCCTAAAAACATTCTCGCATAGGAGGAAAGGCTTTCGATATATCTTCTTTGTCCCTCTGCAAAGATTGTTCCAAACGCGAGACTTGATTTACCCGAGCCACTCACGCCAGTAAAGACAACCAATTCGTTTTTAGGAAATTCTAGGTCGATATTTTTTAAATTATTTTCTTTTGCTCCATGAATTTTGATTGAATTTTGCATAATTTATCCTTTTTTAATGAAAAAATGCTATTTTTTTGCATTTTTTCGCGTTTTTTCATGCTTTTTATAATATTTTTCTGTTATTTCATTTTTGTGAGTTTCTTTCTTAATGCTTGAATTTGATTTCTTAGTTCAATCGCTCTTTCGAAATCAAGGGCGCCAGAAGCCACCTTCATCATGCCAGTAAGTTTCTCAATTTCGGCTGGGATGTCTTCCTTTTTAAGATTTTTCTCGTCAACTTTTTTGCTTATTTCAAGAGTGTTTTTAACTTCTTTTATTATTGTTTTTGGTGTTATCCCATGTTGTTTGTTAAACGCTTCTTGAATTGCGCGCCTCTCGTTTGTTGTGTCTATCGCTCTCTTCATTGAGTCAGTCATAACATCGGCGTACATTACAACATGACCATTGGCATTTCGCGCTGCACGCCCTATTGTTTGAATAAGTGCACCTTCACTGCGCAAAAATCCCTCTTTATCGGCATCCAAGATTGCAACAAGTTCCACCTCTGGCATATCCAATCCTTCACGCAAAAGGTTTATTCCAACCAGCACATCAAAATCCCCACTGCGAAGCCCATTTACTATATCCACGCGTTCCATGGTGTCAATTTCACTGTGCATATATTTTGATTTGAAGTTATGCTCTTGCAAAAATGCTGTTAGACTTTCTGCCATTTTTTTTGTTAAGGTTGTAACAAGCACTCGCCCGCCACGAAAAATAGTTTTTTGAATTTCAACCATTAAGTCTTCTATTTGATTTTTAATTGGTCTTACTTCTATGCTTGGGTCAAGCAGACCAGTCGGACGAATTATTTGTTTTACCACTTGCCCAGCCTTTTCAAGTTCATACTTCGCAGGTGTTGCCGAAACGAACAATGTTTGCCCTAACTTTTTCTCAAATTCTTCAAAAGTAAGAGGTCTGTTATCTCGCGCCGCTTCAAGTCTAAATCCAAAATCAATAAGACTTGTTTTTCTTGCCTTATCTCCATTGTACATTGCACGCACCTGTGGCAATGTCATGTGGCTCTCGTCAATTATGGTTAAAAAATCTTTTGGGAAATAGTCAATCAGCGTATAAGGTGGTTCACCTGGAGCCCGACCGTCAAAATATCGCGAATAGTTTTCAATTCCACTGCAATAACCCACTTCGCGCATCATCTCTTCATCATACGCAACTCTTTGCCCAATGCGTTCCGCTTCAATAAGTTTACCTTCTCGCTCAAAGTTTTCCACCGCGAGAAGCCTATCTTTTTCAATCTCTTCAAGCGCTTTCTCCATGCGGTTGCGCCCCACAGCATAATGTGTTGCAGGATAAATCGCCACATACTTTTCTTCGCTTAAAAGATTTCCTGAAACAGGGTCAAAATTGTATATTTTCTCAATTTCATCACCAAAGAATTGCACCTTTATTGCAAGTTCGCTTTGGCTGGCTGGGAATATATCCAATGTATCCCCTTTCACTCTGAATGTAGACCTTTTAAAATCTATATCATTTCTTGTAAATTGAATGTCTATAAGGCGAGAGATGATTTCATCTCTATCTACCATGTCCCCCTCGCGCAAAGCGATGTGCAAATTGTAGTATTCGTTAGGGTTGCCCAGTCCATAAATACAAGACACACTCGCAACAATTATCACATCATCGCGCTCCAAAATTGAGGAAGTGGCACTCGAACGAAGTTTATCTATTTCATCATTAACAGCCATGTCTTTCTCAATGTAAGTATCGGTCGAAACAATGTACGCCTCGGGTTGATAATAGTCATAATACGAAACAAAATACTCCACACGATTATGTGGAAAAAATTCTCTGAACTCGTTACAAAGTTGAGCGGCAAGGGTCTTGTTATGGGCAATAACCAAAGTTGGTTTTTTCATTTTTTTGATAATATTTGCCATGGTGAAAGTTTTTCCACTTCCCGTTACGCCTTGCAAAACTTGGTCTTTAAGCCCGTCTTTAAACCCCTCAACAAGTTTGTCGATTGCTTCGGGTTGGTCGCCCGCCGGCTGATATTTTGAGACTAAATCAAATTCCATTTTCCTTCCTTTAAGAGTATTTTATCACGAAAGACAAACAAAGTAAATCGTTTTTTAGGTTTTGAAAATCGCTTTTAAAATAAGCCCAAAAACAAAAGAAACCGAGGCAAGAAATATACTTCTTAAAACAAGTAATCCCATCGCTTTTTTAGCACGCTTTGAATCAGATAGATAGGTTTGCCCTTTGGATTTGAGTTTAATGCAATAGTAGTACCCATTCTTCCACTCTGTCGCAACAAAGTCAATATAGTTTTGCATTGAGAGGCTAGTCATAATTTCATCTATCTCAGTGGTCGAAAGTATGATTTTTTTTGAAACATTTTCTGCAATTTGATGCGGAGAAATAAGACTTGTTTTTTTTGCCGAACAAGCCCTACACAAATATGTCAAAACAAGTTTTTCTCGCCTATCTGTCATAATAATCAAATAATTATGCTCAATTTGCCCCTTCAATATTCTTTTAATTATGTATATCTCAAATCTTGATTGGCAAAAAATATGCAAATGCTTGATATAAAAACCAAACTTGTGCTTAAAATTTTAATCAAAGAATGTCCTTCCGGCAGATATAAAATCGTAGATGGTAAGGATGTTATTTCTGCTTTGCCTCAAAGATATAAACTTGACCTTGACTCCTTAGACGAAGTCCTTTCTTATCTGGAACGCCAAGAAATGATAAGCATAAAATACGATGACGAAGGGCTATACTGCATGACCGTTCTCCCTCTTGGCTATGAAGAAGGCTCAAAAAGCCTCGCAAAACAAAAAAGAGAGGAAAAATCCTCTCATTTTTGGATAGGTTTAATTTTTACCAGTCTCAGTTCTTTGATTGCTGGGATACTTGGAGTAATGCTTGCAAATATTCTACACCTTGGCTGAAAAGCCTTACAAACCCTTTGCTGGTCATTGAATAAATGCCGTCTTTACCTACAATTATCGAATCAATCAAACTGCAACCTTGAAATTGAAACGCAAGTTTTAACTTTTCAAAAGTTTCTCTATCCATTCCAGACTCTTTTGCAGAACCCGTAGGATGATTGTGCACTACAAACACCGCTTGCACTTTGTGAGTAGAAATGTAAAGTGCAATCTCTTTCATGTTAAGTTCAACTGCCACGGCGCTTCCCCTTGTAAATCTGCGACCTTTGACAATCTCACCCATGTTGTCCACACCAAAGATAAAAAGTTCTTCTTCATCGCGAAAACGCAAAAGTTGTTCGAGATAATCGTAAAAATCTCCCATGGTTTTAGTGTTATCACCATTGCAAACTTTAACTTGTGTGTAATAATAGAAAATTTCAAGAAGTGATTGGAGTTTTTGAGCAGAAGACTCACCCATTCCCTTGACTTGCATGAGGTCTTCTACTGATGCTTCTAAAACTGTTGGAACATTATTAAATCTTGCAAGGAGACGATGAGCCAAAGGGTTGACATCCCCACGAGGGATGATAAAGAAAAGAATGTATTCAAGCACTTGAACATCGCTAAGTCCATCAAGCCCAACTTTGTGAACAGTTGCAGTCAGCCTTCTGCGATGTCCGTCATGCATAGTTTTCTCATCAATGTCAAACTTTATAGCCTTTGGCATAACCATTTCTCCTTTGTAATCTAAGAATTTCTATATTCCAAGTTTAAACAAACCCGCCAGTAATTCCAAGCAAATTGTCCAAAATTTTGAAAAAACTTTAAATTTTTTTGATTTTATCACTATTTAGGGTGTTTTTAGCAAGAATACTCTCGTTTTTTTCAAAATCAATAAAAATTTTATACTAAATTTAATTCTGCAATTTTACATCCGCTTGAGGTTTTTAAAATGCCAAAAACAGTCTCCGCTACAGAATTCAATGTGTTAACGTTAACAAAGGCATTCTTTTTACCGTAGTCTTCATATTTGTACTCTTGGCTCCCCACTTTTAAGATTACTGTATCATCCGAAATATCCTTTCTTTCAGCATTTCCTTTTCCCCACAAAGTCCCCGTATGATACCAATATTTAGTTGCTTTGCCCATGGTTACAGTTTTTATAGAATTTCCATATATATCAAAAATCTTTCCAGGTATTCCTATACCTTTAGTTACTTCGCCATTTAAGATTGAAAGTACAGAGTTATAAGTAGAATAATCATATGTAGGCATTCCACCATCTCCGGCTTTGAGAATTCCAACATTTTTAAATTTTGAAACACCTTCAATGATAATATTACCACCTTTGGATTTCTCACAAAAAGCATCATAGCAATTCCTACAAGTTGCACCATTTTGTGCAATTATGACACCATAAAAAACACATTGTGAACCACTATTTATTGTAACATCCTTTGAGTCCGTAGTACTTACAAGCCATCCATAAACTTGTACATTATCAAAAGACATATTCAATAAATTTTCTGTCATTTTACCGTAAATGGCTGTATCAATGAATTTCGTATTCTTATTTGGATCATCAATATTCCCAGCGATTCCTAGGTCTTTTAAAGTTATAGATGTAGTATTGATTGCATCCTCATTTAAGTTTAATAAGACATGCCCATTCCCATATATTGTTGTTTCTGTGGTAAATAAACCAGCCTCTTTAATTACAACGTTTCCATCTAAAATAAAGCCAGAGTAAACACTTATACCATCTTGCAAAGATTTAGAACTCCACAACCCAGATGAAACAATCATAAATTCCTCACCGCCAATATCTACTTTTTTTGCAGCACTGTCCTTTTGCAATACCAATTTCTCCATCGCTGTTTTTTTATCGGCATTACTTAAGTTACCATAGTCTCTACTACTAGCTTTCTTTAATTGAGCTTCATATATCGATGATGGTGATGAGCCTCCATAATTAGAAGAAAACAAAGACTTATTATAATATGTTATATGTGATATGTTACTATTGCTCGCTGAATGCTTCCATGTATTATATGCTTTGTTATATAGTTGCTCTGTTTTATCCCAGTCGTCACCTCCACTTGGCGTACTACTTGTTTGCCAAGTTTGATCGTGCGCCCCACGAACCTGTACGTTCCAGCATAATCTATGCATTATCTCTCCAGCTGTTGGAAGCCCAAATTTATCGTAGGCTAAAGGTTGAAGTGTCCCGGAGGTATACTGGGTTTGGAATCTGTGGGAACCATCAGACACTGAGTCAACCGTCTGTATTTGTACTGAAAACGCAGAATTATTGTCATTTTTACAATAAGCATAAGCAGCCTTCTTTTCAGCATTAATTTTGTAATATTTGAACATTTCAGAACCATCTGTATTTTTAGAGATACTGCCTTTATATCCCGTTCCATTAAGCATGTCAGAGTCGAATATCGTTTTAGCATGATTGTTCTCTCCGTCAAAAGACTTAACTGATAAACTATCACTAAATACATTTACATTATTTGTAATTTCAAAACTCATACTATACATGAAATTCGTGCTCTCCTCATTACCTGAGGTATACTTCCAATTTGGGTTTTGTCCAAGAGCCTCAATTAAGCCGTCATTATAGCAATTATTAAGAGTTGTATTGTCTCCACTGTCAGCGATAATCCCAGCAGCACGGGCACCTTTTGTTTGCGACTTATTTCCAGCCTTAATTAAACCTGAGTTATAGCAATTATTGATAGTTACTTTTGAAACGGATTGTCCCACAATTCCCGCAGAATAATACTTGCAATTTGTACTTTCAAGAGCTGTTGCTCCTGGAACCGCATATCCTGAAAGCACACTTGATGCATTATAGCAATATTCAATTAAAGTTGTAGCGCCAACATATGCAACCAGCCCACCAGCAAAAACACTAATATCACTTTGTTTAATTCCTCCAGGATCTGAAATTTCCGCGAGAGATGTCGCATTTATTGGTCCATAATTTGAACAGTAACTAATTGTAATATCGCTTGAAGCGGTAAATTGACCAGCAAGTCCACCAACATAAACGTTCCCTGCATTTCCTATAATCAATCCCCAATATTTCTCATCGTCGTTAATTTCATTTTTATTTAATTTATTTAATTGTGACGCTTTCCTTGCCGTAACCATGGTTAAGTTTGTAACACAAGCAATATGCCCGCCATCAATTGTACCTACGAGTCCACCAGCAACAATCGTTCCAGTTCCGTTAATTGCTATATTCCCCGTCAGCGTAATATTTGATACAAATGCGCGAGTAATTGCGTTGGCAAGAAGCCCTCCACCGCTTGTAAGATTTGAATCATTCAAATTTAAGTTAACAATAATTGCTTTTGTAAACCTATTGGATTCCCAACCATCGCCCTTTTCATAAATTTGAAGAGAACCCAATAATGTTTTACTATTGGAAGTATCCCCTGTTGACATAGATATAGATGTGATATTTGACATTTTAAATATACTGCCATTATTTGCGACACTCTTAAACAATGATGTTTTAAGGCCTTTAATCGTGTACCCTTGTCCATCAAGGATTCCACTCAATGTAATATTCTGCGACGATATTTTTGATTTCAAATCACTATTAGTTAAATCAATATTATTTGTAAGAATATAATTGAATTTATTATTGTTTTCAATTGTAATTGAGCTACTTACACGAGTGTTATTCATTAATTTATCTTTAAACACCATGTTCCAAACGGAAGCGTTAGGAATTTTAAAATAGTTATTGTATTGATGCCAACGTCTACTGCCTTCGCTAGTTTCAAAATTAATATCATCATAACCATTTTCGCGATTTGTGTAGGTAATATCCCAAACATACGAATCGTAGGTAATAT
Organism: uncultured Clostridia bacterium; assembly: GCA_934771475.1. Taxonomy (GTDB): domain Bacteria; phylum Bacillota; class Clostridia; order Christensenellales; family UBA1242; genus Caccovivens. Next base: position 10,028 of record CAKVMD010000012.1, read on the forward strand.
TTGTTGAAGAACCTTGCTGTTTTATGTCAGTCCTGTTTGCAATGTATGCAAAAGATGAATTTTTGAGGTAGCCATATTTAAGGGTTGGATAACCATAGTTGTAACGATAATCTACTTGCCACTTAATTTTATCAAATCCTGGGGCTGGTCCGTTAGCTTGATTATTATCATCACTATCATATAGCACGCCAAGATAACCTTCAGACTTGGTCGTAGGTTTTTCGACATTATCATCGTCCGCTTTTTTAGCGGAATCAAACAACGAGAAATTATTCCCGTAGAATTCTACATGTTGATTATCGTCATTCCAGTTCAATAATTTCATTTCACAAGCATTTTGATCATAGAAAATGTTTTGATGAGTTTTGTTGCCACCAATTAAATAAACATTGTCCTCATTGAATGAACCCTTTACATAATCATTCAAATCAAAGTGGGTATATGAATAGCAGTTTTGATATTTTGTTGATTTAGAGTTATTTACCTCGCCGATTGCAAAGCAGTTGGCTGAAATGTACGTTGTAATTTTCCCACCAGTATAGCAATTTTCAACAAATGCTCCTTCATCTTTGCCTACTTGGCAAACGAGACCGCTGACCCATCCGTCTTTCCCTGCACGGTACAAAAGATTAATATCAGACGAGCAATCAAATACTTTACCGGAGGTTCTTCCTACAAGCCCAGCCACTGCGACCTTGCCGGTTCCGCCAACCTCTATTGAGCCCTGAGTTTGACAAGCGTAGATAATCGTGTTCACCCCTGCTTCACCTACAAGCCCACCATAAGATGTGTTTTGGTTTTGATCATAAGTTGTCGCATTTTCAATTACGCTGTTATTCTCAACAACAAAACCAGAAATAAAACTGAAGTCTCCAAGTTGATGAATTAAGCCCATACTTTGTGTGTTTTTAAATTTAATAGGTTTATTGTCTTCATAAATAAATGCTTTATGATCAAAACTTATCGACACGTAATTGCCTTCTTTATCAACTTCATAAAGACAATTTTCGAATCCTTCTTCAAAGTATTGAGCTACACAGTATGAAAGACCATTTGTTTCCCCATCACAATTAAAGCTATTCGATGTAATTTTTGCTGGGTTTAATTTATGTCCATAATCCATACCTCTAATTTTAGATGATATAATTCCGTTGGTTCCAGCAAGCGCGAAGTCATAACTCTTACTAGGCATACTCCCATAACCTAAATAATGGGAATCAGGATCGTATCTTCTTGTGTAACCTACATCGAAAGCATGGTCATCTGTAAGCAAGCATACTTTATGGTTGTAGTAATTGTAATAGTTAGGATAGTCTGCATCGTAAAGCCATCCTCCTCCAATCATAGCGTGAGCAGTATCTTCTGTAGCTGTTGAATAACGCGAGTTATGTGATGTCATAAGGGAATAATTATTGGTTGCATTAACCTGTCCATCATTGTCTGCGACTTTCTCTTGCAGTCCAACAATCCCCCCAAAATAATACTTAGTTAGAGGAAGAACACTTTCTTCATAATTTACAAAAACATCACCATAATTATATGAACGCGAAATTTTAAAGGCTTTACTTTCACTTTCGTACGATGAGTCAAACACATCAAATACAGCATAACTATGACCAATAACGCCCCCAGCGTATACTATTCTGCCTGCCTCAACATATAATGCACCACCAAATGAAGTATATTGCGAATTAAACTTTGTGTTTGCATCATTTGTAGTGTTGGCTCGTTCACCCACAATTCCGCCAAATTTAATCTCGTCTGAACGTGAATATATTTTCCCATCATAACGTATAAGATTTGAAGATTCCCCGGTAATACTTGTGACTAATGTTTCCTTATTCTCTTCTGTAGGCCTAATCTCACCATCTATGCATCCTGCAATTCCTCCGGCATATATTTTTTTAGAATTAATGTCTGCACCACTTTGGAGTAGTGTACCACCAGACGCAGTTAATATAAGCCCACTTTCTGCCTTGCCTATTATTCCGCCAAAGTAAACCTCACTTTTGTTAGCAAACCAGTCTGTAAATATTGTAGAGTTTAAATCGGTATCTTTTATACAAAAGTTCGAGTTCGACTCAATCTTTACTTCCCCTTTTGACAATCCAATAAGTCCGCCAATATGCGCGGTGCTTTTTACATGAATCGTTGAACTACCAACACCGATTGTAGAGCCAACATTATTTATAGTAATCTGTCCACTTGCTTCAGAACCAGTGGCACCATTAAGACCGACAAGGCCGCCAACATAAGCCGACGTTATCGATTTGCTTGAAGGCGTTTCCACTTTATAAGAAGAGCCAAAGCCTTTAAGATCAATAGTGGCCCCGCTCGCCCCATTCAAGTTTCCAGCGAAACCACCCGCATAAAGGTTTGGAGTCCCTGTTGTTGAACCTAATTCCAGTGAACCTTTTATGCCTTTGAAATAGTCTTTCCAAGTATTTAATGTCGAGACATTTGAAACCTTTCCAAACACAGCTCCTGCATAAAGGTTTGCGCTTAATAAATTGATAGTTGCAACTGACGAAATTTGAGCATCATTCTTATCTGATGTAAGTGAAAATTCATCCACATTTGCAAGCAAGCCAATCGCACCACCGAGATAAGCATCGCTTGAAGAGTTGCCAAGAGAGTTACTAATGCTTATGCTATCACTTTCGCTTGCATTTGTGTAAGCATTAACATTGGTCATTTTAAAGTTAAGTGCCCCGCTTTCTTTAACAACGCTTCCAAAGAGTCCGCCTACAGACTCGTTAACTTTTCCGCCGGTCGAAATAAGGGTGTTACCTTGAGCATCAACTGACACATCTGAAACGGTCATTATAGAGTATGGGCTGTTTTGAACGAGTTTGCCGGCAATCAAGCCGATATTGTCTATCGTGCTGTTTCCATCCACAGAAAGTAAACTTTGCCCAGAGACTTTTGCTGTTCCATTGTCGTTTTTTGATACTTCAATTATTAAGTCATTAATAGTGCTATTTACGATAGATGAAGCGACAATTCCGACATTTCCTTTTGCATTGTTAAATTTTACACCACTACCAAGTTGAATAGTAAGCCCATTTAATCTTGCTGATGTGATGTTTCCGTTTACAAACAGTCCAACATTGCTTTTCCCGTTTGCATTCACTTCAATGAGGCTTTGACTTGTAGAGTTATTAATAAATTCAACAATTAAATTTTGAACCGAGAAACCTTCCTTTGTTGAACTCAAAAAGTTTCTGTTTGAAATAATTCTTACATCATCCTCATTTCCACTTGCAGTTGTCTTTTTCCCTGAGTGTTTAATAGTACCATAGAAGCCCTCAACCGCTTTCAAGTTTTTGTATCTAGATTCAGTGAGGTCAATATCGGCATAAGTATCAGCGCCCGGTGCAGTTTTACCGCGAACGATAACGGTGATATTGTTGTATCTCATTTGTGCAAAAACTTGTGCGACATTGTAGCAATCAAGGTATACGCTACCGCCATAAGTTCTATACTGTATAGTTGGGAAAAGGTCGTTTGGAGCGTGTTTCCAGTTTTCTTCAAGCCAAACTTCACTCTTCAAGAAACCGTCCTGAGTGTTTGTGCTTTCGGTAGTTGTGAAGCCTGCTGGTCCAGAGATTACATAAACTAAGATTGGAGTTTTAGTATAAGCATCCTTTCCATCTACGCCGTCCATGAGGTTAACATAGAAGTCTGTTCCTGCAAAATTGTAACTTGCATAATACGAGTTTGTAGGAGATGGGTCTTCATTCGAGCCAGTCGAGCCACCTCTTTGAACAAAGTCTACATATTGTTTGTAGCCAGTAAGAGTTGCTCTTGTAAACACACCAGCTGTTGCGCTTTGGTAAACCGCACCGACAAAAGCGTTAATCTTATAGTTTGGTGTAAGGTTATTTTCTGCGCCAACTTTAAGGGTTACATTTTCCCCCTTTTCATAGTCGTAAGATGTGAAGTAATTGTAAGCATTTACTGACAAGAAACTTAAAGTTCCGCCAGTTGTCTTTCCTACAATTCCGCCCGCTTTGCCAGCGCTAGAACTGCGGACATCACCAGTTGCATAAACTTCATGAACAAGGTAAGAAGTTGTGAATTTGCCCGCAATCTTTGCTTCGGCTGAATATTTGTCTGATGATGCAACTTCTCCAATTACTCCACCAGCATATTCTGCTTTTGGAGATGTAACATTGATTTTTGAGTATGAAATTTCAAGTGCACCGCTTCCTGCAAAGCCAATAAGACCGCCGATTGCTTTTTGGGTGTAATCTTCATCGCCGACAAAGAGGTTTAAAATTCCTCTTTCTACATTTGCGTTGCCAGAATAGTAAGCGTGCATATTGCTTTCAATGCTGTCTTGGATGTTTGAGTTGTCATCACTAGTATTTATGTGCTCAGCATAGATACGCGTAACTCCGCCAAATGATTGACCGAGAACACCGCCCGCATAACCAAACATTGCGTAAAGTTGCGATTGACTAGCGCTAGACGAGCCGTTAAATATAACAGAAATATCATTTACATAAGTTTGTGGGCCAGTTATACCAATAGCGCCACCAACAACCATCGCTTTTGACTTAACGATTCCGCGAACCTTAATGTTGTTGATTTGATAATTGTTCTTTTGATAGTCGGAATAATCAAATTTGCTTTGAGTAGTGCTGTAAATGTCCGCCATTCCGAACAATGCGCCCGCGTAAGAATACTTTCTAAATTCTTGAACGACCTTGTTATCAAACTTGGTTCCGTTTTGTAAGAGAGCCCCTTGCGCTCTGAAACTTGTGATTGTGCTTGGAGTCAAGTTTGTAAGCTTGACACCGCCATTTTCATCACTTGTGTAGAAAATCGCATAAGTTGAAGGATTATTGATAGTTATATTTTTAACAACAGTAGCGCCAAATGCATAACCTGCAATTCCTCCAACAAAATTGCTTCCTACGATTTCAGCGTTATCAGAGAAATCCATAGTTATGCCAACTATTGTTGCGTCTTTTACATAACCTGCGAGTGCTCCGACAAGTGGAACATCACCAGCGACAACATTGTCTACTTTGAGATTTAAGTTTGTTATAATTGGTTTGAACACTTTTCCAGTGCCAATTTCGGCACTAGTTTTTGAAATTGATTCAAGTGATTTGAAAAGTCCATAAGAAACAACATTCTTATTTGAACTTGTAAGTCTTATTGAATTAATTGTGAAGCCATTTCCGTAGAATCTTCCGCTGAAAGACTTAGAGGAAGAAGGAAGTGAATAAGATGCAGTTTCAACTTTCAGTTCATCAAGATTAATATCTGCGACAACGCGGTAAGTTCCATAGACATTGCTTTCATCAAAGTACTTCTTAATGTAAGTTGAAGTGCTTTCGCCCATTGCCTGAACAAAGTCTTCTGCATCAGCAATAATGATTGGGTTTGTAACCCCACCAAGCGAGGTGTCGATTGTTGTACCGCCGATGATTATTGTTGCGTAAGGCAAGATATACTTTTTGTCTCCGTCCGCTCTTGTTGGACCTTCATAAGCAGTGTCTTCAACATAGTAAATATATCTATGAGAGAAAGAAATTCTTTCCGCTTCTATAAGCGACACTTTGCCATCAATAATTCTCCAAATTCCGCTGTCGTCATCAGACGAGTTGGAAATTGCGAAACCATAGAAGGAAGTAATTATTGTAGGGTCGGCAATAAGCATAGCGCCAGTAGAATATTGAGTTTCGGTTGTAGCGCTAGAATCATCTTCCGAAGAAGCGTTGTTTACAGAGTAGAAATAGCAGTTTTCGTACTCACCATTTTGTTGGCTTTCGCTGTTTGCGTCTACACCAGAGAAGTTCATCTGTGTAAATCTATCACTCTCGATTTGACAAGCAGAGAAACCATTTACAATTTTACCGCTGTTTTTGTAAACAAAACCTGAGGCAAACATAACATTTCCAAGTCCTTGCGAAGTCGAAATCAATATGTTTGAGTATGAGTCGTTAATTTGCGAGAAGTTTGAATAAGCAAAGCCAGCAATTATACCTTGGCTTTTTAGGCTAGAACCCATAATTGCAGTATCTTTTTCGTGTCCGCTTAATCTAATTCCCTCAATGAAACTTGTAACAATTCTACCACTGTTTTCACCAACAAAACCAGCAAGATAAATGTCTTGACCGCTTAAATCTTTGGATATGTTAGACCTGTTATCCATGGCTGTGTTTTTAACAAATGAAGCACTGATAGTTCCGTCTCCACTGTTATTTAGTACAAAGCCAGCCATACAGCCTTGTCCAGAAATAATGAAGTTTTCAAGTTCCACTTGTTCCGCGTCTGTTCTGCCAATGTTTCTGCCATCAGGGGTTGTTTCTTCCCCACTTATAACATAAACACTGTCGCCACCCACGCGTGAATTTGTAATATTGCCATCATTGTTTAAAACAAATCCTGCAAGGTTTACTTTTACATTCAAGTGGTCAGCAAGGTGTGCTTCTTGGGTTGTATTAACTCCGTCAGTCAAGAAGAGGTTAATTCCCGCTTGTTTGTTGCTTGGAAGTCTATTTGTATAAGAGAGTGTTTGCCCGCCTACGGTATAAGTACCGTTTGTATAAAAGGCAACGACTTCACAATTTGTGATTATACCCTTATTTGAAAGAGCAAAGCCAGCAACATTGATATTTTTATATTGAGAAATGTTTACTGTAAGTTGTCCACCTTCATAGAGGTTAACCCTTACATTTTTAAGCATTGTGCCTTCTATAACATTGTTAAATAGGGCAACATTTAAAGTTGATTCGTCCTCATTCATGGCAAAAGACTTAATATAAATAGTATGTCCGTTACCATCAAGGCTTGAAATGTAAGTTGTATCAAAAGGCTCGTAGTTTTCAAGCACGATATCGTCTAAGAGGATGTAATCTTGAACCGCTTTTTCTCCATTCTTTGGGTCAAGTGCCAAGAATGCATCCGCATTTTTGATTACAAGTGGCAAATCTTCATCAGAGAAAGTTTCAATATTGATTGTGAAGTATGTCTTAATCACTTTCTCAACTTTGTTTGCTGTAACATAGGTGTAAAGAACCATTGAAACCGATGCGCCAGACATAACATTTCCAGTTATTGTGAGAGCATTTTGCCCTTTTACTTCATAAACTGAAATTGCTTTGCTTGAAAGGTTTTCAGAGTTAAGAGCATATTCTTCTCCACCAATTACATAGAAAAGTCTTTCTTCGATTGACAACTTTTTATAATTAGTTTCCTGCCCTGCGACTGATTTATCGCGATAGTTGATAATATAGTTCGCCTTGTTTGCATCGGCATCGGCGCTTGGATAATATCCTGCATTTAAAAATACATTGCGGTCTTTAATAATTTTTTGAGCCTCTTTGCTGTCAGCCTCTCCAATAGGATATTCCTCTGGGATAAGCCCATAGTTTATCTTAACAGTTTTTGGAACGCCCGCCCAAACTGTAAGTTCTTGGTTGTCGCCATTCTTTTCGCCAATTAAGATGTCGTCTTCATTGATTTTGAAGTCTACAAGTATAACAGTTGCAATAGCAAACTTTGTTTCTTCAAAACCGTTAAGCGTTCTTCTAACTGTTGCTTTAAGATAGAATATTCCAGTATCTTTATCGTCTACCTTTGCTTTGAGAGATGCGCGAATAGTTGCCATATAGGTTTTTATGCCTCTTACAGCGTCAATCTCTGGCTCGTCAGAAACGCTTAGAATTGAAATGCCGTTTACATTGCCATCAACAACAAGCGCATCAAGTTTTTGATTTGCAAGCACTTCAATTTTAATCTGTGCGGTTGAACCTTTTGCAAGGAACACTGTGTCCTCGCCATCGATTGTTATTCTAGGCTCGCGAAGATAACTTATATCCATATAATAGTTTGCATAAGTAAGTTTTTCGCCCTCTTCACCATAGAATGAAACTGTTACGCAAATTGTAGAATCGGCTTCAACTGTTGTGTTTATCCAAAGTTTGAAATAAATTTGTTGTGGTTTTGCCGATGGAGTATATCTAAATGCGTTTCCTACTTGCTCAAAGTTTCCACTATTATTTCCACTATTAAAAGATGAGTAATTCGTTCCACTCTTTTGCAATAAATCAATAGTAACTGCGCCCGCAATATTAACGCCAGAATATTTGATTTCCATATATTTATAGTAAGCAAATTCTGGGTTGATTGAAACTTGCATAATTGAACTCTTTCCAGGAGCAAGAGTTGAGGTTTTTTCGCCTGCAACATAAATGTCTTGACCGCCACTTCTATATGCATTTTTTACAACCGAGTTTGAAATGTCAATGCTTGTAAATTGTTGTCTATTGAATGTAAGTTTAAGTCTTGCACTTTCATTTTGTGTGGTTGTAGTAAAGTATACTTCAAAATTGTCATTCTTGCTAATATTGTTTTTATAGGCATCGTTAATTGAGAATGTAACTATATAAGTATTAGTATAGGTTTTTGTTTCGCTTCCACCAGCAGTTTCATTTGCTGTTTCAGCTACACTAATGTTTAAAACCGCTGTATTGTTTCTTGAAAATACATATTGCCCGTCAGCCACTGTTCTTACTAAAACAATATCTTCGCTAGAACTTTTATCAATAACCGTAGGCACGATACTGTCGTTTGCCTCAGTCGTTTTAACAACAACTTGAAGAGTTCCGTTAACAGATGGGGTTACAACAAGTTCCTCCCCTGTGTAGTCGATAGAAATTGCCCCATTTTCTGGGAAGATTGTAAATTCTTTCTTCAATGAACTGTGTTGATATGTTTCTCCAGCAACTTGTGCCGTCAAAGTTACTTTTGTTTCAATAGAACTTTGAGTAGTAACTGCACTAAATACAAGCCCTGACGCTTCAAATTTGACTGCGTTACTACCTTCGCCAGTTGGAGTTGTTTCGGATGTAAGTTCAAAACTTGGAGTTACAAAATCGTAACTATGAGCCAAATTGCCAAGATATGCACTCGTTTTCAAAAGTGATGCAGTGAAAATAGCAGATTTCGTTTTTTGAATGCTTATCTTTGTGTTATCCACATCTTCAATAGAGCCATAAGACAATTTAAATCCGTTGTATGCCGAAATAACTGAAATATTTTTTTCTACATAATTTGATGCATCTTGTCTTGATGAGAATGTAAGTTTAACTGTTCCGGTTTGATTAACAAAAAGACTTGTGCCTTGAACCCTTACAATCATTTCGTTTGAAGATGTTACTCTAACGCCTTCGCCTAAGCCCAAGTCGCTGAAACTGATTGTGTTAAGTTTGTCAAGGTCTCTTTGCTCTGTATCGGTTAAAGAAGCAACAATGTCAGCAAGCCCATAGTGCATGAAAATTATGTTTTTATCCGTTACCATAACTTGCATATAACCATTATCGGTTACATCTTTTTTAGGAGCGGTTACTTTTGATAGTTTTTGAGATTGATAAATGTCTTTAAGGTGCTTTTCCCTGCCATTTACATATTCTCTGTATCCGGTTTCACCATTTCCAACAAAGTTATTTTTATCTGTTTCCTTAAACACAGAAGTATAGGTATAAGTCGAGCCATCAGCCGCCTTGTAGTAAGAATTGTATACATCACTGTAACTAACATTGTCAGGAAACGCATTTTCAATTTTATCAGTTTCGCATCCTACAACCGCAAATGAGTAAATAACTTGTGGCTGTCCGCTTGCTTCCGTTGAGGTTTGCCCTTCGGTGGCACTTACCGCGCCAATGAATGGAGCTGTAAGAGTGTTAGTCTTTCCGCCTTCTGAGTCAGTGAGGGTATAGTTATAAGCGTAACTTCTTTCAATCGTTGAACCATTAACTGCCTCGCCTACAAGTCCAGCAATATCTGCGCCCTCAGCGCCAGCAAAAGTGTTGACATTATAAGGATTTTTGCCAGTTTGAACATTTTGAACATTATAAAATTCAACCCTTGCGCCATAAATGAGTCCGCTATTTTTGCCAGCAACTCCACCAATGTATTGGGCGTTTCCACTTATGGAAAGACCAAGAACACCGACACTTTTGATAGTGCCATTATTTTCACCAGCAATTCCGCCACCATGTGTTCCGTTTATTGTGAGCACACTTGCATAAGTGCCTTTGGTGTCGATTGTTACATTTTCGATTGTGCCATTGTTAATGTCGCAAACAAAGCCATTGCCTTTTACATCGCCAAGCAAAGTAAGATTGCGAATAGTTCCTGTCAAGGTCTTTACAAGGTTTTCGCTGCCTTCCGTAAATTTGATAGAAACATTTTCGTCCGCACCTTGAAGCCCGCCTGCAAATTCGTCTTCGTCTAATTGATCTACATTGTTTCCCCCGCCAACAGTCAATTCTACGCTGTTTTTAAGGGTATAATATTTATCTTTTTCAACTGATTTAAAATCTTCTGCCGAATAAAGTCTATAAGAATATTCAAAACTTGACCCGTCGACAACAATTATGTCAATTTTTCTCAAAATTTGACTAAAAGGAATTTCCACTTTTTGTGGTTGACCATTGCCAGTTTCTCCCACTTTGTATGAAACAAAGTAAGCCTCTGTGGTAAGAAAATCAAACCAAGTTTGTCCATTTTCTTTAATTTGTCCAATTTCAGTCAGACTTATTATTCCACTAGTTTCAAGGTCCCCGTCTTTATAATAATAAGATATATTCCCACCATGAACCATGTCGGCTGGATATACTATCAAACTTCCTTTAATCTTTGTGCTAGTTGCAATAGTAACCGCAATTTGAGAAGGAGAAATCTCGCTGACTTTAACAAATGAATTCCCTGTTTGAGCGTTTCCGTCCTTGTCAATAGGAAGATATTTTAATCCATTGTTTTTAGCATTTGTAGGTGCAACATCAAATACTAAATATTGACCGCTTTTATCTCCAACATTAAATTCAAGCCCGTCAGTTTTTTCATTCATCCAAGTAACATTTTCCACTCTTTGAGCATTTAAAATTGTGATATTTAATGTGGTCCAAATGTCAATAACAGTCTTGCCTTCCGCTTGGTGAACATAATGTAATTCAAGGTCGCAATTTAATAGAGCGTTATCGCCAGTTGTCAAAGCAACAATATCAAACTCGATATAGTTTTCTCCAACCCTTTTATTTTCAATTTTGAAATATCTATCGTTTTCGTTGTTATTGCTTTTGAATTTAAAATTATTTTCAATGTCAGCATAAGTAACCTTAGAATTTGCAAAGTAAATTCTTCTAGTTTGTCTTGTTTGCCCTGCGTCCTCGTCCGCGATAGTATCACTTGCATACAAGGTTACATTTCTATCTTTTTGTTGTTCAAAACTCAACCCGTCAACAGAGATAAGGCTTTCTATTTTAACAATTCTTTGAATAACCTTATCTTCACCATTCTCGGCTTTTCCAGTGAATGTGAAAATGGCAAAGGTTTTTCCAACATTTTGTGTTTGAATAGATTTGATTGTGCCATTATCAATGTTAATCCTTACAAATTGAGAATACCTTTCGGTAACAGCAGTCCCGTCTGCGAGTTTGCCTATAAGGTCAGTCAAAGTTAAATCAAGATTGTCATTGTCTTCCGTTAAATCTACAAATCTAACTTCAATTTCAGGACTAGCCTCTTTACCATTAGTGGTTCTATTAAACACTGCCGAAATTGGAGTAAGCGTGTTATTTTTTAAAATAATGTTAGTAAGTGAAGATGAATAACTTTCGCTTCCACCAATGTCGTTTTTGCTGTAATTAGCGCTAACGACTGAATTTGATTTGTTTGTTGCATCTTGATACAAACTTGCATCTGTAAGAGGTAAGAACACATCAAGTTTAAGTTTTGATTTAAGTGTATCGCTTGCAACTGTTCCGTTGTCATGATAAAACTCGTAAGTGCTTTGTAAAGTTTCTCCGTATGCCGAGCCATTAAGTGAAGCGCTCATCTCAAAAATGATGTAAGGCACGCCATTTTCTTCGCCGGATCTTTTAAGGACAAGCTTATCTTCAATCGTAACCAAATTGCTGTTTGATTTAACATGAAGTCCACTCAAAGTGCCTTGCCCAACAAGTTTGAAGAGTTTTTTGTAAGTTGCATTAATCTCATTGCTGTTTAATGCAAATGCAAAATCTTTTTCGCTTGTTGAAGTAGTGTCAGTGGCGCTGTCATAAACGCTTAACGCACTTTCAAAGTCGCTCACTGCGCGACATAGCACAGCTTTGTAACTTGCGCTTGCAGATGGCTCGTCATCACTTGTTATAGTAATCGTTACGCCATCAATTTTTTCTACGCCATCCTTTAAATTTGCCGATACTAGATAGATAATATCTGCTGACAAGCCGTTGGTTTCAAATGCATTTGCAATTACTGCACCATTTTCGTTGGTAACATTGTGAAGCACAAGTTCTTGAAGAACGTTTGTTTTGTCTTTGTATTTAATCGTTAATGGTGAAAATCCATTTTCTCCATAGTCAGCAAAAGAAGTCATTTGATTGTTTGGAATTTCAACTCTTACTGAATATGTATATTGCGCATCAATTACATTGATTGGTTTAAGAGAAACTCTAACCATGTCTCCGTAAGCGCCAAGCGCATATCGCGTATAAACTGATTTTGTAGTCTCGCTTGTTATGCTTGTGCCCTCTCTATCTTCAAGGACTACTTCATTTATAACTTCTCTAATTTTAACATGAATGGTTTGATTAAGTTCAACATCGTAGTCATATCCAGCGTAGCCAACTTTGAACTTAACATCAAATTCACCATTTAAACTTTTATAATCTTCCTTTGAGTGAATTAAGAATTGTGGATAACCATTGACGCTAGTCCCATTTTCTACAACTCTTAACATTGCTTCGTCAAGTTTTCCGTCAGTGGAAGAAACTATTGGCTTAACTTGAAGAGCACCATTGTATGTAATAAGTGCGTTCAACCGACGATGAGGGTTTGTCTCATTTGCGTTTGAGATAACATCGTAAGTTGTATTTTCGTCAAGGTCGCCAGTCGCGTCATATCCGACTTCAACTTTGATGCCATCTGTGCTTAAAGATTTAAGGTTATCAAAAACTGGAAGAGTTACCTCACAAGAAACATCATCAGTTTGAGATGCGCTTTTAAGTAGGTTTGTCGCTTTTAAGGTTATAGAATTTCCCTCAAAGTTTTCGCCTATCGTAATTGAATGTGTTTCATTGTCGATGTTTACATTATCGTTTTCATTCACCACAGTCCAGTTTATATCTCTGCGAGATTTTATACTTGGACTAAGGTCTAAAAGTTTGGTCTCGTCAAGAAGTTTTGTTTCACCCTTGACAAGGTAGTTTTGTTTATTGTCGCCAGTCTCAACCTTTTGACTCATTGATGAGACATAACTATAAACAGTTACATTCACAACCTTTGATTCACAGCCTGGCGCTGATACAACGAGCTCGGCATTTTCATATTCTGTCAACCCCTTAATCGTTATCGTATTTTTGCCAGATGCTGAATGCTCAACCGAGGCCTCTATGATATTTTCATAGCCGTTCCATGAAACATTCACATGATTATCTTTTCCACCAGAAACATTGGCTGTGATTTGAGCAAGCCCTTCACCGCCATTAAGTTCTATCTCTACTGATTGGCTGTCGAGATTAATTGTCCCCTTGCCCGCATTGCAAGCAGAAAGGAGTCCTCCCCCAATCAAGAGAAATATGCTCATAAGACCGACTAGAAATTTTTTCATAATTCCTCCTTGTTTAATATTTGTAATTTCACAAATATTTAAACCACTCATTTGCCAACTTATTAAAACGATTTTTAAATGCCTTTAACATAAAGAAAAACTTTAATCTGTTAAATCAAAAGTTTTTCTCGTAAGTCAAATTGCATTTTGTGTATTTTGCGCGTTTATTTAAGTCATAAAAATTATATATCTTTTGCGCGAAAAAAGTCAAATAAATTATATATAATTATAATAAGGGCGAAAAAAATATTTTTATGCATTATCTTTGATAAAAGGTTTTTTATTATTCTTTTTCTTTTCGCAATAATTTAAGTAATTTATTTCGCTAGCGTAACAAAAAAAGATAATTATTTTTTCAGGCAAACTAAAAGCGGAAAAATCTTTTCGATTTATTTATGTTTTTATCGATTAAAATTGCACAAAAAAATCACAAAAAAAATTAATTAAATAAATAAAAATTCATCGAAAAATCATAAAAATTAATTAAAAAATGCAATTTTTTTGCTATTTTTATTGATTTTTCACTAAATTAATTGCATTTTTAAAAATTATTTTTTAATAAAAAACAAAATATTTTTTATAATTTTTGGCTATTTATTTGACTATTTTTTTTGATTGTTTTACAATTTTAAAAGGAGATTTTTATGGTTACCTTAATCATTTTAGACGGCTTTGGAATAGGCAAAAAAGATGCCACAAATGCAATCTTTTCTGCCAGCACGCCAAACCTTGACAAACTAAAAGCGCGCTACTCTTACTCTCACCTTAAAGCCTCTGGCGAGGCTGTTGGACTCCCAAAAGGACAAATGGGAAACAGTGAGGTCGGGCATCTTACGCTGGGAAGTGGGAGAAGAATATTGCAAGATTTGCTTCGAATCGACAGCGATATTAAAAGCGGAGAATTTTATAAAAACGAGCATTTAATAAAAGCAATAATGCACGCAAAAAACAACAATTCCACCCTTCACATCATGGGACTTTTGTCAAATGGCGGAGTGCATTCGCACATAAATCATCTTTATGCAATTATAGATTTAGCAAAAAAATACGGACTAGAAAAAGTGTTTATCCATGCTTTTACTGATGGTAGAGATACTCTTTATAACAGCGGAAAAGATTTTATTCGCGACCTTGAAGACCACTTAAAAGGCACTTCATATCGTATAGGTTCAATATCAGGAAGAATTTATGCCATGGATAGAGAACAGCGTTACGACAGACTTGAAAAAGCATATAACACACTGGTTTTTGGAGAAAATTACAAAGAATTAAGCGCGCTTGATGCACTAGAAGAAAGTTATTCTAACGGCGTGTATGATGAGTTTGCTCAGCCAGTTTTACTTGATAAAAATGCCACAATTAAAGATAATGATAGCGTTATTTTCTTTAATTTCCGCTCAGATAGAGCGCGAGAAATTACCTATGCGTTAACAGACAAAAATTTCAATCATTTTAAAACCAAGCACTTTAATAATTTACTTTTCTCACCTATGCAAGAGTATTCTATTGACTTTGCTTCTCTTAATACTCTATATCCCCCACTGCAAGTTGACGATAATTTGTCAGCCCTTGTTTCAAAAGCGGGACTTAAACAATTTCACATTGCCGAAACAACAAAATATGCCCATGTTACTTTTTTCTTTAATGGCGGAATTGAAAAGCCTTACAAAGGAGAAGAACGCAAACTCATTGAAAGCATAGACACTCAGGACTTTTCTGCATATCCTAAAATGCGCGCAATAGAGATAACAGAAAGCACTCTTGACGCTATTGCTTCGGGAAAATATGACTTCATTTTAGTAAATTATTCCAATCCAGATATGATTGGACACACTGGCAATTTTGACGCCACAAAGGAAGCAATTACTTGTGTTGAAAAACAGGCATACGCGGTCGCTTTGGCAACGCTTATGGCTGGGGGAGAATGCATTATAACAGCCGACCATGGTAACGCTGAATACATGATTGACAAAAATGGAAACAAGGTTACTTCCCATACAACAAACCCAGTTCCAATTTATTTCATAAGTGAAAAACAAAAGCCTCGTCTTAAAAAAGGCGGAATCTCACAAGTAGCACCAACAATATTAAAACTTTTAAATTTAGAGATTCCAACCTCAATGGACAAGCCATTGTTTTAAACACCTTTCTTATTTGTCGCAACAAGCCTCCACTTTTAACTTTAACGCCATAATATTAACAACAACTATAATTAACAAAAAGCAATATAAATGAAATAATATTAATTAAACAACATTAAATAAAATAATTATTAATAAAAACAGCCAAAAAACGCAAAAAAACACGAAATTTATCAATTTTTTCGTGTTTTTTATGAAAAATAGATTTCTAGTAATTAAAAAAAGCACCTCAAGGGCTGGCAATTTTGAAACTAGCAAAAAATAAGACATTCTATAAGCAGAGTAGAATGTCTTATTTTTTTATTGTTTTAATTTGTTATAAACAACTCTAAATAAAGCGGATTTTATGTCGTTCATAAATTCTTCATCAGTAAATAATATTTTGAAAAGTTCACTATTTTGTTCATATCTTTGAATAGCTTTGTTTTCAAATTCTTTATCATAAACTTTCTTAAATGCTTTTTCCTCATTGTTTCTAGCAAAAGCTTTCATTCGTTCATCGTTGAGGTAATCACTTTCGATTTGTTCAAATACCTTATCCATATTTGTGAATTTAGTTTGGTACTTCTTATTTATTTTATCAATAATTTCACTTAATTTATTTTTTGTTTCTTCACTTTTCTTTCCAATGTTACCTGTTGCGGGAGCTATTTCTCCTTGCTCTTTTGTTAAACTAATACTTCCTTCAAATTTCTTTTCTATTTTAAAATATTCTAGTTCGACTAGGTCTTTAACATCAATTTTTTTAGTATTGTCTTTAGGAAGAAACTGGTTTAAATATTTATAATAAATGTATGATGCTTGTAGTTCTTTATCATTCATTCTAGTAACTTGTGTAACAAAATTATAATTTCTTAAAAATGCTTGCATTATTGATTTGAATTCGTATTTATCTTTCTTGTCTAAATTAATGTATTTTTCTTTTGATTTATACAAATATGAACTTAATTTTCCCATATCTTCCAAGTTTGAATAATATAAATCCGCAAATCCATTAATATCGTTAATGTCAACTATTTTATATGCCTCTAATCTACCATAAATATCATACACATTATTTACATCAAAACCTTCCGTTAAAACTGTTCCTTGATAATAATCTTGAAATGCATTTTGTATTTCCTCTGCTTTGTTAACAAAATCGAGAACAAATGTATCTGTTTTACCTTCACAAATTCTATTTAATCTTGATAGAGTTTGGACTGCTTTAATTCCAGAAAGTTTTTTATCAACAAACATAGTATGAAGAAGTGGCTGATCAAAACCTGTTTGATATTTCTCTGCAACAATTAAAACATTGTATTCTTCATCAAATACTTCAGGAAGCTGAGTTTCACTGATTTTATTAATGCCAGCCTCGGTATATGTTTCATTTGTGTCAGGATCAAAAACCTCACCAGAAAATGCAACTAATACTTTTATTTTATCTTCCATTGAAATCTTTTTGATGTATTCTTTGAAAGCATTTATATATTTTACTGCATGCAATCTTGAAGGTGTTACAACCATAGCTTTTGCCCTTCCATTAATCTTGTATGCAGTCGTATTTAAAAATTGTTCTATTATGATTGCCGTTTTTTGCGAAATATTAGTAGGATGCAAAGTCTCAAATCGAATTAATTCTTTAATACCTTTTCCAGCTTCAAATTCAGGATCTTCATTTGTTTTTTTAACAAGTTTATAAAATGTGCTGTATGTCATATAGTTTTGAAGAACATCTAATATAAAACCTTCTTCAATAGCTTGTTGCATAGAATAAATATGAAATGGAACGTAAGTACCAGATTCAGTTTTATTTCCAAAAATTTGTAAAGTTTTTGCTTTTGGTGTTGCCGTAAAGGCAAAAAATGAAAGGTTTTTTTGTTTTCCTTGACTTGCCAGTTCATTTAAAAGTTTATCTTCATTTTCAGAAGCAAGTTCTTCTAGTTCGCTTTCTATTTTAATTGCTTCTTCTAGATCACCTAATCCTGCCTTTAATTTTTTAGCACTATTGCCAGTTTGTGAAGAATGAGCTTCATCTATTATAACCGCAAAATGTTTGTTTTCAGATTCGATATCTTTATATATTATAGGAAATTTTTGTAATGTTGTAATAATAATTTTCTTACCTGAATTTACTGCAGTTAATAAATCCTTGCTAGATTTATTTTTATCAATTTTTTCAATGAACCCCAACGTGTGCTCAAATTGATAAATATTATCTTGTAGTTGTTGATCAAGCACTCGTCTGTCAGTAATAACGATAACGCTATCAAATATTGTTTTATCATCTTTATCATGTAATGTTGCTAAGCGATAGGCAAGCCATGCAATGCTATTGCTTTTACCACTTCCAGCACTATGTTGAATCAAATAATTTTTTCCTGCACCATTTTGTTTAGTATCTGCTATTAATTTTCTAACTACATCTAGTTGATGATATCTTGGAAATATTAATGTTTTTTTAATTTCTCCGGTCTTTTTATTCTTTTTAACTTCTAGTTGAATATATTTATTTAAGATATCAAACAAACTATCTTTATTTAATACATTTTCCCATAAATATGCTGTCGCAAAACCATTTTCATTGTATGGATTTCCTTTTCCTCCGACGTTGCCAGAACCATTAGATCCTTGATTAAATGGTAAAAATTTTGTTGCTATTCCATTTAATTTTGTGGTCATGTACACTTCTTGCAAATCTACAGCAAAATGAACTAAAGATCTTTTATTAAATTGAAAAATTATTTCATTTGGATCTCTGTCATTTTTATACTGACGAATTGCATCATCACATGTTTGTCCTGTAAATTCATTCTTTAATTCTATTGTTACAACAGGGAAACCATTAATAAATAAAACAGAATCTAAGCTATTATTGTTTAAATATGAATAATGAAGTTGACGAACAAGTTTACAAATATTTTGTTCGTATAGTTTCATACTATCAGTATTGATATTGCTTTCAGGTTTAAAGAAAATAAGATTAATTGTTGCTCCATTTAATTTTATTCCATTTCGTAATACATGTAAGAATCCATTTTCATCAATATTTTTCTTTAATCTATCAATAAAATATGTTTCTGCTTGAGCACCTTGGCTATCAACAACCTTTTTCCATTCTCTTGGTTGGGATGTTTTAATGAATGAAAACATATCAGAAATAATAATTCCTGTTTTGTTATCGTATCCAGTTTCGTCAGATTTAATGTAACCACCTTTAGTAGTTAAGTATTTTTCAATAAAAGCTTCATAATTTTTTTCTTTAGTTTCCATTAAATACACCTCTTTTTACCTGTTACATATTCATATATCATAGATCTTTTGTAAGTTTCAAGTTCTTCGATTTTTTTATTTTTAATTTTAATTAAATCATCAATACATTTGCATTTATTATTTAATGCATTTACTATTGACTTTTGTTCGTTTTGAGGTGGTAACACCACAAAACATTGTGATAGCATTCTCTTTGTAATACTAAACAATTTAACACCATTGACTCTGCTTCTAAGTTGACTTTTCCATAAATCTGTCATGAACTGAAAAGC
This sequence comes from uncultured Clostridia bacterium, assembly GCA_934771475.1. Lineage (GTDB taxonomy): Bacteria > Bacillota > Clostridia > Christensenellales > UBA1242 > Caccovivens. Next base: position 29,329 of record CAKVMD010000012.1, read on the forward strand.
TAAATAATTTGAATATGTATTGTTTTTGTTTATTAATGAAATCGTATGGTATCCAGCAAAAACTGTGTCGTTATTATCAATATGTATAAAATCACCGGTTCCTTCTAAATCCTCAGAAGTATCTGCAAATATAAAATCACCATAATGGACTAGAGAATTTTGATTTGTATCTAAATATTCATCAGAAACAAATCTATAAAGACTATCATCTATTTCAACTGATTTATTTGATTTTGAGTGTATTTGTCCATAACTAATTACTTTTATTCCATTTTTAATTAGATTTTCTTTTGTAATTGGCAATCCTTTACCAAAATCAAATAATATTTTTAAAGGAATTATGTTCCAATTATCAGGAACCTGTCCAAAATAATCAATGTTTTTCATTTTTGTAGTTTTATTTAGACCTTGAACTACAATTTCTGATATAACCGATTGTTTGTATTCTTTTAATTTTTCAATTTCTTTTTCTTCAAGTGAAATAAGTGCATCAATTTGAGAACTTTTTCTATCAAGAAAGTCGGCAATTTTAAATTGTTCTTCACTTGGTGGAATTGGCAACTCAACAGTATTTAGTTTTAACATCTGTATTCTCATTCTTATTTCTAAAATGCCATTACCATAACCCTTTAGCCTGTTTTGGAATTCTTTTGTCTGAAAAATATAGTTATAGAATCTTACATCGTCTGAATCATATCTTGGTTTTAACATATAGTATACTGGGCTAACTGCACCATAATATTTTGAAATACCAACAGAACCGATTATAACGTTCATACTATTTAAAACGATATCATTTGGATAGGCCAACTTATATCCAGATATATCATCTTTTGATTTATTTCCAATTTCTCCTTTATCTGTATATGGTATAACACCTCTATCATTGGTCAACGATAAAATGTAATCTGTTTTTATCGGATTATTATTTTCATTTCTTTCTTGCAAAACTATTTTTAATCTATTAACTTCCCAATTTTTAGGAATATCACCAATCCATTCAATTCCACTGTTTTTATAGTTAGTCATTTCCAAATAACTCCTTCATTAACAGTGATTCTTCTTTTTCTAGTTGTTTGATTTCATTAAAAATTTCTTTTGAAGATTTTGGCGGAATATATTTATAAAACAGTTTAACAAAAGGTATCTCATAACCAACTTTAGTCTTGCTTGTGTCAATGTATGCATCCGGATTGTATGGGTATACATTTTTTTGCATATAATTTTCAAAATCTTCTTTTGCAGGAATAATCTCAAAATCTCTTAAATTTTTATTTGCTTGCTTGTTTCCTTTTTTATCTATAACAAGTTTCCCTTTGTCATCTTTTAAAGGTGTTTCTACAGTAACTTTAAAATATTTAAAATCATCATTTTCTAAAATTTTACTATTTTCTGTTGGCTTAAAGTCATCATAAAGTTTTGTAATTTGGGCTATTTGAGATTTTGAAATATCGTTCTTTTTTTCTCCCAAAGATTTACGACGCTTTGTAAACATTTCATTTGCATTAATAAGCTGAATTTTACCTTGTCTTTCTTTTGATTTCTTATTTGAAAGCAGCCAAATATATGTTGTAATACCAGTGTTATAGAAAATGTTGTTTGGTAATTGAATAATAGCTTCAAGCAAATCATTTTCGATTACATATTTTCTTATTTCACTTGGGCCGCTTTCTGCATCGCCCGTAAACAAAGGTGAACCATTATGTATAATTGCAATTTTACTGCCAGTAGGCTTCATTTTAGAAATAGCATTTTGTAAAAACAACATTTGACTATCGCTAATAGCAGGTAATCCGGCACCAAATCTTCCAGCGAAACCACGTTTATATTCTTTTTCTACTTCATCTTTATCTTTTTTCCATTCTCTACCAAATGGTGGGTTCATAATAATATAATCAAATTGATCGTCAGGGAATTGATCATTAGAAAGAGTACTGCCAAATTTGATAGATGCGTTCTTGCCGCCTTTCAACAGCATATCGCTTTTACAAATTGCATAGGTTTGTGGATTGATTTCTTGTCCAGATGTAAACACTTCATTGGTATTATTTAGTTGTTTAATTCTTTCATAGGCAATAGATAACATTCCTCCGGTCCCACATGCTCCGTCATATATTTGAATAACTTTATTATTTTCACTTAATTCTTCGTTGTTTAATAGCAAATTAACCATTAAATCAATTATTTCTCTAGGGGTGTAGAATTCCCCTGCATCAGCTTGATATGTTTCACTAAATTTTCTAATTACTTCTTCAAATATATAGCCCATTTCGATATCGCTGATTTTATCGGGATGCAAATCCGCCTTTTCAGTGTTAAATTCCGAAATGATTAAATATAAAAGGCCAGCATTATCAAGCTTATCAATTTGCCTATCAAATTCAAAACCATGTTCTTTACTTAAAATATCTTTTACATTATCAGAAAAACCTGCTATATAAGTTTTAAAATTTCTTTTAATATCATCCGGTTCATCAAGCAAGTTTTTGAAATTGTATTTGCTAACATTATAAATTTCTTGTTTGGAAACACTTTTTAAAAGCTTATCAATAGGCGGTGTGATTACGGGATATTCTGAAGCAACCTTTAATACTTTGTCTTTTGTATTCGCAAGAACACTATCAAATCTTTTTAAAACCGTAAAAGGAAGAATCACATCACCATATTCATGGGGTTTATAATCTCCTTGAAGTTTATCTGCAATACTCCAAATCAAACTCGCTTTATTATCGATCTTTTGTTTATCCATTATTCTTATCTCCATTTTTTAATATCGCAACTTTCTTTGTATTTTTTAATCTAATATTTAAATTTTTAGCCCCGGTTAATTTTACTTCATCGTTTTCAATATAAAACATAACGTCATCGCCTTTACCAATACCCAGAATATCTCTTACTTGCTTTGGTACTGTTATTTGACATTTATTAGAAAGTTTTGCTTGTTTTAGCATATTATTACTCCTTAAAATTCTTTACTTTCTTTACTTTTTCAGTATAACATGAACAGAATCAATTTGCAATCATTTAGAGATAAATTGGTCCAATTATTAAAATTTTCTCCTAAACGTTTGACTATTCTCCTATTTTTATATATAATTTAGGAGAAAATATAAAGGAGTAGGAGAATGAGAATTTTTAATTACACTGCATTAAAAAATAAAAAGTGGGACAATGAGATAGTCGCTTACGTTTCACAAATTCACGAACACAAAGCAAAACAAGAGTTATTTTTAAGGCAAAAACCACAAGAGCTTGAAAAACTTGTTGAAATAGCTAAAGTTCAAAGTACAGAATCTTCAAATGAAATTGAAGGTATTAGAACAACAAATACAAGATTAAAACAACTGGTTAGTGAAAAGACAACACCTAAAAACAGAGATGAAGAAGAAATTGCAGGATATAGAGATGTTTTGAATGTTATTCATGAAAGTTACGAATATATTCCTATTTCTTCAAATTATATCTTACAACTTCACAAAATGCTTTATAGTCATTCTCCAAAAGCAATAGGCGGAAGTTTTAAAAATGTTCAAAACTATATTAGCGGCACAGATACAAATGGAAAAACTTATACAATATTTATACCGTTATCTCCTTTTGAGACACCAAATGCCATTCAAAATATTTGTGAAGAATTTAATAAGGCAATTTCAGAAAATGACGTCGACCCTCTTATTTTAATTCCAATTTTTATACATGATTTTTTATGTATTCATCCATTTTTAGACGGCAACGGAAGGATGAGTAGATTACTAACAACATTACTTCTTTATAGATGTGGCTATTTAGTTGGGAAATATATTTCGCTAGAATCAAAAATAGCAAAAAATAAAAGTTTGTACTATGATGCACTTGAAAAATCTCAAAAAGATTGGGATATTGGTAAAGATAATCCTGAAAGTTTCATAAAATACTTATTGGGAACAATAATATCTGCCTATAGAGACTTTGAAGAAAGAATTGATATCGTATCTTCTAAATCAACAGCAATAGAAATGGTTAAAAAAGCAATATCATCTATCATTGGCAAATTTACAAAAACTCAAATTTCTGAGTTATGCCCAAGTTTAAGCATAAAATCTATTGAAAGCTCACTTAAAAAACTTGTAGATAGGTCTTTTATTGAAAAACAGGGTTCAGGAAAAAATACTTACTATATTAGAAAAAACATTGAGAGGTAATTATGTGCAAAGGAATAATTTATTTGATGTCAACAGCTATTAATGGAGTAATCAAAATTGGCAAAACAGATATTAAAAATTTTGAAAGTAGAATGTATAATTTGGAAAGAAATGGCTATTTTAATGTAAATTGTTTAAAACGAGAATTTGCAATAGAAGTTAATAATTATAGTGATAAAGAAGACTTGTTAGATAGAATATTTAGCAAAAGCCAAATTGGAAATTCAGAATTGTTTGCTATAGATATTGACTTAGCAAAACAACTACTATCTGCTTTTGATGGTAAAATTGTGTATCCAAAAGAAAGCAGAGAAAAAATATTTGAAAAAGCAACTAATGCAGTTTTAGAAAAGGAAGAATTGGCTTTAAATAGACATCATTTCAAAGGAACAAAATTTTATTCAAGTTTGACTAATAAAGAATATTACACGAATACAAACGACAAAGGAACATTAAGTGTTTATGAAAGCATTACTGGGCTTGAAGTCCCAAACAACTCAAACCCTTCAAAAAAACAAATTCTACTTCAAGCATGTAAAGATCTAAATATAATGGTAACCAACGATAATACTTTGTATCAATTAGCTCACAAAATCGAAAAAAAACAAGATAATTGAATTTATGGCATTTAAACGTGTGCTTGTCTTGATACAAGTGGTGTCGCTTCGCTCCACCGAAGACAAGCACACGAACACAAAAACAATTAAACAAAAAGGCATAGACAAACATTGCCGAGTGAAAAAGAGGTTTGCGCGCAAGGCTTATCGCAAAACCTCTTTTTCACTCGGCAAATTGTATTGTAATTTGTTCTCAAATTTCAATATTGTTGTATCAAGACATTTTCAAATACATAACTATGAGCAATGTTAATGTTCTAGTTATTCCAAAATCATTAAAGTATATTTCCCTTACTTTATCTCCTTTACTCGCTTTTGGTGTCTTTTGTAGCATAGTTTTCCCCTAAGTCAAGGGAAATAAATATTGTTTTG
>CAKVMD010000013.1 GCA_934771475.1 uncultured Clostridia bacterium
TGCCCACCCCGTGAAAAGCGTGAACGACATAATCTCCCAGTTTTGGAAGATAGAAAACCGCGTGTTTTCCCCTTGAAAAACCGCTATTTTTTGACCTAAAAAGGCTGTCTGCCCCGATTGCTGTAAGCCCTTCTTTCAAAAAACAAAAAGATAATGGCATTGCAAGTGGTGAAAGATAGATTTCTCCACTTATAAGGTTAATATTTTCATCATAACTATGCCAAGCAAGGTTGTTTTCATTTAAAAACTCTTGCAGGTTTTTAAGAAAACGCTCCTCTCCTGTAAACAAAATTATGGCTTGGTTAAGATTTTTAAAATCAAGGATATCTTGTTTGAGTGCCATAAAGTCTGTCAGGTAACTTCTTGGCGCAATTTTTTCATTTTTATAGGAAACAGGCGCAATGTCAAAGTTGTCAAAAAGATAGTCAGCCTTTTCATACAAATCTTCAAATTCGGCATATAGAGAAGGCTTATAAATGCTCATTGCATTGTAAGAATGTTTTAGAAGTTCAATCTCCTCCATAACCTTTTTGGGCTCGTCCATAATCTTCACGCCATCAAGCGAAAAAACATCGTCTTCGCCTATTGGAAGAGAAGCGGAAAAGATTTCCAGTTTTTCCATTTGCCCCATGTTTTTCATGGTTGAAACTTCAAAAATAGAGATTTTTTCGATAAGGTCATCAAAAAATTCAATTCTTACAGGAGCGTCAAGGGTTGTCAAAAATATATCGACAATTTCGCCTCTAACCGCAAACTGCCCCGCCTCTTCAACAAGGCTTGCCCTTTCATATCCAAGGCTTGTAAGTTTTTGGCATAGTTTTTCAATGTCCGCGGTGCCATTTTTGTTTAAAATGATAGGCTCAAATTTAGATTTATCAAACTTTATCATTGCCGAACTTGGCAAGAAAATAAGCCCGTCCAGTTGACCTGAAAGGTATTTATTTACCCCTTGTGCAAAAGGCAAGAGGTTTTTATCGTTTTCGTCCTCAACTTCTCTTGCGCATGAAATTATCTCAACTTTTTTGCCAAAACCTTCCAAAGCGCGTTTGATTTTTCCAGCGCTAGGATAGTTTGAGCACAAAAAAAGCAGATGGTCAAATTTTTGTAATAATGCAACTTTTTCACCATCTCCTAATCCTGATATAACTTTCCCAGACGAAAGTATTTTGTCAAGTTGTTTAAAAATATTTTCCTCGCTATAAAAATGTTTTGCGGTCAACTATATTTGTCTTACTTTATAAGTTCCAAAAGTTTGCAAACTGCCTCGTCAGTTGCCCTGTCAAAAACACCGATATCTTCTGGTCTTATTTTAGACAAAACATAATCGGCAAGGTCCACAGACTTGTCTCTTCCCACTCCGACACGCAACCTTTCAAAGTCCTCGCCAATGTAAGAAACAATGGACCTTAAACCATTATGTGTTCCGCTTGAACCTCTTTCGCGATAGCGCAGTTTGCCTTTTTCAAGGTCTATATCATCAACTACAACAATAATCCTTGCATCGCGAAACTTGTTTTTCAATAGCACAACGCTTTCTCCGCTGTTATTCATATAAGTAGTAGGTTTGACAAGAATGACTTTTTGTCCATTATAGGTTGTCTCGCCAATATGTGCCTTATACTTTTCTTTTGTCATGCTAACATTTAATTGCTTTGCCAATTTGTCAAGCACCATAAATCCCATGTTGTGAAAAGTATTTCTAAATTCACTGCCCTCGTTTCCAAGCCCAACTATAATAACCATGTTTCACCTAAACCTTTTGATTTATAATCTTTAAAAGTGGCTCTGGCGAAGATGTGATTTTACTTTTCTCTATATAGCATCCTTTTAAGGTTACATTTTTGCAAATAATTGAGTCTTTTATAACATTTCCGCTCTCTAAAATCGCGCCACTTTCAACAACGCTTTGTCCTAAGATTGTGTTGTTAGGATAAATAACTGTCCCTTTCCCGATTTCGCAATCAGCCTCAATATAAACATTATCGCCCAGCATTATAACGCCGTTTTTTGTGTGATATGCAAGTATTCTTTCTTGCAATATTGAATTTACAAGATTAATTTTCTTCGCATCATCCACCCTAAAAAGAGTTTTGCACTCATAAGCGACATCGCCCACAAGTTCACCACTCACCCTTGAAAGGTAACTTGTTTTGATGATAAGTCCGCGGTTGAGGCGCAAATAATTCATCCCTCGTTGCGAAAAATAATCTATAATTTCTTGAAAAGATTTTTTGTCAAACAAAGGTGTATCACTAAAAAATAATGCTATTATTGGCTTGTCTGTTTCAATTTGTTTAAGACGGGCAATTTCATTTCCCTCTTCAATTATCTTTTGCTCACAATCATTGCCCGCCATAAGAGTCCATTCAAGCATGGTTTTGCCAGAAAGGTTTAAATTATTAAAATGAGGGCAAATATCCTCACCCTTAACTTTTGCCACAACAAAAAGCACTTCATTTGCAATATAGTCATGATTAAGCACTTTTATTAAAGTGTTTGGCAAAATAGAAGATTGCTCTTCTATCGCTTCAAAATCAAAAGAAATTTGGTCTTTTGAAACCATTAAATCAAGTTCTGTCGTTTCCATGCAAAAATTATATAATTTTTCTCCAAAATTGTCAACCTTAATTCAAAATTAATCTTTTTTTGGCAAAAAATAAATAATATTTAAAAAAATACAAAAAATCGTTTTAAATTTAATATTTTTTATGATATTATCTTTTTATAAAAAAGGAAGAAAAATGACAAAAAAATATAATTTAAATAAAATTTTATTATTTTCAATTTTTTCATTAATTTTAATTCTTGCGGGCATAGGATTAAATTCTTTTGCTGTGGCACTGGCTGACAGCGCAAACTCGCTCCCTGCGGAAACCGTTAAAGTTTTAAGCCGAGAAAATGAAAATATTTCCTTATCACCAAATGCAACCACTATGCTACCAACGGGAGACACCGTTTACTCTTATAAATGGGAAGAATGTTCTAAAATAAACATTTCTTTCACCAATGAGAACATAACAAGCGGGAATGTTTCACTCCGAATTGAACTTCTTAAAGGCTATGTCAATAGTGAACTTGATTATTCAAGCGATGACAGAATTTACATTGAAAATGCGCCTGGTGGCAGAGTTAGTGGAAGCACTTTCTCATACAACTTTGATATCGACAATGGCGTTGTAGATTCAACAGGAGTGGTGAGCACAACAATTAAAGGCTGGGGAATTTACCGCTTTACCATTAAAATTTCAAGTGTTGGACAAGAATTTACCTCTGCTCTTTACAATATCGCGCCTAAAACCGACCTTGTAAAACCTTCTTTTATAATAACTACTAAGGGTAGCACCTCTTCAATGCACGACGACTACATCTGCTCTATCACAAACCAAGGCGACTATAAATTTGCCGACACTTCCAAGCTCATTTGGCACGCAGAAGGTGTTTCAGTTGAAGGCAAGAGTTATTGTTTAACTTACGCCGACAAAAACGAAACAGGAGCAAACTTTGACGATTATCTTTACACAAGCATTGAAAGAACTGGACTAAGTTTTGTATTTAACGCTCATAAGGGCGAAAAATATATAAACGGAAATTGGAACATCTACTGCGTATACAAACCAGACGAATTTAATAGTTTGGAAAGCGATAAAATAAACATTAAAAATGGTGTCAATTTCAATTTGACTGTTTTCGTTATTTCTTTAATTTCTGCCATTGTGGTTATAACAGCAATATTTGTTCTTTGCCAATTTGTCAAATCTAAAAAAGAAAAAGTTTGGTAAAACAAAATAAATAATTTAAAATTTAAAAAATAAATAAAAAATAATAACAAAAATTTGGATGCACCCCAATTTAATTAGGTTCTTTTTTATAGAAAAATCATTTCTTATTATTTGTTATTATAAGATATTATGGAAATTTGCGCCCATAAAATGCAGATAACTATGGCAATATCCACGAATTGTGCTCAATGAAACCTTAAACGCCTCTACATCATTTTCGCTTATATACAATTTTAACTTTGAAATCTCTTGACCTATTTCTTGTATGCTTTTATGATTTACAAGATAGCACATATTGGACTCATCTCTAAGCCAAGTGTATTCTAAATTTTCCACTTCCATGACGATATCCATGTTTTTTATATTGTCTTTTTCGTCCACCAATTTTTCTATTTCAAAACATTCGCTTTGCATTCGTTGCAATGATTTTGAAACAAGGTCGTCTTCAACAAAGCAAATTGCAATCAAAAAAACAGTGATAATGGCAAAATTTATATAATGCAAAACCTTCATTATGCCACCAACCTTTTAGTAGCAAACTCACGCCCCTCACCCTTCATTGTTTGAATGTAGCCTTGACCCGACTGGTCGACCGATAAAAGCAGAACATCTTTAATCTTGTACACCTTTTGTTTTTTCAAAATAGTGTTCACTTTTTCTTCATCAAGTCGTGCCACTTTTAAATTGTCTTTCATAAGTTTGCCTTCACTTATAAGGATTATAGGAAGAAAACTATCTTCAACCTTATTTTTATTATCTCCGTTTGTGGCTGGGGCATACTCTGCTTTTGGCATAACTGAGACTTTTCCATTAGTCTCCATAATCGCGTACTGTACTTGCCCTATTGAAAAATATCCGCATTCTCTAAGCGCCGCATAAATGTCGTCCGTAGAAAGATTGAGTTTTTTCATGGCATTATAATCTATACCCTTGGGATTTATCACAATGACTGGTTTGCCACTTATAACCTTTGAAAGCCACTGGCTACTTTTTGTGAGGATAGTAAGCAAAAAGTGCAAAACAACAAGCGTCAAAAGAGGCACTATGCCATGAAGCACAGGCACAGAAACTTCTGCCATAGGTATTGTGGCAAGGTCGGCGATAATCAAAGTTAAAACAAGCTCAAAAGGTTGCATTTGACCTAATTGCCTTTTGCCCATAAGCCTAAAAACAAGCAGAACAATAAGATAAATAATAATTGACCTAAATATAATCGTAAGCATGATTATATTATTTCCCAAAAATATATTTTAATTATACATAACTATCTTGATTTAAGTCTTTTCGGTGTATTAATTGATTTTTGTCTACGCAAACAAAAGTTTTACCAGTAAAAATGGTTTAATTTAAGTCAACAATTTTTGAAAGCAAAATGTCTCGGCTTTTGATACACAATTTCTCACAAACGCAGTGAATGATAAAAATTTGCTTCTTTTTATACATTTTTCACTTTGACTTTTTTAGGTTTTAACCTGTCTGTTGCCAGCACAAAAAATGCCTTGATATCAATCATATTAAACGCCCCTGCAAGCAAAACAAATGAGCCCACGCTAACCGCTCCACCTAGAAGCAATGTTATCAGTTTTGGCAAGAAATGTCCGCAAATGCCTGTTACAAATCCAGTTAGCGCAGAAGACGGAATTGCAAGCAAAATGATTTTCCCTAAACTAGGCAAAATGTTAAGTTTGACTTTTGTTTTTTTCTTTAACAAGGCAAGATTTAAAACGCTTGTTATGGTGAAATTTGCTCCCAGCGCGTAAATAAAGGCATTTATCCCAAACAAAGAAGGCAAGAACCACAGACAAGCAAACATTGCCGCGCCACCTGCCACAAAGTTGACAAACGAACGCTTTTCGTATCCTAGACTATTCAAAATCGCGCTGGTTATATTTGTCAGCCCTATTGGGATAAGAACCCATGCCGAAGAAACCAATAAAGACCCACTCAGCACATTATCATACAAGACCTCGCCTGCAAGTTCTCCCATCCCCAAAAAGCAAGGGACAAAAAGTGCAGAAATAAAGAGCGAGAAAAAGATAGAGGTTTTAATTCTTTTTTCGATATGTTGTAAGTCGTTTTGCGTGAGCGCTTTTGACAAATCTGGCACAAGTGCTGTTGAAAGCGAGCCAATAATAGAAGATGGAACATAAAGAAGTGGCATCGTCATGCCCACTGCAACACCAAACATTGCAAGAGCCTGTGAATTTGTGTATCCTATTGCAACAAGACGATTTGGAACTATAAATGCAATAAGGGGTTGCACCAAACTTCCGATTACTCTCATGACGGTGATAGGCGTAGATTGTTTAACAAGCGGAACAAACTCTTCGCGTTTAAAGCGCCCCAGTTTTCCTCCATAAAAGAAAAAGCAAACAATTACAAGCATCATTGAAGCAAGGCACGCAATGCTCATCGTCCAGCCAAGATTAAAAGCATTTTCAAGTGCCGAAAAACTTGTTGAAACAAATAGCACTCCAAGCACAATTCTAACCACTTGCTCATAAAATTCGGTTACGCAAAGAGCAAAATAGTTATTTTTGCCCCACATTGCACCTCGAAGAACGCAATAAACCGAAGAAAATACAAGGCTTGGGAGCAAGACAATCAAAATTTCGATGCATCTAGACTCTGTGAATAGTCCTGCAAACACTCTTTTAAAAACAAGCACCACTCCGCATAAAACTATGCTTAAAACAAGTCCATAAATGAGGGCTGTTGTTATCAAAGACTTTTCTTTTCCCTTTTCTCTTCTCGCCATATATGAAGAAGAAAGCCTTGAAATTATAAGAGGCATTCCGCTTGAAATCACAGTTAAAAGCACCATAAAAACTGAAAATGCAACTTGATAAAGCCCCACGCCTTCTGCCCCAACTTGGCGAGACAAAATCATGCGGAATATAAAACCCGAAATTCGCGTTAAGAACGAGAAAATTGTGATAAGCGCAACAGTTTTAAAAAGTGATTTCATTGTTATCTCCTCATATAAGATATTTGCTAGGCATAAAATTTAATACTACAAGGAGAAATATGAAAAAATATCTTAACAATTTTTATCGCGTTAAAAAAGGAGACACTATTGATAAAATCGCATCTCTTTACGGTGTCAACCCAATCAAAATTCTTATTTTAAATAATTGTTCTCCTCTTTTAATTAAGGAAGGCACAATTCTTTTTATCCCGACTTCTTCTTGAAAAGAGAGAAGAAAAACTTTTCTATTTTGTCGTTATACTTGTATGATAAGTATATTAGCGCCACTACCCCAACAGCAAGCACGCCCCAAACAACCAAGCCCCAACCATAATAAGGAATTATCTCTCCGCTTGACAAATAACTTACGAGGAAAATTCCAATCGGTCTAGATATAAATTGAGTTGTCATAAAAAAGCCCCAACTCATGTCAGTAAGCCCCGCCACAAGGCAAAGAATGTCATCTGGGAACAGCGGTAAAAGCATCATAAGGAAGAAAGAGTATTTGTATTTTGAAAGTTTTTTTGTCCATTTTTCTTGTGCCTCTTCTCCCACCATAAAACGAACCACCTTTTTGCCAAATACTCTGCCTATAAAAAATGCCACAGCGCTTCCTAAAAGTATTCCCGCAAGGCTTAAAAGAGAAGATTGAAAAGGCCCATAAATAAGGCTCCCCGCCACCACAAATATAGGTGAAGGAAGGGGCAAAAAGGTTACTTGTAAAAATTGAAGAAATACAAATGCAAAACGCCCCCAAAAGCCGAGTGATAGTATGAAATCTTTAAGTTTTTCCGCCGAGTTTAGTTTCTCCCACAACCCCGTCCATTTCAAAATAAAGTATGACAAAACCGTAAAAGCGCAGATTGCCAAGATTACAATAAATATCCTTAAAAATTTCTTTTTCTTTGAAAGCGACTCCATAACCTTATTATCTTGAAAGCACGCCTTTCTATTCGCAAAGAATATTATTTTTTCTTATGCAAATAATACTTCAAAAAGGAGAAAACATGGAAAAAGAGAAAACTAATAACACTCAAAAAAAGAAAAAAGCAGGGTCTTTTATTTGGCTTATGAGTGTTTGTTTTATTGCGGTAGGCTTGCTTCTATTTTGTCAATTCTATTTCGGGGATACGATAAACTCAAACACCACTTTTTACGAGGGTACAAAAATAAATGGAGTTGATGTTTCGGGGCTTAAAAAAAGTGAGGCGCAAGATTTATTGCAAACGACCTTCGTTAATCAAAAAGATAACATGAGTCTAACCTTGTCAGCAAATGGCAAAGACTATGTAATTGACGGCAAAAACCTTGAATTTGTGGGCAACTTTGAAGGAAATCTTGACCGAGTGCTTGCTTACGGGCACGAAGGGAATATTTTTGAAAAGCAAAAGGTTAAAGGTAAGATTAAAAAAGATGGTCTTGACATTTATATCCCTTACGAAGATATGCTTGGCAATCTTGACGAGAAAGTTGAAGAAGTTTTATCGCAAGTCGAGGCGCTTCCAACTTCTACTTTTATATCTTTCAATCCTAGCAATGAGCAGATGTTTACGCTAAATGAAGGTGGCAAGGGGTACATAGCAAACAGAGATGAACTTAAAAAAAGTATCGCCGAGGCTCTCGCGACAGGACAAACAAAGGTGGAAATTCCTCTTCAAGAAGTTTTGCCAAAAGAAGACTTATCTTCGCTTTTAAATCAAATTTCTTTGCGCTCCAAGTTTAGCACAAACTATGCAAAGTCCACGCAAAGCCGTAAATCAAACATCAAGCGAGCACTCTCCGCTTTTAATGGCATGATTGTTGAGCCGGGGCAAAGAGTGTCTTTCAATGAGGTTACTGGCCCTCGCACAGCAAGCAATGGTTACAAAGACGGAAAGGTCATAATTGACGGAAGTTATGTCTCAGGAATAGGCGGTGGCGTATGCCAAGCCTCTACGACTTTGTACAACGCCCTCCTTTTAAGCGACATCACAGTTACTAAAAGTTTCCACCATTCTCTGCCCGCCTCCTATGTTCCTCTATCGTTTGACGCAATGGTTAGCGAAGGTTACGCCGACCTCGAATTTGTCAACAACCAAGACACTCCAATTTACATTAAAGCATACGGAACAGACACTGAGGCCATTGTCGAAATTTATGGAGCACCCCTTGAAGATGGCTTAGAAATAAAAACGAGAAGCGAACTTGTAAAAGTTTTGCCACATGAGGGCGACACGATTATCAAAGACAGACTTGGCGAATATTCAAACAAAGTTCTATATGAAGGTGAATATTATCGTCTAAAATATCCTCACGAGGGCTATGAAACTCGCGGATACTTACAATATTATCGAAATGGAGAACTTGTCGAAGAAAAAGAAATCAGACACGACAGTTACAAAGCACAAAAAGGAGTAATCGTGGAAGGCGTGTGGGCGTTAGAGGAAGGAATGGAACTTCCAGAAAATGGAGTAAAATACATTTCACCACAAAAAATAACACAGTCAGTTATTGATAATGCTAGAAAGCGAAGCGAGTTTTCTCAGGCTGGATAAACATTTTAAAATTGTCATAAAGCATAAAATAAAAAGCAAAAAGACCCTAAAATGGCACGCCATTAAATTTAAGGTCTTTTTTATTTTATAAATATTTCAATTTTGATTCAATCGCTTCAATAAGTTCATCTTTTTCGTTTACTAAATTGCCATCAAAAATGTCGCTTAAAAGGCTCTCCAATATCGCGTTATATCGCATTGGTTTAACGGTTGGATAATACTTTTTGATATCATCCCCATTTATTTTTAATTCTTTCACAGACACTACGATTTTATGAGCAATAATGTATTTATAGAAAAACTGATATTTACTTGCAAGGTAGCGATTTTTGTGAACCAGCAAAAGATAAATGCTTGGGAAATTGTTGAAGTACTTGAAAAAATATGGCTTATTTTGCATACGATTAAGCGCTTCATAATAGCCTGAGATAATGTTTATATACTGTTCAAGCATTTTTTTGCTCATTCCGAAAGTCCCATTCAAAATTAGGTTTAAATAATAGGAAATTGAAATAGGGTTTGCCGAGTCAATAATATCAATTAATAGTCCTTGGCTTCTATGCTCGACTTTCTTGACCATGCGATATTTCACGCGACTGCACCCCACTCCAAGGACATCCCAAATGCCTGCTTTGTTAAATTGCTTCAAAACCGTCATATAAGCGTTTGATTTTGAAGTTCCTTTATATTTTGGGCTGTGCAAAATTTTGGTGATTTCGCTGATAACCCTTTCTCCTGAGACATCGCGTAAGTTTGAAATGTATTTTACAGCAGAAGCAAATGTTGCCTTGTCTATTTTAAAGTTCAGTTCGCCTTGAAAGCGGAACATTCTTAAAATTCTAAGCCCGTCATGACAAAGCACTTCATCGGGAGACTCTATCGTGCGCAAAACACGCTTGCGGATGTCTTCTACGCCATTGTAAAAGTCTAAAAGTCTATCATTTTTAATATCATAATAAAGAGCGTTACAAGTGAAATCTCTTCTTTTTGCATCCTCACTCACCGCCTTTATAAAAGTTACTTTTTCTGGCAAGTGTGCACCACCCTCTCCATAACCATCTCGTCTAAAAGTGGTGTATTCGTATTTCTCTTCGTCCACGCAAATATAAGCACTGCCGAGCGATTTGTTTTTAATTTTCAACTGGAATTTTGTGCCAGCAAGCACTTTTTCAAGTTCGTCAATCGTCAAACTTGAACACAAATCAACATCGTCAGTTTTTATTCCCATAATCGAGTTACGCACGTATCCGCCCACGATATAAAGTTCAGATGGGAAAATTGCGGTTAAATCTCGTAAATTTTTTGGAATAACTATATTCATTTCGCCCTCACAAGCCCTTTAATAGGGATAAAAGTTCTTTCATAGTTAATCATAACAATTTCGACAAGTAATGTCAAATCTATTTGTAATAAAGTTGACTTTAAAAAATTAAATAATTATAATAAGAGTAATGAAAAAGAAAAAAAATATAGTAAAAATTAAAGATTCTACACTCAAAAGTGATAAAAAGTACAAAAAATATTGCTTTTCTGTTTCTGCGCCTAACATTTTTTACCATAACGAAGTCCCAGATAAAAAAGGATTTTTTGATAAATTAAAAGACAAATTTTCACAAAAGAAAAATAAAGATAACGATGAAAAAGTTGAAGATATTTCACTCCCAGTAAACATTGAAAGATATAGTCCTACTGCCAGTGAAGGCTTAACGAAACAACAAGTTGAAGAAAGAGTAGCATCCAAACTTACCAATGAAAATAAAATCAAATCATCAAAGTCTTATGGCTCAATCTTTGTAAAAAATATTTTTACTTTTTTTAATATGCTTTGGACAATTATAGCAATCGCGCTCTGCGCGGTAGGCTCATATAAAGAACTTTTGTTTGTGTTTGTTATCGTTGCAAACACCGCTATCGCAATAATTCAAGAGATACGAGCGAAAGTGGCTGTTGAAAAATTGTCTATGATAACCTCCCCCCTTGTCAAAACGATACGAGATGGCAATCAAGTAAACATTTCAGCCGACAAATTGGTGCTTGATGATGTGATTTATCTTACAAGTGGCAATCAAATTCCAAGCGACTGCAAAATCATTGAAGGGAAAGTTGAAGTAAACGAAAGTTTGCTTACTGGGGAATCAAATGCGATTGAAAAAACAGTTGGCGGTGATTTACTTTCTGGAAGTTTTATTGTCTCTGGCGTCTGCTATGCGCGAATTGAAAAAGTCGGCAAAAGCAACTACATCCACCAAATTGCCAAGAAAGCAAAAGAATTTAAAGCGCCTCAATCCAACCTATTCAAAGATTTGAATAGGCTTATAAAATACATCGGCATTGCGCTTGTTCCTATTGGAGTTTTGACTTTTCTCAAAGAGTATGCCGAGCCCGCTTCAACAATTAAAACGCAAATTGAAAACACAAGTGGCGCGCTTACTAGTATGATACCAGCAGGAATGTTCCTCTTAGTTACAATTTCACTTGCAGTGGGAGTTGTGAAACTCGCTAAAAAGAAAACTTTGGTGCGAGACCTCTACTCCATAGAAATGCTTGCGAGAACAAATGTCTTATGTCTTGACAAAACAGGTACAATCACTGACGGAACAATGCGAGTTGTTGATTTTGCAAGTTACTCAAAAAAACGAAAATCATCAGTTCAAAAACTTATAGCAAATGTTCTTAATGCACAAAAAACATCAAACGCAACAAGCACTGCGATGATTAAAGAATTTGGGCAAAGTAATAGCCTTGAAGCATTAAATCAAGCAGAGTTTAGTTCTGATAAAAAATACTCCATTACTCAACTTTCAAATAGAAATATCTACTTTTTGGGGGCTTACTCCAACATAAAATGTCCTATTTCAGCCGAACAACTTGCTTTCATTGAAGAAAAGCAGGCGCAAGGACTTAGAATTATTGCTTTTGCTGAGCAAGAAGGCGGAAAATTTGACAAAGATATGAATGGTAAAAACGCCAAACTTCTCGCGCTTATCGTTATTGAAGAGCATATCAGAGATGACGCAATAGAAACTATCCAATGGTTTAAGTTTAATGGCGTAGAAGTTAAAATAATTTCTGGTGATGCGCCTCAAACAGTTGCCAAGATTGCGCAAAGAGTTGGGGTGGAAAATAGCGAAAAGTATATTTCACTTGAAAATATGTCCCTTGAAGAAGTCGAACAAATTGCAGACCAATTCACTGTTTTTGGACGAGTTACTCCCGAGCAAAAATACACCCTTGTCAAGGCGCTTAAAAAGAAAGGCAAAGTCGTTGCGATGACTGGGGATGGTGTAAATGATACTCTTGCACTTAAAGAGGCCGATTGCTCTATCGCTATGGCAGACGGAAGCGAAGTGGCAAGAAGTATATCAAACCTTGTTCTTCTCGACTCAAACTTCTCATCTTTACCTTCGGTAGTTAAAGAAGGCAGACAAGTAATAAATAATGTTCAAAACTCGGCTTCGCTTTTTCTGATGAAAACATTTTTTGCTATAACTCTTACAATTATCACACTATTTTTGCAAATCAACTACCCTTTCAAGCCAAGCATGATGCTTCTTATAGAATCATTTGTTATCGGCATTCCATCATTTATATTAACATTTGAGCCTAACACAAAGCGAATAAACGGAAACTTTATTCCTCAGGTTATGAAACGGGCACTTCCAAGAGCCTTCTTAATGCTTCTAAATGTTTTAATTGTTATGATGCTTTACTACTCTCAAACTATCAACATCCTTTCAAGCGAAGAATACAAAACTTTGTGCGTACTTGTTTTAACTTACACTGGCTTTTTGAACCTCGTAACATTGTGCGTGCCTCCAACATTGCTTAAATGGCTGGCAATGATATTCTCGTTTGTAACGATAACTATTTCAATTTGTGTCGTTCCAAATATGTTCTCAATTCAATCAAATTCGGCAACAGTGCTTATCACATTCTTCGCGATTATCCTAGTTTCAATCATTATTTTGACGGTTATTAAATTAAATTCAAAAAGAATTGACCGATTGCGTGAAAAGATTATCAGTTTGCTACAAAAACAAAGTTAAAGTTTGCCTAAATCAGCAAAAGCCCACTCTTTTAAGCAGTTAGCCTCATAAAAACCCATTTGTTTTATAATCATGATATTTAAACAAGATATTATCTAAGTTTAAATATCTAAAAGACTTAAAAGGATGCCAAATCAAACCTGAAAATGTAAACTAAGTATAAGAAAGTCGCTCTCTTCATTCGTTTTATTCTAGCGCATTTAAAAAGCCACCAGATTATTACTGGTGGCTTTTTAAAATGATGGCTTTTTACAAATAAATCCACCAGCGAAATGGGCACGCCCAAACTGGTGGATTTTTGTTGCAAATTTGTTTTTTTAACTATATCATTGCTTATTCAAAATAATATTTTGCTATTATATTTTTCATTTTCGCAAATCGTTCTTGCTAATTTAATAGTTTTTAAGAGTTATTGCAAACTATTTACAAATTGGTATACAGCATAAGTATTTGCGCTAACGGTGATTGAAAGCAATGCATTTGCACGATTTGTACAAGAACCAAAGTAGAAAGTTGTTTCTGTCCATGCGTCTTCAGTTGTCAATGTGAAGTAAACATCTTTATATTCTATTGTTTGGTCGCCTTGAACTATGATTGAAGTGTATTCTTTGCCATTTGCAGAGAATAGTTTTTGAAGGTTGTCATATTGAAAATGAACATAGTTTTTGCCAAGTTTTGAAGAGAGATTTTGATGCATTCCGCTCCCCTCTCCTGTGGTGCTTGAAAAAGTTAAATAAAACTTTTCACTTGTGCTTTCTTCAATTTTGTACGCACCTGCATCACCAGCAAAAAGGGCTGAAAGGTAAGTGCTTACAAACGAGTCATCAATGTATTTTGTTACTTTGTTATAGTTGTTTTCATTTAAACTTTTTTCAAATGTGGTTTTAGTGCCATTAATTGTAACTTCAATCTCGTTTGATGGTTTAATGAAATATGGTTTTAAATTTATTCTAACCACGCTCATTGTAACAATGGTTACAACAAGAGCAAAGCAAAGAAAAGAGATAATTGAAAAAGAAATTATCTTTTTCCTTTTCTTCTTTGCCAAAATTTCATCACTTACAGATTTTAAAACATTGTCAACATGCTGATTATTTACTGTTTTATCTTCCATGTTTATTCTCCTTTATCCTCTGTACCAGGATTATCATCAGTCTTTTTCACTCTTGGCTTTCTTGCAACTTGCTTTTTCTCTTCTTTTGGTTCAGCCTTTTCTTCTGGTTTTTCGACTTTAATCTCTTCTTTTAAAAAGTCTTGTTTTTTAGTAGCAGAAGCCTCGGAATCATTTTGTGCTGATTCCTCTTTTGCCTCTTCCGAATTTGTAGCGTAATTTTTCTTTATAAGTTCGTATTCTTCTTCGGTTATAATGCCATTTTCAAGGAGTTTTTGTCCCTCCAAGAGTTTTCTTTCCATGAGAGTTTTCTTCGCAAGAGCCTCTCTTTCCTTTTTCTCTTTTTCCTCTTTTTCGCGTTGAAGAGCGCGCTTTTCGTCCATAACCTTTGCTATTTCAGTTGCGCTTTTCCCTTCCATAAGCATATCAACTTCTTCTTTATTGATTGTTTCTTTATCAAGAAGCAGAGTTGCCATTTCGTGAAGCAATTTTTCATTATCTTGTAAAAGTTTCTTTGCGCGTTTATAGTTGTAGTCAAGAATTGCTTTAACTTCTTCATCCGCCTCAGAAGCAAGTTTTTCAGAGAAGTCGTTTTTGGTTTGATAATCTCTTCCAATAAACAACTGCTCACTGCTGTCAAGCGACAAGAAACCAATGTTTTTGCTCATGCCCCAGTTGTGAACCATTCTTCTTGCAACTTTGGAAGCGTGTGCAATATCACTTGAAGCGCCAGTTGTTATATCCTTGAAAATGATTTCTTCCGCAATTCTTCCGCCCATTGTCATTGCTATTTCATCCATAAGTTGGTTATATGTGCGGTATGAATTGTCGTTTTCAGGGCGTTGCATAGTGTAACCACCTGCCGCGCCTCTTGGAATAATTGAAACTTCTTGAACATCATCAGCATTTTTGAGAAGTTTTCCAAGGATAGCGTGTCCAGATTCATGATATGCTGTGATTTTGCGGTCTCTATCAGTAACAAGACGAGATTTCTTTTGAGGACCCATTGTAACCTTATTGATACCCTCTGTAATATCAGACATAATGATTTTTGGTCTGTTTGCTCTTGCAGCCAAAATTGCTGCTTCATTAAGCATATTTTCAATATCAGCGCCTGTAAAGCCTACTGTGATTTTAGCAAGAGTTTTAAAGTCAACATTTTCATCAATAGGTTTGTTTCTTGCATGAATTTTTAAAATTCCCTCTCTGCCTTTAACATCTGGGACATTTACATAAATTTGTCTGTCAAATCTGCCCGGTCTTAAAAGTGCAGGGTCAAGAACATCGGCTCTGTTTGTTGCGGCAAGCACGATAATGCCCTCATTTGATTCAAATCCATCCATTTCAACAAGAAGTTGGTTTAATGTTTGTTCTCTTTCATCATTTCCGCCACCAAGGCCTGCCCCTCTTTGACGACCAACTGCATCAATTTCATCAATGAAAATAATACATGGTTTATAGCGCTTTGCTTGTTCAAAAAGGTCTCTTACTCTTGAAGCACCAACACCAACAAACATTTCAACAAAGTCTGAACCGCTGATTGAAATAAATCTGCAATTTGCTTCTCCTGCAACCGCTCTTGCAAGTAATGTTTTACCAGTTCCCGGATTGCCCACCAAGAGCACTCCTTTTGGAATTCTTGCCCCAAGGTCAGTAAACTTTTTAGGATTTTTCAAGAACTCTACAAGTTCTTCAAGTTCGGCTTTTTCTTCATCACTGCCCGCAATGTCGTCAAATCTTACTTTGCTTGTGGTGTATGCCTTTGCTCTGCTTTTCCCAAAGCCCATAGCACTCTTATTTGATGAACTTATAAGTCTAAAAATCATAAATATGATAAATATGCCAAAGCCAAGGTAAAGGACTTGTGATATTATGTTCCAAATATCAATTCCCCTTTCTCCTTTCTTTATTGAAATAAGTTCTTTCTGTTCATCTTGTGGTGCGGTTTTATTAAATTCAACCACGCTGTCGTTGTACTCTTTGATTGCGTTCTTTGTAAAAAGAAGCACCTCATCGCCATACTCGTAATTGATGTAGTAATCCGCGTATTCAGGAAAACCCTTTTCAAATTTTGAATTATTGACGAGGAAATAAATAGTGTTGTCCTTATAATAGACAGAAACAACCCTTTCTGTTTGACCATCTTTGTTTGTGTGCGTGCCCTTTATAAGTTGTTCAATTTCAGTTTCTCCGCCATAAATGTACTGCCCTTTATAGCCAGTGTTTGAAAACATCAAAAACAGTAGTACTGCCGAAAAAAGCAAAACCACAACCAAAAATGACCACTTAAATTTCGGTTTTTTCTCTTCCATGAAGCCTCCTTGCTCATTTTTTCAAGATATTGTACCATAAAAAAATGTTTCAAGCAAGTAAAACACCCCCATTTTGTGGTTAATTTTTGGTTAGTTTTCTTTGTTCGACAATTTTAATCGGCCTCTAAGACCAATTCCAATTTAAAAACAACATTTTCAATAAAATCTTCTGCCGAAGTGTTTTGGTCTAGATACCTTAAATACTCCTTTCGGTTGTTTTTCATAAATAGTTCATTTACGCCAAGAACATCTGTTTTTTCATCTTTGAGAAGTTTCACCACTTTGGCAAAACCATTTTTTAGTTTTTGGTCTATTTTTTGCGAACATTCTTCACTTAAACGAGTAAACTCATTGTTGATTTTAAGTTCGGTGGTTGAATTTTCAAGTTCTATCAATGACAAGTTGACCACAACTTTTGCGTCAAAAATAGGAATTCCATTTTCAAATTTAGTTGTCAAATTGATGTCTTTTTTTCGTATTTCGTAAACAGCATTTACCCTTTCTTTTTCAATAAACACATCATCAATTTTTATGACTTGCTTGCTTGATTTTCCGTTTAAAAGATTGATGGCATTGATTTGTTCAAGCGACAATATCTTTACTATTTTCCCGTTTTTTGCAAGAGCGCTTTTCCCAGTGTTTACAATAGTTTTTTTCTCGCCACCGCCACCGCTTGACGAACCGCCACCGCCATTTGCGCCTTCACTAGGCTGTTCTTCTTCGGCTGGGGTAACTTGCATTGAATAATTCTCCTCTTCATCTTTTGATGCTGTGGTCAAAAAGCCAACGATTGAAGCCTTTGTTGCGCTATAATAACCTCTATAAAATGATTCAAGGCTGGTGTCTGTTACATAGACATGGTCGGCGTTATAGCCCACAATTTGTTCGAGTTTAAATCCTAAATTGTCCCTTAAACTTTGAGTGGAAGAAAGCAAATCTTTTGCCGATTTATCAGTGCAAATAAAAACCGTATTTTCAGGGAACCCCGGCAATCGACCAAAATAATCAAGCGCGTTTACGCCATCTTCCTCCATAAGAGCAAGGTTAACAACAGTTGTTTTTGTGTGATAAAGCCCAATCTTTCGCCCCATGGCAATTTGAGCCTCATAAACGGCCTCACCAACGCTTTTCCCTCTGCCCGTTATCACCGACTCCTTATCGTCAAAGGTCTGGTTTACTGACGGGATAAAGACAAGAAATGAAACCTCATAATCATCATCAACCTTATCTATCCCCACCGCAGTAACCACCCCGCGCTCACGATTTTCACCGGGAGCAAATATCTTGGCTGGCATAAAAACAACCATTATTACGAGGAAAATAATAAGCATTGGGTTGTTAAGTAGATTTTTGAGTTTGCTTTTCATTTTTCCTCCCCGCCACTGTCAATATCAAAAATATTATTGGCAAAACATAATTTGCCACAACGCCTAACACCGCTTCCCAGCCATTCACCCACTGGACTAAAACATCATACTTGCCCAAATAGAGTTCATAAAGAAGCAAGTATGCCACGATAAACACCCCGCAAGAGAATTTGTTGGTCATCTTTGGGAAAATCACTTGCAACGAATCGCATACCGCGTAGGAAAAAAGGTTTACTTGAAAAATGGTTATAAAGCATATTGTAACCATTGCGATGACATCAAGTCTTCCAAATGCGTTAAATTCCACTGTGAAAACCACAACATCCGAAAGCGCGTTGTTGTGCATAAATGCGGTGATATGATATTTGCAATAGAAAATTGTGTATAAAGCCAGCACAAGAAAAATCCCAATAAGAGCGTTCCAATATATTTTCTTGCTTGTTTTGCCCTGCATTTCAATTTTATCCATAACAAGAAAAAGGAAAATAAAGTCGCCGAAAGTAAACACGTGTTTATACATTGTTAGACCAATTTCTTTTATGTTTGAAGTGAAAAAAATCGGAGAATGAAGAGTTGTAAACAGCGAAAATGACAAACAAACCACTATGCCAGTTATTAAAATATAGTAGAAAAGTTCAATCGTTCTCGCAAGCGGACGAAGTCCCTTTATTACGCCAAAGCAAGCAAGAGGGAAGGCGCAAATAAAGGCTATCGAGATAAATTCATCTTGATAAACCTGTTGCTGAAAATATAAGTAGGCTATCGAAAAGGTTAGTACCACTTTAAAAAAGAAAAAAGTCAGCAAAATTATATAGATAAACTTTGAGAAAAATGGGGTCAATTTTTTGCTGAGTATGTCCACCAATTTATCATTTGGATAGGCTTTTTTCATTCTCACAAACACAAAAAGAGTGGCAAAATCAAAGAGAAAAAGACCGAGCATCACAAATAATCCGTCCGCGCTGACAGACTGATACAAAAGTGAAGGCAAAAGGAGAATTTTGTTGGACAAAACAAGGATAAATGCAATAACCCCCGCTTGCCCGGCTGAAATTTTGTTACTCATCCTGTCCCTCCTTTTTGTTTCTTGGTCCCGAGAAAGACAACGGCACGCCATCAAGTTCTTTTGTCGTGCTTGTAAAAATTCCGTCTTTAAGGTCTTTTTTAATTCGAGGGCTGTATGGAACAAGATATGGTGTATCATAACTGTCTAGTGTGTTAAGATACATGACAAAATAGATTATCCCGCCTAAGACGCCCAAAATGCCGAGTGAACCGCCGAGAATTATAAAAATCATTTGCATAATTGTGATTTGAGCAGACTGTTCGGGGATTGTATAAAGCGCAATCTTAGAAAGCGCGATAATGATAACTCCGGGTGGAGAAATCAGCCCCGCTTTGACGCCTGTATCACCCAAAATTAACGCACCTACGATTGAAGTCGCAAGCCCCAAATAACTTGGCAAGCGGAGCGACACTTCATACAAGATTTGAAACAGCAAAAATATGAATAATATTTCAAGAAAAGGCGTAAATGGCAGACCTTTTGTGGTGTCCGCTATCGTGATAAGGAAATTTATAGGCAAAATATTATAATGAAAAATTTGAAGCGCAAGATAAAGCCCTGGCGCTACTATTGCAACAAGTAGCCCTAGAAGCCTTATTACCCTAACCATAGAAGAATAGTGATGATTTGTGTAGTAGTCATTTGAGTTGTGCAAATCTTCAATAACAGCAAAAGGAAGGGTTAAAACGATTGGCGAATTGTCAACAATAATTGCCACTTTGCCTTCTAAAAGTTTTGAGGTTACAATGTCTGGCTTCTCAGAATTGCCAATTTGCTTAAAAATTGAATGTGGGCGCTCCTGCAAATAAGACAAAATATAGTAAGAGTCTAAAATTCCGTCTGCGTCAATCTTCCCAAGTTTAGTTAATATTTTCTCAACAAGGTTATCTTTTGCAACACCTTTAAGATAGGTAACAACAACGCTAGTTTGGCTATACGAGCCAATTTTAAGTTGTTTCATAACAAGTTTGTCAGTCTTTAATCTTCGGCGCAAAAGGGTTATATTTGTCTGCAAATCTTCAACAAATCCCTCTCTTGGACCTTGAATAACCGGCGAGGTTGGTGGCTCCGATGGCACACGCGTTGGAAAAGAAAGCAAGTCAACAGAAAGAATTTGTTTGGAAAAATTTGAAAATAAGACAAGTTTACCATTTAAGATGTTGTCGATGGCCTCTTTTTCTTCGATTTCTTCTACCTGCGCGGTTTGAAGGACTTTATCTTTAATCGCTGTCATTGAAAAAATGTCGTCAAACTCTTGAATAGGCTGATATACCGCTTCCGCAAGCAGATTTTGGTCAGTTATGCTTTTTAAAAACACCATGCCAATTTTTTGCTCACCTCTGACAAATAATCGACTTGAAAAATCACTGCTTTCATTTAAGGCAGTTTTAAATTCTTCGATTTTTTTCTCGACATTAAAATAAGACATACTTTTTCCTTTTATGCTAGTATGTCTTATCTATTATTTTTTAATCATAATGAAAATCATTTTTGTTGTTGTTTAAAAAGGTTTTAAATATTAAAAGTCGTTTAAACTTTAATTATTCAGCGTACTGCACCCCGCCCTCATAAACATTATATTTGTCTATGCTGACTGGTTTTGCGCCAACCCTAGCCCCATCTACATAAATTAGCGAAATATCAATGATATATTCTGTTTCATCATCACTTAAAAGATTTTTGCTAAATTTATAACAAACATAGCTTTGGTAATTTACAAAAACGATAATCTCTTTTATTTCTTCGCTTGTTTTAAGAGTCAAAATTTTGGTGTGTTTATCAAGAGTTACCGATGAAAAGCCTTGCATTTGTCTTATAAATGTCTTTTCTATCACATTTGAAGCCTTGCTTGACTTTATATAATCTTTATTTGATTTTGCAACAACATAGAAACTTCTTTCACCAAGTGGAATTTGGCTTAATGAAAACGTGCACTCCGTTACATTTATTGCTTTAAGATCGTTTTCATTATAATATACAGTATAAAAGTCTGCATTTTCTATCGCTGTCCAAGTAAGCGCATTTTGAGTTTCGTCAAGTGTTACAACCGGCGCTTTTAAACCAACCTCTGCTCTCCAAGAGATTTCTTTTGAGTACTGGCTATTGTTTCCTTTTGACAGGGCAAGATAACAAAATTTAACCTTATATGTTTGCCCAAGTTCAACTCCATTTTCTAGGCACTGGTCAAGTGTGATGAAGTTATTCTCGCTTTCCACAATCTTTTCTTCACCTTCTTTGCTGAAAACAAAGCGGTATCCCCTATAACTTGAATTTGCCTTTGCAAGTATTTGCACTTGGTCGTCATTCTGTGTTATTTCAACCACGTCAGGCACATAAGGATTATAATTTAACAAAAACGCCATAGCAAGTCCACCTATTGCCACCACTACCAGTACGCACGAAATCACTATTTTTAGAATTTTATTTTTCATATTTGTCATATACTACATTTAGTATAACCGAAACGCGTCAAATTTCAAAACAATTTATCAATTTTAAGAAAAACAATATTGACAAATTTCATCAGTTGTGCTAAAATAAAAACAAGTTTGGAGGAAATTATGTTACAATTCATGTCAGGCTCACAAGTTGCCTCATTATTCATTGGAATTATATTTTCAATTCTTGCAGTAGGAGATTTGATGCTTGTTGCCAAATACGCAAAACAAATAGGCTCTTTTGGTAAATCTCTCGCACTTGCTCTTATTTGCCCATTTATTGCTTATACTTCATGGCTTTTCTTGATTTTAAGCTATATTAAGGGTTTTAAAACTAACGAACTTATGAATATGCTCGTTTCTATCCTTGTTGCAATCTTTACAATGATGATGGTTATCGTGGTTGCTAAAACTCTTTACGCTAAACATTATGCAAATGATGATGAGGAAAATGAAACAGAAGTAGTTGTAGAAGAAGCGAAAACTGAAAACGCTGAAAATGTTGTTGAAGTGCCAGTTGAAGAAAAAGTAGAAGAAAGCGCCGAAGAAAATGAAGGTGAAGATGTAAAAGAAGGCGAAGAGGAAACTATCGAAGAAAATGCGCCAGCATTAGATAACAACGCGGAAGATACTAACGATACTGAAAACGACCAAGAAAGCGAAAACGCTGAAAAGGCTGAAAACGAAAACACTGATGAAAACGCTGGTAGCGTTGACGCTCAACTTGTTGATGCCCTTATCCTTACTCAAATCTTAAAAGAAAAAGAAGAGGCAGAAGCATCTTCACAAGAAAACAGTGAAAATGAAACTGTTACAAGCGAAGATGAGCAAGAAGTAAGTGAAGAAAATCTTTTACAAGAGAAAGAAGTAAGTGAAGAAACAGAAACTGTTCAAGAAAATCTTTCTGAAAATGAAGTAAATGTTGCCACAACAACAGAAGAAACAGAAGAAACTGACAATAGTGTTGAGCCAGCTGCGGAAGAAGCAGAAGAAACAACCGAAGAAGTCGCTTCTAACGAAAATGAAGAAGTTAAGGAAGAAGCTACTACTCAAACAGAAGAAGTCCCAGCAGAAGAAGCTGAAACTGAAAATGTTGAAGAAATTGCTGAAAAAGCCGAAGAGGAAAAAGCAGAAGAAAGCGCCGAAGAAAACAAAGAAGACGGACTTGGCGACCTTGAAATTGAAAATGAAGAGGAAAAAGTTACAATTTCAACTGACGAAAGTGATGATGAAGTTGACGAAACAGAGGAAGACGATTTCTTAAAAGAAATAAGAGCAATTCTTGATGACAAAAAAGAAGAGCCAAAGCGTCCACTCACCCAAGACGAAATTGATGACCTTGAATTTGAAAAATATCTTGACTCTCTCAAAAAGAAAAGAGACGAAGATAACAAATAATTAACATAAATTTCTTTTTAATCACATTATTGACTTTTAAAATTTCAAAAATAATAATAAAAAATCCACGAAAATCGTGGATTTTTTGTGTCTATTTTTCATTGATTGTGTCAAATTTTAAATCAACTTTGTTTCAATTTTTTCATTGACATTGTAGTTGTCTGTTAAATTATGCTTTGAAATTTTTGTGCAAATTCTGATCTAGTTATTGTGTGAATTCTGGTCAAGGTTTTGTGCAAATTTGGTCAGAATTTACATCTTTTTGGATTCATTTTGTGCACCACACAATCTTTGAAGTTTAGAAGTTTTAAAATTTAAACTTATTTCTTCCCCTATTTGGTTTTGCGCTTACTTTACAATCAGGTTTGCCATTCTCCTCGGAACATAAATTTCCTTAACAATAGTTTTACCATCTATAAAATTTTTTACCGTCTCATTTTGTTTTATTTGTGCGAGTGCATCATCGCTGTTTGCCTCAGCAGAAACAAGCATTCTTGCAACAATTTTGCTGTTTACTTGCACTGCAATTTCGACCTCATCTTCTTTTATCTTCTCGTCATCAAAAGTTGGCCATTTTTCATAAGCAATACTATCTTTATGTCCAAGACTTTCCCATATTTCCTCAGTAACAAATGGGATAATTGGGTTAACAAGTTTTAAGAAGTCCTCAGCATAATTTCTTGGGAAGACCTCTTCTTTCATAACAGCATTGACAAAAACCATCATTTGGCTTATTGCAGTGTTAAAAGCAAGAGCGTCATAATCCTCAGTTACCTTTTTTACGGTCTGATGGAAAATTTTATCAAGATTTGCGTTTGGTTTATCTTGAACCTTTTCTGTCTGCATATAAATGCGCCATATTCTTTCAATAAACCTCTTTACACCTTCAATATTTTTTGTGTTCCATGGTTTAGAATCTTGCAAAGGTCCCATAAACATTTCATACATTCTTAATGTATCGGCGCCATATTGTTTTATAATGTCATCTGGATTTACGACATTACCTCTACTCTTGCTCATCTTCTCGCTATTTTCCCCTAAAATCATACCTTGATGGCACAATTTTTGGAAAGGTTCTTTTACTGGAACTATCCCCTTGTCATAAAAGTAATTATTCAAAAATCTAGAATAGATAAGGTGTCCTACTGCGTGTTCTGCCCCGCCAAGATAAAGGTCCACAGGCATCCAGTGTTTGATAAGTTCAGGGTCTGCCATTGCATTATCATTATTAGGGTCAATGTATCTCAAATAATACCAACTGCTTCCTGCTGACCCCGGCATAGTGTTTGTTTCGCGTTTTGCAACCCCTGTTTTGGTTTTAACATATTTCCATTCTTCCGCGTTTTCAAGAGGCGCTTTGCCATTCTTGCCTTTATAATCTTCAAGTTCTGGCAAAACGAGTGGCAAATCCTCTTCTTTTACAAGTTCAATCTCTCCATTTTCATGATAAATGCTGTTCTTAGATGATTATATCTGAGAAACAGTTGCTTTGTAAAGTTTCAGTCTTGATCTGTCTTGGATTCAATAAACTCTGCTGCTTTTTACACCAAAAAAGCAGCTAATCTATT
>CAKVMD010000014.1 GCA_934771475.1 uncultured Clostridia bacterium
TTATTCTGCAAACGGTGGATCAATTAAATTCAATACAGATAATAAAACTGTTGAATTAAAATTTGGAGAATATGATTATTATAAAGATGTAAATTTTAAGTGGGAAGCAATGGAAGTTGGAGCAAATAATATTGCCGGAGTTACAAGCGATATTACTGGAAATTTTGTACCAATTGATGGTAAAGATTCAAGGTATCAAAAGTTTGTTTTAACAACCGATAAAAGCACAGAAAATTATTGTAATTTAGTTATAAAAATTTCTTATTTAGGTGATGACAACTGGGATTATTTTGAACAATATTTACTTGTTCAAATATATAAGAATAACTAACAATACGGCAACTCTTTATGAGGGCAAAAAAAATACAACCGAACAAGGTTGTATTTTTTTGTGTTTTGTTTTCTTATTTAATGAAAATATACATTCCACCAAATGCAAAGAATAGCACACCACCAACCAATGCAACGGTTGGTAAAACATTTGCAAGAATCAATGCTGTAGTGCCTTTCCCATTAATTTTTCTTTGTTGTTTTGCTAAATTGATTGCTTTTATTTGAATTGGAGGTGTAAAAATCAAAACCAAAACTAAAACAAAAATACCCAAGCCAATATTTACCTGCCATGAACTAGCAACCAATATGAATGCAATCAAATAAACAATGGTGCTGACAATAGTTACAACAATAGATAATTTCCCTTTTTTGTTATCTTTTAATTCTTCTTCTGTTGGATTGCGATTGATTTCGGTATCTCTTTTTCTTTCTATTCTCCAAAGCTTTCCGATAGCTTCAAATGTTGCCTTTAAACCTCTAAAAAATTTCATAATTACTCCCTTATGTAATGTTATGAATAAATTATATCATATTAAATGAAAAATCACAATAAAATTTATTCTCATAAATACAAATTGTTAAATAATTAAAAATAAAACAATTTTTACTTTGATTTTTAATATTTTTTGTTAAAACATAGACCCCATTATTACATATCACAGGCACGAATTTAATTTTTCTCAAATCAAAGGAAATAAAAGCCAAAAGTATTTAGATGGATACTTACAAAAGCACAATGTTGAAGAAGAAAATCGCAAAAAAATGCTTGATGATTAACTTACATCAAGAGTTATGTATCGGGAAATTTATCGCTTTGACGGACAAGACCGAGATATTTTGCTTTCATACATGCAACAAACAACTTGAAAAGATATTAAAAGATTTAAGACTAACACCAGAAGCAAGAGTAAAAAAGAGATTTTAATAATTGTTTAAATATTAACTAAGTTTATGTTATAATGATTAAGAGGCAATAAAATGTATACAGGTTATTTTGGAAAAGTTAAAAGTTATCCCAAAGATAAGGGCTATAAATATATATCCATTGCGAGATTTAATAGGTTTTGGAATGGTGAAGAATTTAAAAAACTTGCTCCACCAGCCGAGATTATAAAAATAGAAGATGAAAAACTTTATACAAAGCTTTATTACGAGCAGGTTTTAGACAAACTTAATCCAAAACAAGTTTACGCTGAACTTGGCGATAATGCAGTTTTATTGTGTTATGAGAAATGGTCAGATATAAAAGAAGGTAAAACTTTTTGTCATAGAAGGATTGTGGCAAAATGGTTAGAAGAAACTATTGGAGTAAAAGTAGAAGAATTAGATGATAAAAGTAAAAACAATATTGAACAATTGCATTTCTGATATTATAAGCAATAATAGGTTTAATAGAATATTTGTTTATGGGTCAGAAAATTTGGAATTAGAAAAATTAATATATAATCTAACATCGTCACCAATTATTGGTGGCGATGTTGATTTTTGCAATGTTTTACTCGGTAAATATTTTAGTAATAACAAAGATTTAGGTTTAAATGAAGAGATTTACAAAGAGTTAGAATTAGATACAAGTTCCCATTTGGCTGATATTGAAAAAATAGCATTAGCAATAATCTATAAGGCATATAAACCAAAGAAAAATAACGAGTACAATAAAAGAATTTTTAATAATATTATCAAAAATAAAAATTATTTATGTAATGAAATAAAAAATCAAATAAGTTATATTTCATTGGAGATAAATGAATTTAAGGAATGCGAAGTTGAAGAATTTATAAAAGATGTGGGAAATAACGACTTATTGGTTGTTGATACTCAAAATCATACTTTTATAAATGAACAAACAGTTAAATTGCTATTAAATTCAAATTTTACTTTTATTGTTGTATTAAAGAAAGAAATAATAAAACTACGCCAAAATCAAATTTTAAACTCACAAAATTTAAATGTGTATTCTAATGTTAATATGAAATCAAAACTATTATCAACTAAGACAAATAAGCAAATATTTCAAAAATCGTTTGATATTGTTGATGGTGAGGAAGTTGAAAATATTGATATTAAGTAACTATCTTTACAACAATTTAATTCTTTAAGACAAAAATATTTAAGTAAACAAATTCACTATGTGGGTACTCCAAAGGCTTGTTATGGATTATTTTCTAATGATAAATTGTTTGGAGTATTCGCTTTTACAAATGATTATAGAAACAAACCACCTAAAGGAATAGAACAACCCTGTATATACTTGTTGTCAGATTTTGCTGTTAATTCAAATATAAAAAAGTTGAGCAAGTTGGTGTTGTATTGCGTTTTAAGTAAAGAAGTTAAATTGCTGGCTGAAAGATTATTAAATAAAGAGATAAAAACAATTTGTACAAATGTTTTTACTAAAAATATGTCATCTGTAAAGTATAGAGATTTATTCATATTGCGAGACAGAAAACAGGCACATGATGAAAGGTATAATTTAACTTATTTTTCACAAATGGGTAAATGGAATTAAAAAGAAGGATTAAAATTATGGAAACGGAAATTATAAAGATAAATCCAAAAGATATAAAACTACTAAAATTAAATGCTAGATATATGAAACCTCAAGAATATCAAAAACTTGTAGCAAATATTAAAAAAGATGGTCAATTGACATCTGTTCCATTTTGTTATTATAACGAAAAAAATGAAATAGAAGTTCTATCTGGCAATCATAGAGTTATGGCATCAATTGATGCCGGATTAAACGAGATAGAAATTATGATTTGTAAAAATAATTTAACAAAGGAACAAGCGCTAGCAATTCAGCTAAGCCATAATTCTATTTGCGGACAAGATTTGCCCTTTTGCCAAATTTTCTACTACATAGAAAGACTAGAAATAATTAGGAGGCTAAAATGGCTAGAGTTAAAACAAAAATTTGAAAACCCAACATATGATAAGAGTTTTAAATCAAGATGAGTATGAGATTTTTAGCGAGCACTTGAAAAGTTTAAAGACAAGTTTGATAGTCTAAACAATGCTATGAAGTATTTTGCCTTGCTTGGTGTGGACAAAATGCTTGGAGATAATACTTTGAACCAAAGATTTTATGCATACTAAAAAAAAGAGTCAAACACTCTCTAAAATGTGGTAGGATTGAGTGGACTCGTTATGAGAGCATCGCTCGAATGGCCGAGCCAAGGCTCCGACTCCGCCCCACCTTAGAAGGCACACCTCTCGTGGGCCTTCAGTCCGTTAAGGGTGGTGCCTTGCGAAAATGCTCTGCATTTTCTAACAGGAACACCCTGATGCAAAGTTTCACTTTGCGTGTTGTGAAACAACACAAAGGTGGGGGATTTAAAATATAAAAAAACAGCCCGTAACAGACTGTTTCTCCTGGTAGAGATGAGTGGCTGAAAATCGACTAAAAGCCTTAGACTCGCTTCGCTCGTTTACGGTGGGTATAAAAAAAGAGTAGCATCACCGCCACTCATTTCTTTGGTAGAGATGAGTGGACTCGAACCACCGACCCCCACCTTATCAGGGTGGTGCTCTAACCAGCTGAGCTACATCTCTATATATTATTGTTGCATCCTTTCCTAAGTTTGCACAATTTATTATACACACAAGGCTCGGGTCTGTCAACAATATTCTTAAAATTTTTTAATTTTTGTCAAAATTTTAGTTTTAACTTGCATTATTTCTCACTCCAACCAGCATTTTAACTCTATTTATGGTTGAAATCAGTCAGCGGTGAGAGGCGCCCCCTCACCGCGCTTTCTTAAAAAATATACAATTCTACTTCCACGCGCTCGGACAAACACGGTTTTCTTTAAACCATTCACAATCTTTAAGTGGTTTATCAGAACCCGAAAACTCCAATTTGGTTTGGTTTCCATTAAATGATATAACCATGTTTCCATTTAAAAGAATTCCGCGCTCTTTTTCTTTGCCATCCTCCTCGTAAATTTCTACAAGAGAAGTAACATACACTTGTTTAGTAAAAGGCGCAACATTGTCAATAAAGGTTTGCGTTGGGAAAGTGTTTGAGTTGTAAGCCTTTGTATACTCCTTGCTTCCAGCGACACAGCAAACAGCGACAATCTCTGGCTTTATTTGATTTAAAAGTGTTAAAGACGATGAAGTTTTTGAACCATGATGCCCCGCCTTATATAACTTACATTGTGGCAAAGGCGTTCCCTGCTCATTATAAAACTCGACAAGTTTCTTCTCTCCGCCCGCTTCAAGGTCGCCAGTGAACAAATAATGATTGTCTCCTTGACTAAAAAGCAAACATACAGAGTTATCGTTCTCGCTTGACGCCGGATTTTCGTAATAGTAGTTGTAGAGTATTTCCATTTTTACGCCACCAGAAAGTTCGTAAACTCGCGCTGCTCCGCCCTCGTTATTGTAACATTGTAGCGCGGTAAAATGCTTTGCGCCATTCTCTACTTCTTTGTCGCGCGCAGTGTAATAGGCTGTCAAGATGTCTGTGTCTTCACTCTTGTCAGTTTTAGGGAAATCAATGATTATTCCAGTGTCGTAATGGTCAAATATACCCTCATAAGACTTCGTTGATGGGAAAGCAGAAATATGGTCGCGATCTGAATGTGTTGCAATCACATATTCAAGTTTTCCGTCAGTTACAAATTGGTCAACATAATTTATTATAGTTGGAGCCGAATTTGCTCGCGAACCAGCATCAATTAAGATATCATCTTCACCACACTTAATGTAAATGCTATCTCCACTGTTTCCGTTGCCTAAGTGCAAAAAATGAAATGAGATTTCTCCGTCCACGAACTTATCACTCTGTGGCATTGAAGCATAATATTCAGTTACAACCCCACTTGCAAAGCCTAGACACGCAACCAAAACACAAGCAATAACTTTCAAAAATGTTCTCATGCGCCCACCTCTTCAACAATTACATAGCGATAACGGACAACGCTTTTAAATCTGAAATCTTTAACTTGATATTTAACATAATATCTTCCCGCAACAGAAGTGTCCACATTGCTTTCAATAACAACTTGGGCGCTTTTATCTTTGCCAAAAGAAATGACTTTTGCCCCTTTCTCTTGATAAACCTCGCCCACGCTTAAAACGACTTCTTTTTCTCCAACAAGTGTGAACTCATCATTTTTAGTGATTTGCCTAAATGTGAAATAACCGCCCGCGCCAAACAACACAAAAATAGCAAGTAATAGCGTCAAAAACACTGGCCTCTTTTTATTTTTAGTGCGCTTTTTGCTTCCTTTGCTTTCTTCCTTGAAACTTTCGACTAAGGAAAAACCTCCTCCTGTTTTTTTGGATGAGGAATTTGATTTTTTACGATTTGTTTTCTTCTGTGATGCCATATTAACCTCATAGTCATTATATCACAAGCTAGCCATACTTGACAACCTCTCATTCAAAAAAAGAGCGGTTTGCCATGTCCAAATCCCCCTCTTTTAAATCAGCAATTATTACATTGTTGTTTTCGATTTAAATTACTAACATATACCTTACTTTAATTTAAATCATTACATATTGTTTACTTTGAATTGTTGTTAATTTTTTGCGCCGACAGCCTTAGATAAAAGTCGCTTCAACACGCGTTTTAACTTCTATTCCACCTACATAGCCACTGCCATTTTCAACATATTCTCTGTAAAGGCAGTTGGAATAGTAAACGCTCTGTTCCCTAATGTCAATAAGTTGCAAATCATCGCCCAATAGTTTTGAGGCTTTTGTTTTAGCATTTTCAAGGGCATCGCTTAATAGCGCTGTATACTGCTCCTCAATGTTTGAAACTGCGTAACAAATTGAAGTGATTTCAGTGGCGCCATCATCCAAAATTGCTGAAATAATTTCATCAGTTTTTGACAAATCTTCTATGGCAAAAGAAAATGATAAATTCCCGTGGCACCCTTGACTATGGCACTCTCTGCAAGGACGACTATAAAAAGATTCAATAGTAATCTTGCTTTTATCACACCCTTTTGCTACAAGAGTTTCCACTGCTTTGTCAAACATTTTAAATGCCTCATCTTTTGCATCCGTGCAATCTTTGCCAAATCCTTTCGCTTGGGCGTAAACCTCGGCACGGTCTGGCGAAAATGTTTTTGTGGCCTCGCCGACAACGCAGAGTTTTGTTTGGTCAGCGTAGTACTCCACCAAATTTAAACTTTTAGGGCTTGCAGTCTCCATTGCCTCTGCCTCGTTTTCGATTTCTTCAATGGCGTCATTTGGGAAATCTTCAACCATTTCTCTTTCTTCGGCATAAGCCATCATTTGCTTTGCGGGAACCGGGTTTTGAGGCTTAAATGGGGTGCTTGGAACAATAAAAAGCATCAAAACTAATATAGCGCAAACGGATAAAAACTTTTTCATATTAACCTCCGCTTTTAGATTTCCCATGCACCAAAAAAATATTTATCTTTGGCAAAAACAATCAAAAAAAGTCAAAAAACAAAAAATAACATATTTTTTTGAGTTTTTTCGCAATAAATTCACTATATTTAAGATTTTTACTTTGCTATTGAAAATCTTAATGAGTGGTGATATAATAATTTTATAGGAGATAGTATGCAAAAATATATTTGTAAATTAAATGATTTTAAAGGTATCGACCTTGCCAATGGGATAATTTCGAGTATACCAGCCAGCATCCGTCAAGCCCTTAACTTTATGATTGATATTGACTTCGTTTCAAACAGCGACCAAATTGAAAACATAAACGCCAATATGCCAATCGTGGACTTTTTAAACAATCCCAACATAAAAGTTCTTCGCTCAACTAGACTTTTAGACCCACGAAAACCTAATGAAAAATTATTTATGACATTGCCTAGCGGAGAGCCAATCGATGATTCATTGCCAAGAGATTACATAGATTATTTGAGAGATACAAACCTCCTGATTTTCGATACCGAAACAAATGAAGAGTATTATATAGAGACAACTGGCCACCTTGCAGCGGTTGCCGAAACCATTAATGAGGCGCGAAGAGCAAACAGAGCGATTAAAAGTGGCAAAAATCTTCCACTTGACGCAGAATTTATCGCCGACCACATTAACGCTCACATTTTGGGAGCAGATTATGGCAGATATCGTTCTGAGTATTACCACGATATAGTAGGTCTTTATGGTTGTGAGTGGTGCATACCGGGTGGAGATAAGGTTGACAAAGAGATGAACGAACTCCTTGATTGGTACAACAATCATTCACAAGGACTTCACCCAATCGTAAGGGCAGCAATCTTGCACGCAGAATTTGTTCGTATTCACCCTTTTGCCGATGGCAATGGAAGAACCGCAAGACTTTTATCAAATTATGAACTTGTTAAAAATGGTTTCCCAACTATCACTATAAAGGCTAAAAACAGACAAGCGTATGTGGACGCTTTGAATGAGGCAATCATGAGCGGTGATATAACCAGCCTTGTTGAACTTTTTGCAAAAAGGATGATTTCTCGCCAACGCTTATACCACAAAAAGCTGCTTGAATGCGACCTTGATAATGAACTTGAAAACGAATAAAGAAAAATCAACCATCGCGTAGTGCTTGCAATAGAAATGAAAAGTGTTAAAGTTAAAGCCTCGACAAAAAAGGGAATTATAATAAAAACTATGAGTACATATTATGTTATCGGCAGCGATACTGAAATTAAAAATATTAAAAAGCTGAATTTGGGCTTTGAAGAAACTAAATTGTTAAATAAGTATATAAAAAATTATACATTTGATAAAAAATTTTATTACATTTCTGACCCTATTGTAAATGAACTTGGCTACGACATAACAAATTTTGAAGACTTTTACACGGATGAAAACAAAAAGAGATTTATAAATTTTATTGACTTTATAAAATTTAACGCGTGTGGACAAATAGAATTTTATAAATTTTGGTCAATTTTTAAAGATTCAGAAGATGACATAAATGATATATATCAAGAAATCTCTTACAATTTAAATGATTTTCAATTCCCAGATGATAAATTTAAATTTGAATTCAATACTAAATATGTTTTCAACACAAGTCAATCATATTAAAAGTTGTTATAAAAAAGAACCTAATTCAAAATTAGGTTCTTTTTTGGTTAGTTTAAAAAGCGTTAGCCTTGCCCTGCTTTTTTAGATTCTACATTAAATTAAACTCTCAAACCAAATTATTTATTGAAATTACACTTAATGAAAGGGTTTTTTACTAGCGAAAAGTGTTCGTTCAAACTTTGCCTTTTACCACAAAATAATTTTGCCAGTAACTAGCGCATAGGTAACAATGGCAATATCAAGTGCGTACATCAGCATTGCACAAATTCCATTTACCCTCTGCCAAGGATTTCCCACTTTTACGGCTTGAAGATTAGAATTTTGCAAAAAGATAGTCCCAAGTGAATACGCCATTAGTGTCAAGCATAGCCATTGCCACTGTTCGTTATTATGAAATTGCGCATACAAAACAATGCACGCAATGCCAACGCAACAGCCCATAATTCCCATAAAGCGCGCCAAAATCATGCGTCTTTTCAGCACTCTTGAATAATCGTCCATTTTTTGCGAATAACTTGACATACCAACACCTCTATAATAATTTTAAAAGATATTAACAGTAATGTCAAACAATTTAGAAATTTGGAATAAAATTTTCATCCGCGCTGGCAAATTCTTGAAAATATCCATCATTTAATCCAAGTTTTTCGGCATGGGCAAGCACCGATTTATATTCAAGGGGGATGAGTTTTCTGTAAAGTTCATTTTGTCCATGCGGAGTGAACTGGCTCATAAGACTTATAAATGGACTTGAAACCTCACCCTTTATTGTTTCAAGCACTTTGAAACTATCTTTTGCGTGCCCCGGCAAAACAAGGTGCCTTATAAGCATGCCTTCTTTTAAAACTCCGTTTGAACTGAAAATGTTATTCGGCCTAATTTCACGCATTTTTATAATTGCCTTTTTGGCAACTTCAAAATAATCTTGTGCTCCCGACAGGCTCAACGAAAGGTCTTGTGAATAATATTTAAAATCTGGCAAAAACACGTCTACAACTTTTGCAAGTCTTTCTATTGTTGCTTCGCTTTCATAACCGCTTGAATTCCACACAATAGGCAAGTCCCAATTTTCTTTGGCTAACGCCTCAATTAGCGCGGATGAAAAGTGTGAAGGGGTTATCAAATCAATGGAAGAAAAGCGGGTAAGGTCGTAACTTTTAAGTAGGTCGCAAAACTCTTCCGGTGAGTAAAAGTCCCCTTTTGAACCATGAGAAATCTCGTAATTTTGGCAAAAAGAGCACCTTAAATTACAGCCGGAAAAGAAGATTGCAAGGCACCCTTTATCCCCGCTTATACAAGGCTCTTCCCACATAAAATTTTCGATTATCTTTGCAACCCGTATTTTGTCGCCTTCTTGACAAAAACCCTTTTGTTTGCTTCTGTCTACTCCGCACTTTCTTGGGCAATCATAACATAACATGGCTTTATTTTAGCATAAAAAAGAAAAAATGCCACCTTTTTATAATAGGTTTATAGCATTTTCTCTTTCATAAGCGCTAATTTTTCGCCTTTTGCCAAGTTTCGTTAAAAACATATCACCCGTTTGAGGCGAAAAAGATATGTAACTTTTGTCGGCTTTATTCCCTTTTGCTATTTCCGTCCCTGGCGCGGTTAAATCAAAGCAATTTCTGACAATAATTTTGGTGCGTGTATTTTTTAAAACTTTTCCACATTCGCTGTGGACAACTTTCGCATCCAACGATGTCATAAAATTTAAGTCGGCGTAAGAGAGCGTTTTCAAGGTGCTGGACTTCCCCAAAATAGGATTTATCTGATATATCCCGTCCACATCTGTGAATATTTCATACTCCTTTGCCTTCGCCACCTTTGCAAGTATCGCCCCGCTCAAATCTCCGCCACCGCGAGAAAGAAGTTTTATCTGCCCCTTTTCATCACTCCCATAAAAGCCTCCCGTAACAAACCTCTCTGTTAAAGCAAGTTGCTTTTTTATCGCTGTTTCAGTTCTGTTATAGTCAACCTCTTTCCCGTCAAAAAATAACAGTGTCTCGCTGGGAATATATGGAAGATTTAGTTTTTCAGCAAACATCCTCGCAGTTAAATCTTCCCCTCGCGAAACCAGATAGTCCCGCGATAAGGCGCTCAAAAATTTTCGTTTTACTTCATCAAGTTCCCTCTTTCCATCCAGTTTTATCCCCAACATCTCTTTGAGCCCAGCAAACTTTTCTTCCACTTTGCTTAGGTCAAGATTGTGATTTGCTAAAAAGTTGTCATACGCCTCCAACAGCAAATCCGTAACCTTTTTGTCCCCTTTTTGAGATGCACCAATCGCCGAAAAAACCAATATCTTTCGATTGTTATCTTCTGCTAGTTTTATGATATTTTCAATAGCCCTCGCACTTGCGACACTACTTCCTCCAAACTTACTTATTTTCACGCTTTAAAAGTTCCTCAAATATTTGGACAGCGTTTTGAGAAGCGCCCTTCCTTAAATTATCACTTGTAACAAACATGGAAAAGGTGTTTTTACCTTGCCCGTCCTGTCTTACTCTGCCCACAATAACATAATCTTTTCCTCTCACATCTTTTGGCATAGGAAGATTGTCTCCAACAAACTTAACCCCTTCACTGCCAGCAAGGAGTGATTCTATCTCAAAAACGCTCGCCTTGCGCTTTGTTTCGAAATTTATAGCAAGGCTATGCCCTATCGTGATTGGCACTCGGACACAAGTCGCAGACACTTTGAGATGAGGACTATGTAAAATCTTGCGCGACTCAAACATCATCTTATTCTCTTCCGTGCTGTTGCCCTTTTCGTCCAAACTGCCTATGCAAGGAATAAGATTGTTTTTGACAACAAATGGAAGTTTTTTAAGTTTTTCACTCTTAGAAACTTTCAAATCGTCTAGCCCGTCCTTCCCCGCACCAGACACCGCTTGAAAGGTTGTGTAAGTTACCCTTTTTAGTCCAAACTTCTCTCTTATACGATAGA
This sequence comes from uncultured Clostridia bacterium, assembly GCA_934771475.1. Taxonomy (GTDB): domain Bacteria; phylum Bacillota; class Clostridia; order Christensenellales; family UBA1242; genus Caccovivens. Next base: position 11,300 of record CAKVMD010000014.1, read on the forward strand.
GCGCCATAACGCCCGCCGAAGTCGAACAGTTTGGGCTTGTGATAAGTTTCCCCTTTATATCAAAAGCGTTGATTTCTGGAATAATGAGCGGATAATCTTTCCTAAAATAAGAAGACTGGTCAATCACGGTTGTGCCTACGCCGACAAGTGCAGGCGCTAAAACCGAAGACACCTCTTCTCGCGTGCAAAGAAAAGCATAATCAAATCTTTCCTCTATGCACTCTTTCATTTCTAACACTTTAACAACATACCGTCTCTTGCCAATCTTAATAGGCTCATGCGCCGAATGCGCATATAAGTGAAAATCAAAATTTGTAAGTTTTCTTTGACTTAATATTTTAATAAGGTTGCGTCCCACTATGCCAGTGGCGCCAATAATCGCTATTTTTTTCATAAAATCCCCATTTAAATTTTATGCAAAAAATATTAAACTTGACAAAATTAAGCTTTTTGATTAAAATATTAGTGAAAAAATCATTTTTAGGGGGTGCTTTATGAAAAATGCCTTTGACGAGAAAGATTTTTATAGCATAATCGCAAAAAAAATTGATGAGGAATGCGACCTTAATGGGCTTGAACTTGAAATTCTTTTTAAAGGGCTTCGGGGCGATGACGAATTGAAACTTTGCGTGCTTTACCTATTTGAAAACGAAGACGCTTTGGACAGCAAAATTTTGCCATGGCTTAAAAGAGGGCTGAACGATTACTACCTCTTTGCGCCAGTTTGGAATATTAATGGCGTCTGCGGATTTAGAATTGAAGAGCGTAACAGAGAGTTTGAAAATAAAATAAAACTTCTCGCTTGCGCACTTAATAATAAACTTAATAACGAAAGAGAATAATCTCTTTTAAATTTTTATCATGTCAATTTGGCGCGAGGAATAACTTCCTCGCGCTTTTTACTTTTTACACACATTAGAATATCCAAATGAAAAGAGGGGGTTCTTTTATATTGCAGGATAACAGAACTTTCATAAGTGAATAGTGCAGTTACTTTTTGACAGATACTACGATTACTTTTTTTGGTTTTTAAAGATTTTATATAATCTCCCTTTTAGGCTAACCCGAGCGCTCATTGCATTGAGCGCTTGTTTTTTGTAATCTCCTTTGACGATTTTTGATATATGCGCCTATCAACAACGCGGATTTTAATAAAAATTGTTTTTTTGAGAAAAATATAGTGAGACGCCTTGTCAAGCATAACCCTTGCGCCCGCCATGCGTTGCGCTAGGGTTTTTATCCCCTTTGGGGATTTTTTGCGCGAGTTTTTAAAAAACCGCGCAATTTGCTTGACAAGTCCCCCCCCCGCATTATACTAGGCTAGAATCAATTTTGAGTTTGTCTATCTATTTATAAATTTTAACCCTGTCCGGAGGTAAAAATTATGAAAAAGAAAAAATCTTTTTGGAGCATAATTGCTCGGTATGCCATTGCACTTCTCTTTATTTCCAGTTGGGCTGTGCTTGGCGTGGCTATTGCTATTAACACAGCAAAGGTCGATATTGGTGGTAAGGTTACTTTTCAAGCCACTGATGTCTATGCTGATATTACGGGGGATATTACTGGCACCAAAACCACAAACAATTTGGAAGATATCCACTTAGACGCAAGTACAACTTCTTTCACAAGTCCATCTTCTTGGAAAAACTTAGTTTTTGACTTTGTGCAAGATACTAACAATATTGTCTTTACTATAACTGTAACCAATAAAAGCGCAGAGCGCTCTTTGTGGGTAGACTTTGATGACACTATCTCAGCCACCAATGTGAAGATAACTCGCAAAATTGCAGGAACAGAAGTTGGCGCATTTAGCGTAACCGAAGTTACCGCCTCATCAACAAAAGCATTTGAAATCTCAATGCAAGTTGAAAACCTCAACAAATCCGTCTCAGGAGATTTCAACCTAAACCTTAAACTTTCAAATGACGAACCAGTGCTAGACGAAAGTGAATATTCAACACTTTCTTTCACTTATGACGATACCGCAAAAACTGCCACAGTAGACAAAAATTCCAGCAACGAACCAACGGGAACCCTTGTTATTCCCGGAAAAGTAATGCATAACGGTGAAACGTATACAATTACCAGTATAGGAGTGCGCGGTTTAGCGGACCTTGAAAATCTTATTACTGTAACTATACCTTCCACTGTTACTAGTATTGGAAGAATGGCTTTTTGTAACTGTTCAAGCCTCTCTTTGATTGATATTCCTTCAAGTGTTACTAGTATTGAGGATGGTGCGTTTTTGGGTTGTGAAAGTCTTACTTCCATTACTCTTCCATCAAGTGTTACTAGCATTGGGTCGGAGGTTTTTTCAGGTTGCGCGAATTTAGAATCAATAATTGTGGAGACTAATAATACAACATATTATAGTTACGAAAACGGCTTGTATACGAAAGCGGACAACACGCTTCTAGCTGGCTGTAAAAATACAATCATTAAAGAAGGCACGACTAAGATTGGGGGAAACGCGTTTTCTAGTCATACAAGCTTATCTTCAATCACGATACCTTCCAGTGTTATCAGTATTGAAAGCGGCGCTTTTGATCGCTGCTCGAATCTCACCTCCGTAACTTTTGAAATCACAACTGGATGGACAGTAAACTATGGCTCAACCACAGCTACACCTACAATATCGACAACTGATTTAGCTGCAAATGCCACACTACTTAGAGATACTTATATAAATTACCAGTGGACAAGAGCGTAATAGCATATTAATCTTCCTTACCCCAAAACAAAATACAAATTAAAAACACTCACTTTTAAATTTTAAGGTGAGTGTTTTTTGTTCAATTTATTTATGATTTGTTATTACAATTTTACGCTTTTATCACATTCTTTTTTATAAACTTGTTTGGAACGATAATATTTACGCCCCCTTTTACCGTTTTTAAGTGAAAATTGCCTTTGCAAATTTTTTCTCCGTCCAAGTTTATAACAGTATCAGAGTCTGTCTCAATATCGAACTCGTCTAGGAGCAAATGCGTATAATTTTTATTTGATTTTTCCTTAATTCCAAAGAGGAAAAGTTTGACTACGCCCCAAAAGCCTATTCCGCCGACCTTTTTTCTTTTGTTGCGGATAAGGACAACATCTATAAGCCCGTCATTTAGTTTCGCCCTTCTATTGATAGGGAGCCCCGCAACATTTTTTGAATTTAAAATCATGATAAGTGAGCATTTTTTGTTAATTTCTTGCCCGTTGTAATTTAATTTGATATTGAACGCCGGAGTTGAAAACAACTTTTTTAAAGCGTGAAACCCATAAGCGAGTTTGCCAATTCGTTTTTTGCTTTCTTGGTTTGTCGCATAACTTGTTTCGGTAAAAAGTCCCGCACAGCACACATAAATGCCATATCTATCATTGACCTTGATAGCGTCATGAGCAAAAGTTTCCCCGTTGAGGATATTTTTAACCGCTCCTTTGATTGTCCTTGGTATTTTTAGAGAATGAGCAACATCATTAACCGTGCCAGCGGGGATGAGTCCAAGTTTAGGCTTTTTGCTAAGGTGGCAAATACCATTTACCGCCTCATTGAGGGTGCCATCTCCCCCTGCCACAACAAACAAGTCCACGCTTTCACCTTTTTCAAGTATGGTGTCATAAATATGTCCTGGATATTGAGATAATACAAGTTCAACATCATATTTGGTGCTTAGTTTTTCAAGTATTTCTTTTTCATGTTTAGCCACTTTCCCTTTACCGCTGTGAGGGTTGTATGCAAAAATACACTTTTCCATATTTTTATATTATCACAATATGCCGAAAAATTCAAAATATTTTCTCTTTACCACGAAATTTGTTGTTAAAAAATTTTTTGTTTTATCAATTTTGTGGTATATTAAAACTATGAAAGAAGAGAAAATAAAATCAAAACAAACACGCGAGGTCTTGAAATTTTTGCTTACTGTGCTTGGCGTTGCTGTTATTGGCTTCGTGGGAGGGTGTGCGTTTAAAACCTTTTTTGAATCGCAAGACATTATCCCCACTGGGATGAGTGGGTTCGCGCTCATTATACATAACCTAATTTTTCAAGCAGGGTTAAATATCCCAACCGCGATAATCTATTTGGTGCTCAACGCAATAGTATTCTTGCTGGCACTTAAAAGTTTCGGCTGGAAATTTTTAGTGCTTTCGGGTGTTGGCATGGGCGCTTACACACTCGCTATGCAATTTGGCCTCATAAGTGCCATTATTGCAACTCCCGACAAACTGCTTTTTGCAATCGTGGGTGGACTGCTTTCAGGGCTTTGTGTAGGTCTTGCATTGAGGCTTGGCGGTTCGACTGGCGGAAGCGATGTTTTAGGTGCGCTTGTAAATCACAAATTCCCTAAGATTAAAACAGGATATTGCATTCTCGGATTTAACATTTTGGTTTTAATCTTATCAGTTGCCACCTCTGGCATTCAAACTGGTCTTTATGCTGTGCTTGTATCTTTGATAAGTTCACTCGCAACCAATTTCGTACTCGACAGCGCAAAGAGCGTTGTTGCATATCACATTGTTTGCGACAAGGGTGATGAAATAGCACAAGCCATTATGACAAAGTATCATCGCGGAGTAACAGAAATAGATGTGCGAGGAGCATATTCGCTCACTGATAAAAAGATGCTTTTGGTGCTTATCCCTTCTTCACAAGCGGTGGAAATGAAAAAACTTATTTCTTCCATTGATGAAAAAGCATTCGTCTTTTCTTCACTTGTAACCGAAACAATAGGGCAAGGCAATTTCTTGAAAGAAAAATCTGTTCTTCAAAACAGAATTGCGCTTTTAAACAGTCCTTTACTTAAAACAAAAACAAAATATATCCGCAAAGATAAAATCAAATATTTAAGACTGAAAAGAAAACAAAAGACTCTGAAAATGTCAAAAGATTAAGATTTTCGAAAAATAAAAAGGCAAAGTGATTTCACTTTGCCTTTTTTTATTCGCTAAAAGATACGCGCAGAATGAGCGAGCGCATTTCCCCTTGAAAACGCAAGGAGCCCTCCAATCGAGAGCCTTCTTTTCACTCTTCCTAGTCTATAAAACCAGCCTTCTCTATATCTCGCGCAACAAGCCCATTATTTAGGCGAGCCCGTCTCGCTTCAAATTGTAAGACTTAAAAAGTTTATTATTTAATTTCAAGTTCGTCAAGAACAGCTTTGATTTCTTTCATGGCTTTGTCCATTTGCTCTTTGGTGTGAGTTGCTGTATAACTTGTTCTTAAAAGCGCCATTCCCGGTGGTGTGGCAGGCGTTACAACTGGGTTTACATAAACTCCTCTTTCAAGCAAAAGTTTGCAAGCCATAAATGCCTTTGCGTCATCATAAGTGTAAATTGGGATGATTGGAGTAGTGCTTTCAATAATGTTTACTCCCAATTTTTTAAGACCATTTCTCATATAGTTGGAAATCTCGCGGAGACGAGCAACTCTTTCTGGTTCTCTTTCAAGGATTTTCAAACTTGCCATAGCGCATGCCACAGAAGCAGGCGTAATGCTAGCCGAGAAAATGTAAGGACGAGAAGTATGCTTAACATATTCAACAACCCTAGCGTCTGCTGCCATATATCCACCAAGTGAGGCAAGCGACTTAGAGAATGTTCCCATAATGATATCGACTTCGTCTTCGAGACCAAAATATTCACCAGTACCGCGACCGTGTGCACCAAGCACTCCAAGTCCATGCGCGTCATCAACCATAACCCTAGCGCCATATTTCTTTTTAAGCGCCACAATCTCAGGAAGTTTGCAGATTTCACCACTCATAGAGAAAACGCCATCAGTAACAATCAAAATGCCCTTATCTTCTGGGATTTCTTTAAGTTTTCTTTCAAGGTCCTCCATGTCAGAGTGTTCATATCGAACCATTTTGCCATAACTAAGTCTGCAAGCGTCATAAATTGAAGCATGGTTTTCTTTATCACAAAGGATATAGTCATTTCTTCCAGCAATGGCAGAAATTATGCCAAGATTGCTTTGGAAACCAGTCGAAAAAGTTACACAAGCCTCTTTGTGTAAAAATTTGGCAAGTTCGTTTTCAAGTTCAACATGCTTGTCCAGTGTACCATTTAAAAATCTAGAACCACTGCATCCTGTACCATATTTTTGAAGCGCCTCAACGCCCGCCTTAATAACTTCTGGGTGTGATGTGAGTCCAAGGTAGTTGTTTGAGCCAATCATAATTGTCTCACGCCCTTCCATTTGAACCACTGTGTCTTGCCCCGATGTTAATTGGTGAAAGTATGGGTATACCCCCGACTCCTTCACTGTATCATACATTTGATGATCTCTTGTCTTTTTAAAAATATCCATTTTATCACTCCTTAACCATATATTTTTCTTACTATAAAATTAACAAATTTCGTTGAAACGATGCGCGTTAAAAACACCTCAAACTTACTTGTAAAGCCAACCGTTTTTCGCAAAGGCGGATGCTTTCTTTTTAATACTTTTGCAATAACCCTTGCAACCGTGTCAGGACTCTTTCCGTGCTCTTCATCGTGAGCCATTTTCCCAACAGATTTTTTCATTCTTCCATTGTAAGATGAATCTTGCTTTTCATCAACTATCCTCGCCTTTGTAAAGCCAGTTTTTGTGTCGCCGGGCAAAATTGCAGTTACTTTTATATTGTCTTGTTTGACTTCTCCCGCAAGCGATCTTGAAAATATTTCAATCCCCGCTTTTGTCGCCGAATAGCATGCCTGAAATGGAAGAGGGATAATCCCGCCAACCGAGGAAATATTAATTATGTTTCCTCCGCCCGCGCGTTGAAGATATGGGATGATTTTCCCGCAAAGTGAAATGACCGCAGTAAGGTTTGTGTTTACTATTGCTTCAACATTTTCCTTTTTAGTATCAGCAATCGCTCCCGCTATGCCAAAACCAGCATTGTTTACAAGCGCGTCAATTCGCCCCTCTCTTTTTTCAATTTCTTCAAACAGGCTCACCATTCTGCTTTCGTCATTGACATCCCCAACAAGGCATGTAAACTTGTCGTTTGAATATTCATTGCGACTTATTCCATACACTTTGTTGCCGTCCTCCGCAAGCCTTAACGCGGTGGCAAGTCCAATGCCACTGCTAGCGCCTGTGATTATAATAACCTTTCCTTTTCTTCTTTTCATGTAAGGCATTATACTATACTTTATTCAAAAAAACAAACAATTTTACTAAAAAATAAAAAATTTTGCCTATAATCGCTACACCTCTTTATTTACAAGGGTTGTAGCGATTTTTCGCACGCTTTTTTTAGCATATTTCTTTTGACACAAATTCGTCTACTCCCCTTGTTTTTCGGCACTTATAGCGTTTAAAGTGTAATCTCTAACATTTATAAAAATTTTTTATGTATATCTTTTAAATTTTTGGCAATCATCTTTAAGAGGAGGGATTATGAAACTGAAAGATAGCCAGACTTATGTAAATCTTGCAAGGGCATTTGTAAGCGAATGTAGTGCAAGAACGAGGTACGAATTTGTAGAATATGGGTTTAGAATGAATGGTTACGAGGCGATCGCCCAGCTGGTAGACAAAATCGCATATCAAGAGTTTAACCATGCAAGAGTCATCTATATGAAAATACAAGACGCAGAGGTAAAACAAGTTGACAATATCGACATTTCATTAGGCTTACCATTTAAAGAAAAGTGGGATTTACTTAATAACCTTAAACTTCTTGCAGAAGACGAAAATGACGAGGCTGATGCTTATGCAGACTTTGAACAAACTGCTCGCGATGAAGGGTTTGTTGAAATTGCCGATATGTTTGCCATGATTAGAGAAGTCGAAATTAGACACGCCGAGGTCTTTAAAGAATTGCATAGACAAATGAAAGATAAGTCGTTATATAAGCGTGCGAAGGAAGTCGCTTGGATTTGCCCAACTTGCGGATATGTAAGCTTTGACAAGGAAGCTTGGGAGGAGTGTCCTCTTTGCCATGCAAAACAAGGATATTGCACTCTCAATCTTTCGCCAGATTTAAGATTTTAACTTTATTTTAAACTTAAAAAACATCCTGACTTGGTTTGTCCTTGTTAGGCTATCACGAGCGCCCACATTGCTTGGCGCTTGGGTTTTTAATCCCCTTCGGGGATTTTTTTTGTATAACCGCGCTGGTGGCAACGCGGATTTTAATAAAAAATGACTTTTTTGAGAAAAATATGGTGGGACGCCTTATCATCAAAAGCATTTGAAATCTCTATGCAAGTAGAAAACCTTAACAAATCAGCATCTGGTGATTTTAACCTTGCTCTTAAACTATCAAATGACGAGCCAGCACTAGATGAAAGTGAATATTCTTCACTTTCTTTTACTTATGACGATACTGCTAAAACAGCAAAAGTTTCTTCAAACGCCAGCAACTTACCAAGCGGTGAACTTATTATCCCCGGGAAAGTAATGCACAATGGGGAGGAGTATACAATCACTTCTCTTTCTAATTACGCTTTTGAACTTTGTAGTTTAACATCCGCCACCCTACCTTCTAGCGTTACTAAGATTGGGGAATATCCTTTTGATATTTGTCAAAGCCTTGAATCTGTCAACATCCCATCAGCCGTTACAGACATTGGACGGTCAGCATTTTATATGTGTTCAAGTCTCAAATCTATAAATATCCCTACTGGTGTTACGATGATTAACGCCTCGACTTTTGGTGATTGCACAAGCCTAACTTCCATCATTATCCATTCTAAAATTGGATACATTGGTGAATACGCTTTCAGTAACGCTGGCCTCACCTCTGCGACATTTGAAACCATAACTGGGTGGACAGTAACCCCTGGTTCAGGCGCTGAGGGTTCCTCGGTCGCAACGCCATCCATTTCAACTACTGATTTGGCGGCAAACGCTAAACTGCTTACAGATACTTATCGTTTATACACTTGGACGAGGGCATAGTTGCATAGTTAATTCCCCTCATTCCCAAAACAAAAGAATAACTAAAAACTCTCACTTTTTATGCTGTGAGAGTTTTTTTAATTGAAACCGTTACAAAAGGGAGAACCTCACTTGTTTGGTTTGCCCTTTCCTTTTCTTGTTTCTTCATTTTGCATTTTTAAAAGGATTACTAAAATGTTTACCTTTGACTTTTTGCAATTTGCAAGCTATTTACATCAGTCTCGCCCAGTTTATTACATTTGTCTACCAAATACTGAGCCATATCCTCTCTGCTAGAACTAGTGGCTTTTAGCGTGCTGAACAAAATTGGGTTATCAAATATGTAAACTCTTTCTTTTTTCTTAAAATAAGACACATAAATCGGCACATCATAACCTTGCTTATAAAGTGTTTGTGCCAATATCACAAACCCAGCATAAAACCCTTGAATATGTGCCACATAACCGTCTGGCGACTTTTCTGGGAATATAACCAAATTTTCTTTCTTCTCAATAATCGCCTTTACGCTTTCGTTTATAGTTGCCTTAAATCTTGCATCTGGGTAAGTTGAAATTAGGTTTAACCCTTTGTAAAAAAGGTTGGTGAGTGGACTTGCAAGCAAACAAAAGAGTCTTGCAAGGTGCAAATTCCAGTGCTTTTTCTCATGATAGTAAACGCGCGTTTGATACTTGTATAATTTTCTTAGCCCTGAGTTCATTTCTGCTGTTCCCCACATTCTAACTGGAAAGTCTGCATAAATTTCAAGAGCCATAGGTGCATCAGTTCCCTCGTGATTACTCAAAATAATACTGCCCTCGCTCGGCTTTGCACCCAAAAAGACAAACCTAGTCTTTTTATAGCGCATTTTCATAATTTGTTTTAGTCCTCTATACCAAGCCTTGCGCTTTTGTTTAAACTTCCTCTTTTCCAATACTTCTTCCCCATTTTTCGACAATATTCGTCATCTATAAAGATATTAACATAAATATATTTTAAAATCAACCGAAACATTGAGGCGCCCAAATTGGAATTTGATATGCTTAATAATAATTGAATGATTTGTCTTAGCATTCAAAGACATTTTCTCATAAATGCAAACTACACTGCCAGACGAAATAATCGTAGAAAAATGACTTTTAGCACAAAAAATCGTGTAAAAGTCCCTCTTTAACGAAAAAAAGATTGACAAATGCTCAACTTATGTGCTATTCTCTAACCATCGGCACGGGGAGATACTCAAGAGGTCGAAGAGGCGGCCCTGCTAAGGCTGTAGGTCGGGCAACCGGCGCGAGGGTTCAAATCCCTCTCTTCCCGCCAACAAAAGTCCAAATCGTAATCGGTTTGGATTTTTTGTTTTTTATATTGGTTTGTTTTTAAGAAAAAATTACCACAAGTGATGCGTTCGAAGCGTGGCATGGTTTGTTGTCCGAGTGTGCTTTTGGGATGAAATGGCGGTTAGGGCGTGTGGGAGAAATGGGCGAATTGGGGAGGAACAGGTTCGCATCCAGAAATATTGAAGATTTTGCTTATTTACTTTAACAATTTGCAATTTTATGATATAATCAAAATTGACAAGGGGGAGATGAAATGAAAACTGAAATTGAATGCAGGCTTTTAGATGTTGAGGTTAATAAATTTATAAAAAAATTAAAGGACAAAAATGCCGAGTTTATAGGAGATTGGGTTCAAATTAGAAACTGTTATGATTTTAACCCTGTTAAAGAAAACAGTTGGATAAGGCTTAGAACCAACGGAGTGGAAACAACCCTAACAATAAAGGAAATTGCAAATTCTAAGATAGACGGAACAAAAGAGTGTGAAATAGTTGTGTCCGATTTTAACACGACAGACGAACTGCTCAACAAACTTGGTTATTTTGCGCGAAGCAGGCAAGAAAATCGAAGATTGCGATATATTTTAGATGGTGTTGAAATAGATATTGATTTTTGGCCTAACATCCCTGCCTATGTGGAATTTGAAGGGAAAAGTGAAGATGATATAAGAAACTTATGCAAGAAGATTGATGTTGATTTTGACAGTCTTGTTTCTATTGATGTCGAACGAATTTACGGTCATTATGGAATAAATTTTGCCTCTCTTCCTCCAATTTTAAAACTTGAAGAAAATGTAAAAAATGCTAAGTTTGACATATAAGTTTAATTAATTTACAAGTTCGAAAATATCAGAAAACACCCACCTTTTGGGGGAATATTGGAACTATTTAAAAAGCCACGAGTAAATCGTGGTTTTTTCATGTATAAAAATAAGGTGCAAAACAATGTCATGAGGGCACGCAACAATTTGTTGGCTAGCAAATGCACAATGTCATCAATGCCTAGTATGCTTTTAAATGCTTACAATATTTTCGCCACGAAGTTTTAAAAACGAAATGGGACTAAATTTAAATTAGTCCTTTTAATTTTTAGGAAATTCGTACCACTGTAAGGGTTGCGCTTGCTCCTCCGCTTGCTTCAAGGCGTTTGGCGTTGATAATTACGGGTACAAGGGATATGGCGTTGCCTTCATCTAAGTTCATGACAAAATACCCACTAGAAGTTGATTCTTCGCTTAGAGGCCTTGAAGTGTAAGTAACTGTTTTTCCGTCTATTGCTATTGCAATGCCATCTGTGCCAGCAGCAGAAGTTGCGCGATTTACATAAAAAGTAACAATATATGTCCCCGTAGCAGGCACAGTGATTGAATCCCCGCCAAGAATAAGCCCATTGTTAGTTAATATTGTCGACATAAGTAATGGAGTGCCAATAGTAAGGTCTTGCCCAGCCATAGATAATATTGTAGCATTCTGATTTGATATGACTCCCGGCAATCCTTGCGGTCCAGTAGGCCCTTGCTTTCCTTCCGCACCCGTTTCACCTTTTTCGCCACGCTCACCAATATCACCTTTTGGGCCCGCTTCGCCAGTATCACCTTTTGGGCCTATTTCACCCTGCGCACCGGTTTCTCCCTTTGGTCCAGTGTCGCCCTTTGCCCCTGTATCTCCTTTCGGTCCAGTATCCCCCTTTGGTCCAGTTGCGCCAACAGGTCCCGTGTCTCCGCGCTCGCCTTTTGGCCCCATTTCTCCACATTCACCTTGTGGACCCGTGGCGCCACATTCTCCCTGAGGCCCCACCGCGCCTGTAACGCCAGTGGCACCAGTAGCACCATGAAGCAAAGGCATAACAATAGACTGATAGTATCGGTGTCCCAACTCCGTCATGTCGCTTGGATTATTAGAACGCGAGTTGTGGCAAACCCATCTGCAAATCATAAATTACTCCTAAAAAGTGTTTTAACCTATTACATATTACTTTAACATTCTATTAAATGACACAAATTTACATTATCGGAAGTTTTGTCTGAATGCACCGAAGGTATATTCAAGCAAAACTGATGTTTATTCAAACTGTGATGCCTTGATTTATCAAGATGGTTGCAATTAGCAACTTAAAATTTGACTTGCTCAAATTTTAACATCACATTGTTTATATTATCGGAAGTTGTCGG
>CAKVMD010000015.1 GCA_934771475.1 uncultured Clostridia bacterium
GCCAACAAGTGCAAAACTTGGATTGAAATTTATAAAACATGACAAAACAAACAGTAAAAGAAATATCGCAGAAAAAATATAATTAAGAATTTTTAGAACGCTTATCACTTTCGCCCTTTCTTTTTCTTGTGAGAAAAATCCAACCACAATTCGTCCCCCGTCAAGCGGATAGCAAGGGAGCAAGTTGACAAGCCCTAGCATAAGCGAATTTAAAACAAAATCATAGGTAAAATTGTAAGTTGCAGGAAAAACCCACCAAAGCGTGATAATCATAATTGAAAGCAAAAAATTAACAGCCGGTCCCGCGAAAGCAATCAGCATTTCGTCTCGACTTTCAAAAGTTTTTTCCTTATAGTTTAAGCATGCGCCATAGGGAGCAAGGTAAAAATTGTCAAGTTTATATCCTCTTTTCTTTGCAACATAAAAATGTCCAAACTCATGGGTTAAAACTACAAGGAAAAATATTAAAAAATGTAATAAATTTTGGGTAAAAATAAAGTAAATTAAAAACAAAAAAAATGTGGGATGAATATGGGTTTTATTTAACAATTTATTCATAACACTAAACCCCATATAATCCCTATAATTAAGGCAGTTATAGCGCTTGAAAATAAAATAAATTTCCCTTTTTTAATCTTTGCTTTAACTATGCAAAAATTATATTTTTCGCCTTCACTTATTTGTCTAAAAAGTTTCATATATTAATCTATGTTAGTTTCTCTAAAAATATGGTAATAAAAAGCATTTTAAATATAATTTTGACGCTTTAAAATCTCTTTTAATTGCACAAAAAAAATCAATTTTTCATTTTTTACGCGACTATTCTTTGACAAAATCACATAGACTTTTGCTTGTTTTTTTTATTTATGTTTTATCTTATAATTTGACTTTCTCTTTTTCCCTCGCCCCGTATCTTTTCCTTATTTTTTACCTTGTTTTTCTACATTGTTTTTCTACATTGTTTTTCTACATTGTTTCCCACATAAAAAACACGCCATTAGGCGTGTTTTTTAACCGACATCTTGGTCTGTGTCCGCTTCAATTTTTTCAGTAACTTCACCCTTTAAAAAGTCAGGCAAGTCCTCAGTAAATTCAACATCTTCAACATTTCTAAACAGCGTCTCTTGCTTGTCTTCTTCGGCTCTGATGGTTTTAATTCTTTCAAGAAGTTCTTCATAATCAGGTAGGTCAGTCAAATCTTTTATATCAAAGCGTTTCAAAAAGTTTTCAGTTGTGCCAAACATAAGTGGCTTGCCAACCGCGTCCTTTCTTCCAACCACTTCTATCATATTTTGGTCCATCAAAATTTGAACCGCATAATCACTATTAACCCCTCTTATGTCTTCGATTTCTGTCTTTGTTATTGGTTGTTTATATGCGATAATAGCGAGCGTTTCTAGTGCCGCACGAGTTAGCGATTTTTCCATAATTGGATTTAAAACATCGGCGATATATTTTGCATAGTTTGGGTTAGAGGCAAGTTGAATTTTGTTTTTATATTCAATTAAATGCACACCTTTATCACCCGAAAGTTCTGCTTTAAGCTCGCTAATTGCCTTATCAAGGCTTTTTGTGTCTACATCAAGTTTTTCCGCAATAAAGGACTTTTCAACCCCGTCTCCTGCCACGAAAAGGATTGAATAAACCACTTCTTTTAAATTTAAAATTGTATCAACACTACTCATAATTATGCCTCGTTAGAAATTACATTTATTTGCTTAAATACGCCCATTTGCTCTACTCTTACTGATTGAAGTTTTAAAAGTTCAAGAAGGGCAAGAAAGACATTTATCATTTCACTTTTTGTCATTTTGTCATCAAAAAGTTCTTCAAAAGGAAATCTCTTATGCTCTCTGGCATAACCTTTTATAGATATAATCTTTTCAGCAACTGTGAACCTGTCCTTTATAATCTTCTTTGGCTCTTCTTTCTCTTTGCCACGCGCCTCTTGTTTTGCAAGCAAGTTTGCAAATGCGTCAAGAAGTTTGTCAAGTACCATGTCCTTAATAATAACTTTTACTTTTTCGGTCTCTTTGCCCGGCTTTCTATAAAACTTGTTTATGTCTTCAATTTCTTTAAGCCTAGCCCCCGTTTGTTTAAACAGTTCATATTCTTTCAATCGTTGAAGAAGGAGTGCTTCGCTGTCCACCTCATCCTCTTCTTCGACTGGCTCAACTGGCAAAAGGTGTTTAGATTTAATTTCAATAAGTGTGGCTGCGATGATTATAAATTCACTCGCTTTTTCCACATCGACTGAGTCTATATCTTGCATATATTCCAAATATTGCTCTGTAATATCGGCAAGTTTGACAGTCAATATGTCAAGTTTGGCGTCTTTAATAAGGTGCAACAAAAGGTCGAGAGGACCTTCAAAATTGTCAAGTTTAAATCTATATTTTTCATCAACAAAAGAAAGTTGCTCTGTTTCAACCTGAGAGTTATTTAATTCGCGTTTTTCTTCTGTCATGCAAACCCCTTTATCTAACAAAGAAATTATACATTATAACAAAAAAAAAGGCAAGCATTTTTGCCTTTTTCTTTCTTTAAACAAAAAGGAAGGAGGTTTTTAGCCCCCTTCTTTTGATAAGACCTTTTACCACGCTTTGACAATCTTACCTAGCCCATCAAATAATGACATCTTTTCAAGGTCCGCTTTGACAATCATATTTATTTCTTTGACCACATTGCCATTTCGCGATATGATGATTTTGCCCACACTTTCACCACTTTTTGTAGGAGCTGAAACGCTTTCAGGCTTTTGCATACTTACTTCAAAAGAGTCTTTGCTCCCCTTTTTAACAACTGCTGAAAAATCTTCCTCTGCAAACAAGTCAACTTTATCAATTTTGCCCTTGTTTACTGCAACAGTATCAAGCGCAGAAGATGACGAAACCAAAGTTTTATTTTCATAGTTTGCAAAACCATAATTAAAGAGTTTACTGCATTCATTAAATCTTGTTTGACTGTTAGGTGCGCCCACGATAACCGAGATAAGTCTCATATTGTTTCGTTTTGCACTGGCAGAGAGGCAACACCCCGCTTCGTTTGTAGAACCAGTTTTACCACCATCGCAACCCTCATAATATCTTACAAGCCTATTGGTGTTTACAAGTCCAGTTTTTCTCCCCGATGGATGTGTAAGTTCGTCCATCCAAATAGTGCTATATTTGTGGTAAAGTTCATGACCGGTAACTTCGCAAAGAAGTAGCGCGCTATCTCTTGCCGAAGAATATTGTTCTGGCGCTGGAAGCCCTGTGCAATTTACATAGTTTGTGTTAGTCATGCCAATAGCCTTTGCTTTTTCATTCATTTTAACTACAAATCCTTCTTCACTTCCGCTGATATGTTCAGCAAGTGCCACTGATGCATCGTTTGCGGAAGCCATGATAACACTTTTAAGCAAATCACCCGCAGAATAATCTACAAAAGGGTCAATGAAAACTTGACTTCCTCCCATGCTTGAAGCATTTTCGGTTGTTGTAATCATGGTTTGCTCAGTGAGTCTGCCCGCGTCAAATTCGTCAAGTGTCAACAAGATTGTCATCATTTTAACCATACTCGCAACAGGCAACTCTTTATCCGCATCTTTTTCAAAAAGAACCTCTTTTGATGAGTAATCCATCAAAATTCCGCTTTTACTTTTGAGGTCCATTGGCGACTCCGCAAAAGCAAAAGTTTGCATACTAGTACAAAATGTAGTTGCAAGTATGACAAACAACATACAAAATATAGCAAATCGTTTCATTTTCTTCTCCTTTATGCTTTTAGTTTTTTCAAAAGAAGAAAATTTATGCAAGGCTAAAATACAAATATAACGTTTGGTGATAACAGGCTTATAAGCAGGCTTTCCACAAGACAAAGTAGCGTTATAAGGAGCACCCCTATTAAGACAAGTAAAAGCCAATAATTTTTAACCCGTTCACAGCCATAACACTTTTTATAGTTTCTCGCTTCGCACAATAATAGAAATAAAAATATAAACAATGCAAGGCTAATAAGTTGGCATGGGAGTACTACAAGAAGCCCTACAACCGTACCTGAAAGTCCGTTAAAAATAATAAGGAGAGTTATATTCCCGCCCATTAAAAATGCTCGATATGCCACAAACAAAAATGCTATTGGACAAAGCCAAGGAGAAAGCGAACCTATCACAATAAAAGCATAGACCACCAGCATTGATAGAAGTCTAAGCCAAAAAGTTGTACCATTTAAGCACTCTTTTTTCTCACCTAACAGTCTTGTGAATGTTGTAATAGATTGAGTTTTTATTGCTATTATAATGCCAGTTAGAAGCGCAATAACCGCAATCGAAGCCATAAAAAGAAACTTAAATTTGTTTTTCTTTATAGCGTCTACCCCCGCTTCTTTCACAGCATAAATTGCCTTATTTTTTGACGAATTACCCATTTCACCCTCTCATACTAAACTATGTCGAAAAAGGAAATATAATGACATTTTTGTTAGTGCTAGGTTACTATAAAAAAAGAAAGGCAAAATTTGTTGTTAATTATGAAGTATTTTTTCTTACCCTTTACAAAGTGCTTTAACAAGAGACTTTTGCTCTTTAAGGCGCACTTTTCACCATACTGTAAAATTGCGCTCTAAAAGAATAAAAAAGTCCCTTATAAAATAAATGAACCCTAAGTTTTCTTTCTTTCGGGTTCACTTTTATTATAGAGACTTTTTATTAAACTTAAAATTATAAAGCGCGTGAATATTACCCCTTATAAGGTGTTTCTTTTGCTGATTTTAAGTAATAATTTTTGTAATTAAACCGGAAAATTATTAAACAGTTTATTAATAAAGCGAAACTAATTTCTCCGCCAAAATCTTAACATGCTCATAGGTTAATCCACCTTGAAAATAAGCAATGTATGGCGGTCTTATAGGTCCATCACAACTTAATTCGATTGATGCACCGCCCACAAATGTTCCTGCCGCCATAATCACTTTATCTTCATATCCCGGCATATCCCAAGGCATAGGAGTAACATAAGCGTCAACGGGAGAAATCGTTTGGACAGTTTGCACAAATTTTACGAGGTCTTCTTCGTTATTGAACACGATTGATTTAACAATATCCTGAGGCTTAAAGTCATTTGCTGGGACTATCTCATATCCCTTATCTGCCATAATTTGACCAATAAGGAGTGCCCCCTTTAACGCTTGTGCAACTGTATGAGGTGCTAAGAAAAACCCTTGATAAAACATCCTGTATCCCATTTCGTAAGAACCAAGTTCACATTTTAATGAAGGATTTGTGTACCTTGTGGCAATCTCATCAATCGCTTTTTCAGTTCCCACAATATAACCGCCAGTTGGCGCAAGTCCGCCACCCGGATTTTTTATAAGTGAGCCCATCATAACATCAGCCCCGACATCAGTAGGTTCAATGCGGTCTACAAACTCGCCATAACAATTATCTACAACTATAAACGAGTTTGGCGAAAGTTCTTTAACTCTGTCAAAAACCTCTTTCATTTGCATAGGAGATATGGCATTTCGAGATGAATACCCTCTTGACCTTTGCACATAGACAACCTTTGGCTGGATGCTCTTTATCATTTCTGTGATTTTTTCAATATCAAAACTGCTATCGCTTTTGAGGTCAATTTGCTGATAGTTTACACCATAATCTTCGAGCGATGAGTTTCCTTTCCCCAATATTGATGACTGAACGCTATCATAAGGGATTCCTGAAATTGAGAGCATTGTATCTCCCCTTCTTAAAAGTCCATAAAGCACAGTTGTTATAGCATGAGTCCCACAAGAAATAAGAGGGCTTACGATTGCTTTTTCTGTGCCAAAAACTTTGGCATAAACTTTGGCAAGTGTTTCTCTTCCTAAGTCATCATATCCATAACCAGTTGTTCCAGCCATGCAAGCTGGCGAAACACGAAATTCTGTAAACGCGTCAAGAACCTTCTTTTGGTTTTCATAGGCTATGTCGTCTATTTCTTCAAACTGGCTTTTTAACTTTGCTTCCGCCTCTTTTATTATTTTGTTACTATCCACGATTTTATCTCCTCATACATTTTATTAAACGCCTCTTCTTGATTTATTGCGTCTATAAATTCGACATTTTTCATTGTTCTCAAAAAAGTAAGTTGCCTTTTTGCATAATTTCGAGAATGTTGCTTAACAAGTGTCAAGGCTTCCTCTTCACTTATTTGTCCATCTAAAAAACTTGCGACTTCTTTGTATCCAATCGCGCGCATACCTTGCACCATTCCATACTTTTCATACAAAGATTT
This sequence comes from uncultured Clostridia bacterium, assembly GCA_934771475.1. Taxonomy (GTDB): domain Bacteria; phylum Bacillota; class Clostridia; order Christensenellales; family UBA1242; genus Caccovivens. The sequence goes on from CAKVMD010000015.1 coordinate 6,255, forward strand.
AACCTCATTTGTAAGACCATTTTTAAACATGATTTCGGCTCTCAAATTAATTCTTTCGTAAAGTTTTTCGCGGTCTATATTTAAAGCAAATATTTTAAAATCATACTCACTTTCGTTTGAAGTTTGTTTTCCACCTGAAAGTGCAATTTCCATTGCTCGCACAAGTCTAGGCTTATTGTTTTTGTCAAGTTTTTGCGCCAAATCTGGACGCATAGAGGCGAGTTTATCATACACCGCCTCTTGACCGTTTGACGCGATTTCGTCTTCAATCTTTTGTCTCAAACTATTATCCTTAGACGCATCACCAAAATTATAGTTTTCGGTCAACGCTTTCACATACAGCCCAGTCCCGCCAACAATAATTGGCAAATGCCCCGCACTGGATATTTCTTTGATTTTTTCTTTGGTAAAATTTACATAATCAAAAACTGAAAATTCTTCGTCAGGCTCTTTTATGTCAATGCCATAGTGTTTAACCCCTTGCATCTCATCAAGAGTAACTTTGGCCGACCCAATGTCAAAGCCTTTATACACTTGCACTGAATCAGCAGAAATGATTTGTCCGTTAAGCACCTTTGCAAGTTTTACTGATAAGTTTGTTTTTCCCACGCCTGTTGGCCCTAGGATAAACACAACTTTTTGTTTGTCCATTAAACTATCCTTTTAAACATTTTTTCAAATTCGGTTTTGGTTATAACAAGGGTTATTGGTCTGCCATGTGGGCAAAGCATAACACCCTTTCTTACCTGCTCTATAAGATAAGCGCAGTCGTCTTTCGTGATACTATCTCCACCCTTAATCGCATGCTTACAAGCGCTTTGACAAAGTTTTGAATGAATGAAATCACTTGTTTTTAGTTCCCATTTCCCACTCTCATTTAAAATTTCTTTTGTGAAAGCGTCAAGGTCAAGGCTTGATAAAAGCATTGGAAGAGAATACAAAGTATATTCATAGCCATTTTTAACAATATCAAACCCCAAACGGTCAAGTTCAGGCAAAAGGTTGTCGAGAATAAGGCTTTCGCTTGCTCCAACCTTGAATGAATATGGCAACAAAAGTCCTTGTTTTGCCACGCACCCTTTATCAGTTTCTTTTACAAGTTGGTCATAAAGCAGTCTTTCATGTCCAGCATGTTGGTCAATGAAATATACCGCATTTTCAAGTTCTATTACTATATATGTGTTAAAAATAGTGCCCAAAATTTTCATTTGGTCTTTAACAGATGCAGACAAGAAACTATCCTCTTTGGCCATTATATCCTGAGCGAACTTCTCGCCCGACTGGTCAAATTCAAAAACTGGATTTGCTGGTTTATCCTCATCTTTTATAGACAAACTTGACAATCTTTCAAGATATTCATCAGCGCTTATGCCTCTGCCAGACGAAATTTCAATCTCATTTTCTTGTGGTATAAGTGGAGCGCTCATGTCAACAAGGTCGACTGAAAAACTTTTCCCAGCCACGCGCGAAATTTCACTTTTTCGTGGGTCATACCCAGCATATTGGTCATTTACAGCATTTTGATATAGTGATTTCAAACTTTGCTCTAAAAGCCCGCTCTTTTTTTCATCTGGGTCTTTTATAGGCTCGTCATAAGTTCCAGAAAGAAAACTTTGAATTTGGTCAACGCTTTCAAGTGCCTTTTGTGTCGCCTTTCTTACTATTGAATAAATGCGATTTGGATTGTCAAATTTCACCTCTTTTTTTGAAGGGTGCACATTTACATCAACGCAATCAGTTGCCACTGTAAGAGAAAGCACATAAACTGGAAATCGTCCTTTCATCAAAAAACTTTCATAAACGCTTTGAACGGCGTTAGAAATCAAGTAGTTTTCTATCGTTCTTCCATTGACAAAGAGAGTTTGATAGGTGCGGTTACTTTTTGATACTTTTGGCTTAGTAATATATCCGCCCACCTTAACTCCGTCCTCTTCGTAATCTACCTCAATCAAATTGTCGTAGATTTCTCTACCATAAATTGTGTAAATGATTTCTTTAAGAGTACAAGAAGAAGTGTTATATATCATCTTGTCATCAACATAATATTCAAACGCAATTTCTGGGTGGGAAAGCATAAATTTTTCAACTAAGTGAGTAACCTCGGCCTCTTCCGCTTTTGGTTTGCGTAAGAATTTTGCTCTAACAGGCGTGTTAAAAAACAAGTTGGAGCATGAAATTGTTGTACCATTAGATTTTGCAACCTCGGTTATTTCTCCAAACTGCCCTCCGTCTACATTTAAAGCATATCCAACAAGCGCGTCATGGGTTTTTGACCCAAGTTTAACTTGACAAACTGCACTTATGCTCGCAAGAGCCTCGCCACGAAATCCTAAACTTTGAATATTATCAAGGTCGTCCACAGATGAGATTTTGCTTGTCGCGTGTGGTAAAAAGGCAGTAAGTAGGTCATCTTTTTCAATTCCACAACCATCATCACGAACGGTAATGTTTTTAATTCCTCCCTCACGAATATCAATTCTTATATGTTTACCGCCAGCATCTATGCTGTTTTCAACAAGTTCTTTCACTATGGACGCTGGTCTTTCGACAACTTCGCCCGCCGAAATTCGGTTGTATATTCTAGCATCAAGAACATTAATCTTCATTATCTTTCCTCCTTGGCTTTTTCGACAAAGTCATTTAGCAGGTCAAACGCGTGCATTGGTGAAATGCGTGTCATATCTATATCTTTAAGTGCGCTCAGAATTGATAAAGCAAGTTTTGAATTATCCTTAGCCTTATTCGCATTCTCTTTAAATAAGTTTAAGTCGAGTTTATGGTTTACACTTTCAAGGTTGTTTGAAATTTCTTTCGCTCTGTCTATCACCTCTTTTGGAACGCCCGCAAGCCTTGCAACTTCAACACCAAAACTTTTATTTGCCCCGCCCCTTACAATTTTGCGCAAGAAAACAACATTTTCATCGACCTCTTTAACTGCAATCTTATAATTCTTAACGCCCGCAAGCACACCTTCAAGTTCAGTAAGTTCATGATAATGTGTTGCAAAAAGCGTTTTGGCTTTGAGATTTTTTGATAGATATTCAACCACGCTCCACGCGATACTCAAACCATCAAAGGTGCTGGTTCCTCTACCAATTTCATCAAGAACGATTAAACTTTTGTCTGTTGCACTGGCAAGTATGGACGCAACTTCGCTCATTTCCACCATAAAGGTACTTTGCCCAAACGCAAGGTCATCGCTCGCACCAACTCTCGTAAAAATGCGGTCGGTTATTGGAACTTGCGCTTCCTTTGCAGGAACGAATGAACCGATGTGAGCAAGAAGCGTTATAATAGCAACCTGCCTCATGTAAGTACTCTTACCCGCCATATTAGGCCCAGTAAGCACCATAATTTTGTTTTCATCCTCGTCGAGCAAGGTGTCGTTTTCAATAAAAGTTCCATTTGTTATAAAACTTTCAACAACTGGGTGTCTTCCGCCCACAATTTTAAGTGCTTTTTGGCTTTGTGAAATAAGTGGCCTTGAATAATTATTCTTGACCGCCACCACAGCAAGGGATAAAAGAGCGTCTAGTCGGGCTATTGCCTTTGAAATCTTTTGGAAAGAAATCACATACCTTGACAAAAATTCTTTTATTTGCTCATAAATTTCCTCTTCAAGGGTTGAAGCCTTATCTTCTGAGCCTAAAATCTTTTCTTCAATGACTTTTAAATCTTGGGTTATGTATCTTTCGTTATTTGAAATTGTTTGTTTGCGTTGGTAACGAAGAGGCACTTTGTCAATATCTCTTCTATTAACCTCAATAAAGTATCCAAACACCTTGTTATATTTTATTTTAAGGTTTTTTATCCCAGTCTCTTCAATCTCTTTTGCTTCTAGGCTTTTAATCCAATTTGTCCCCAGTTCGTGGGCAGAACGATATTCGTCAAGTTCACTATTAAAGCCTTTCTTGATAAAATTGCCTTTAAGAGTGGTGGTTGCCTCCTCGTCTATTGCCCTTGTAAGAAGATTTGTAACCTCACTTACATCAACTATGTCCTCATTGCATCCTTTTAAGATTTCGCTCGAACAATTTGCAAGTTCTGCTTTAATTTCAGGGAGCATTGATAGAGAAATATTGAGCGTAAGCATATCCTTTGGCGTTGCAGTGCCATAACTAACCTTGCTGGAAAGTCTTTCAATGTCGTAAACCTTGCCTAAAATTTCGCCTAGCCTATCTCTAACAATTAGTTTTTTTACAAGTTCTTCAACCCCGTCAAGGCGAGCGTTGATTTCCTTTGAATTTTGCAGAGGCTCATCAAGCATTTTTCGAAGTTGTCTTGCGCCCATACTGGTTTTGGTTTTGTCAAGCACCCACAAAATAGACCCAAACTTTTTGCGGTCTCTGTTTGACTCAACAATTTCAAGATTTCGCCTTGCAGATGAGTCAATAATCATGTATTTTGAATTTTTTACAAGTTTGAGTTTTGAAATATTTTTAATTGCCTGCTTTTGAGTTTCTTTCAAATACTCTAAAAGTCCGCTGACCGCACTTATGACCTCATTTTTTCCTTTAAGATCATAAACATTTTCAAAGTTTTCTCCAAATTGGCGGGAAAGATTGTCTCTTGCACGCTCTTTTTCAAAAGTCCAATCATAGTACTCTTCAAGTTTTTGTAAATTTGAATTTTTTACAGCAATTAGATTATCATATAGCGCTTTTGCTTCGGCGTTTCCTATAACCTCAACCGGGTTTATTCGAGAGATAATGTTTGATATTTCCTTTTCCGCATTTTCCGTTATATTCACGCATTCACAATCGCCAGTTGAAACATCTGCATAGCACGCTCCCACTTTATCTCCATTTTTGAATAGGCACAAAAGATAGTTATTTTTTGTACCGTCAAGCATTTCTTCATCAGTTACAGTTCCGGGAGTGATAACCCTCACAACATCTCTTTCAACCATTTTACCCGCAACAGGCTCTGAAAGTTGCTCGCAAATAGCAACCTTATATCCCTCTTGGATAAGTTTTGCCAAATATGTTTGAACAGAATGAAAAGGCACACCGCACATAGGCGCTTTTTGGTCATTTCCGCAATTTTTGGCTGTTAACACAAGGTCAAGAACATTAGATGCAGTAACCGCATCTTCAAAAAACATTTCATAAAAGTCACCCAAGCGATAAAACAATATTGCATCAGGATATTGCCTCTTGATAGCAAGATATTGTTGCATTCCAGGAGAAAGTTTGCTTTCATCTACAATCATTTTTTATTGTCCTCCTCTTGTATTTGTTTGGAAAGCGCAAGAAGTCTATTTACTCGCTCGTGCTTAATTTTATCGCTGACTTGTCCTTCCATATTGCTAGCAACCGTTCCTTCACGAGGAGAATACATAAATGCAAAAATCGAATCAAATCTAACCTCTTTTACAAGTGAATATGTATCTTCAAACTCCTCCTCTGTTTCAGTTGGAAAGCCCACAATGAAATCGCTGGTGATTCGACAAGAAGGAATTTTTGCGCGTATTGCACTGATAAGAGAAAGATATTTTTCACGAGTGTAGCGCCTGTTCATTTTCTGCAAAATGCGATTGTTTCCGCTTTGCGCTGGAAGGTGAATGTATTTTTCTATTTTTTCTTCGCTTGCTACTGCATCAATTACATCTTCTGTAAGGTCTTTTGGATGCGATGTCATAAACGAAACAGTAAAATCTCCTTCAATCTTGCAAACATCATGAAGAAGTTTTGCAAAACTTACCTGTGGTTCAAGGTTCTTACCATAAGAATTTACATTTTGTCCAAGAAGCGTTATCTTTTTGTACTTACCCTCAGCAACAATGTCGCGAATTTCTTTTAAAATATTTTCTTCACTTCTCGACTTTTCACGACCTCGGACATAAGGCACAATGCAATATGTACAAAAGTTGTTGCACCCTTGCATAATGTTTACCCACGCGTTTTCCCCGCTTGTCCTTTTGTATGGGAGAGTCTCGTCAAGTTCGCCTTCCTCCCAAACTTCCATTTGACGCCCCTTTTTAACAGCGTTAATGTAATAGCCAAGGTTTGACAAGTTAAATGTGCCTATGACAATATCCACAAAAGGGAAAGTGGTAAGAAGTTTCTGGGCAGTCTGCTCCTTTTGCGTCATGCAACCACAAACTGCAATAATGAGGTTCTTATTTTTCTTCTTCATCTTTTTGAGGTTTCCAACATTGCCAAAAACTCTGTCCTCAGCACCCTCTCTAATTGCGCAGGTGTTGAAAACAATAATGTCAGCATCTTCTCTTTTTTCGGCTTCGCTGTAACCAAGCCCTTCCAAAATTCCAGCGATTTTTTCGGACTCGTGTACATTCATTTGACAGCCATAAGTAACTATAAAATATTTCATATATCCTCTTTTTAAGTTAAATTTATAACGCTTTTTAATATATTTATATATTAAAAGCAAAATCTTCCTAGGTTATTATACACTAAAATTCTACAATTTTCAAATAATTGTTTCAAAAAAATGACAAAGTATGATAATTTATTGTTTTTTATGCATAATAACCTGTGATGAAAAAGTTTTTTAAAGTTTCGTTTATAGTGCTTGTTATACTGCTTCTTTCGGCGCTGGCTGGAGTAAGTTTTTATGTTGCGTATGTTTATTTAAATGCCAAAAGTATGCCCCTAGACGAAGCGGTTTTAACCTCCCCAAGTGCCACTATTGAAGTATTTGATGATGAAAATAAACCGACGAAAGAACCCAATGAAATTTTTAGACCTTATGCCAAAATTGAATCGCTATCTGAGGATACTGTCAATGCTTTTATAGCAATAGAGGACAAAAATTTTTATAAACATCATGGAGTAAACTACAAAAGAATTGTAAAAGCTGGCATAAACAATGTTTTAAGCGGAAGGCTTAAAGAAGGCGCAAGCACAATCACCCAACAACTTGTAAAAAACACTTATTTGACCAGCGAAAAAACATACAGACGCAAGATACAAGAAATTGCCCTTGCAAAGACACTTGAAAATAAATATTCAAAAAATCAAATTCTTGAATTTTACCTTAACGCCATCTACTTTGGAAATAACTGCTATGGCATTGAGTCAGCCTCCAATTTTTACTTTTCAAAAGAGGCAAAAGACTTAACTCTAGAAGAGGCATCTTTGCTTGCTGGTCTAATCAAATCACCAACAAAGTATTGTCCTATTCGCAACCAAGCCAACGCTTTATCTAGGCGAAATTTGGTGCTAAACGAGATGAACAAGGATAAGTTTATCTCTACCAGCACTCTCACGAAATCAACCTCATCTCCGATAAGTCTTAAAATAAAAAGTACAAGACAAAATGGGCTTAATTCTTACAGTCAAGCATCTATTGACGAGGCCGAACAAATTTTGGGCATCCCCGCACAGCAAATCGCCTTGCAAGGATATAAAATTTATACATATCTGAATGAAGAAAAACAATCTGCGTTAAATGAAGCCTTTAAAAAAGAAAATATTTCATGCGATAGTGCTGGAATTGTTTTAAATAACGCTACTCATGGTGTTGAAGCATTTATTGGCGACTCGGTATATAAAATTCTTGACTGCAAGCGTCAACCCGGCTCGTGCTTAAAGCCTATTCTTGTCTATACACCCGCTTTAAATGAGGACATTATTTACCCTTGCACACAAATATTGGATGAAAAAACAGTTATAGGCGACTATGCACCTAAAAATGTGGGCGAAAAGTATCGCGGATATGTATCGGCAAGAGAAGCGCTCTCAAAATCTATTAATATCCCCGCTGTTAAAGTCTTATCCTATGTGGGAATAGAAAAAGCAAAGGCTTACGCGCAAAGTATGGGAATTGAATTTGATGATAGAGACACTTCCTACACTCTCGCACTTGGTGGCATGACTTATGGCGTAACCCCTCTTTCGCTGGCTGGTGCTTACTCTACTTTTGCGGATATGGGAAAGTTTAGCGCTCCAAAATTTGTTAAATTTATAACTGACAAAAACGACAAACTCGTTTACATACATAAGGGAGAAGAAAAACAAATTTTGCGAGACGATTGCGCTTATCTTTTGACCGATATGCTACGCACTTGTGCAAAAACTGGCACAGCGAAGAGACTTTCATCCCTTGGAATAGACATTGCGTCAAAGACTGGAACTGTGGGCAAAAGTAAAAGCAAACAAAACCTAGATGCTTGGAACGCTTCCTATACAAAAGACTATACAACTGTTGTTTGGCTTGGCAATCTTGACAACACGCCTATAACTTATGCGGGCGGAAACCAACCAACACAAATAGTCAAAAATTATTTTGAAAAAGTTGGAGATACCTCAACTTTTGAAATGCCTGACAGTGTAACTGAAAAGGCGATTGACCTCAATGCTCTAAATGATAATCATATCGCACTTTTAGCCAATGATTACATACCTGAAATTTACACTCAAAAAGAACTTTTTTCTAAATTCAATTTACCAAAAGGAATTTCAACAAGTTTCACCAAAGCCCGCAAAGAGACCTTCACAAGTAAAGTTGAAAATGGCAATGCGGTGATTACATTTTTGGCAAAAGAATATTTGTCGTACAACTTTATATCAAATGGCAAAGTTCTTGCTCGTATAGAAAACAAAAAGGGAGAAACTTGTGTTAAAACTCCGCTTGTAAGTAATGAACAAACTGTTGAAATAGAATATTATTACACAAGTTCTCCTGAATTAAAAGAATATGACAAAATAAAATTCGTAAAGACGCAAAGAACGCCTCACGATAAATGGTTTATCTAATTTGTTTAAAAATTAAAACGCTATTATTTTAGCATAAAAAATAAAATATTTTGATAAATTCAAAACATTTATTTCCCTTTATTTTAGGGGCTTATAATTAATTAAAAATATTTTTATAAGATAAACTCAAAATTAAAGCCAAAAAATCAAGATGAATTAAAAAATCATGAAAAAATAAAATTAAAAATCAAAAAATTTCATAAATAAAATAGTAAAAAATATTTAAAAAAAATGGCTAAAAATATTCAATATAATTAATAAAAAAGTGAACCATAAAAGATTAATATCTTTTTAGAGTTCACTTTTTAATTTTTAAATTTAAATTTTCAAAAGCTTGCGTTTTTTCCGCGCGACAATAACGCAAGCGTAGTTACTGCGTCCGCAAATGTAACAAAAGTAGCGCGAATTTTTATAACGCCAGAAAATTATTCTTCTGTTTCGTCATCTTCGTCAGCGTCTGGAAGTTCAGCGTTTGCATCTCCTCCACCAATGCCATAAGCGGTTTTAACCTTTTCGAAGATTTCGTCATAAACTGCTTGATTGTTTTCAAGATAAGATTTAACATTTTCTTTCCCTTGGGCAATCTTTTCATCGTTGTATGAGAACCATGAACCAGATTTTTGGATAATATCCGCGTTAAGAGCAAGGTCAACAACGCAACCAGATTGGCTTATCCCCTTGCCATAAATAATGTCAAATTCAGCCGTTTTGAAAGGAGGAGCAAGTTTGTTTTTAACAACCTTAACAACAGTTCTATTTCCAACAATTTCTGTTCCCTCTTTGATAGCATCCTTCTTTCTTACATCAAGACGAATTGAAGCATAGAATTTAAGTGCCTTACCACCAGTTGTTGTTTCAGGGTTTCCAAACATTACACCAATTTTTTCTCTTAATTGGTTGATAAAGATAACAGTTGTGTTGCTCTTATTGATTGCACCAGTGATTTTTCTTAATGCTTGGCTCATCATTCTTGCTTGCAAACCAACATGATTATCACCCATTTCACCATCAATTTCGGCTTTTGGAGTAAGGGCTGCGACAGAGTCGACAACAACAATATCAACCGCGCCAGAACGAACTAGGCTTTCGCAAATATTGAGTGCTTGTTCTCCATTGTCTGGTTGAGAAACAAGAAGGTCATTTAATTGTACCCCAAGTTTTTCAGCGTAAATAGGGTCAAGAGCGTGCTCTGCATCGATAAACGCTGCTGTTCCACCAAGTTTTTGTGCTTGCGCAACAATATGAAGAGAAACTGTTGTTTTACCAGAAGATTCTGGACCATATATTTCGATAACTCTTCCTCTTGGCACGCCACCAATTCCAAGGGCAATATCAAGTGTCAAACAGCCTGTTGGGATAACATCAATAGGTTCATTAACCTTGTCTCCCATTTTCATAATTGCACCTTTACCATATTGCTTTTCAATTTGAAGAAGCGCCTCGGCAAGGGCGTCTTTCTTTGCATCTTTTTTAGCGTCTTTTTTCAAATCTTTCTTTTCCATAGTCCTCTCCTCTTTTAAACTTCGTCAAAGTTGTCTTTTTCTTCTTCATCATTGTTTGTTATGTCAACAGCATGGTTTACAAAGTTGTCATTTTTATCAGTTTTGAAAACCTTTCTATTTCTGATAAGGTAATTTGCCCCCGAGTAAATTGTAAGAAGCGTTGTCGCAATAAGCAAAATCATAAATACAAAATTGAGCACTGCAAACACGCGACCATTGAAGTTAAGCGCTGGATTTGAGATAAGGTCGGTCAAAACAAACGAATATGCCATATAAATTGAAACAATCACAAATTGGCAAGTGGCTTTGATTTTACCACCCTTATCTGCTGCAAGAACAATACCTTTTGATGCTGCAATTTGTCTTAATGCTGAAACAATAAACTCTCTTGCAAGAATTACGATTACGCACACAACGCCCAGCCAATTTGGATAGATAACCGAATATCCAGTGCTGATTGGTACAGCGCAAGTCAAAATAAAGCCGGTCGCAATTAAAACTTTGTCCGCAATGGAGTCAAAGAATTTTCCAAGGTCAGTTACTTGGTTTGTTTTTCTTGCAAGGTGTCCGTCAACAAAATCTGTAAGGCACGCAACTATAAATAAAATTGTTGCCACAAGTCTTGCGTAAGGAATAAAAGTTGCAAGGTAGAAAAACACAATCAAAGGTATCAAAAGAAGTCTTGAAAGTGTTATCTTATTGGGTGTATTCATACAATCTCTCCTTTATATGCACCGCCGTCAAAGTCATAAATTTTTACTTTAACAAACTGTGCAATGTCTACATTTCCATTATCCACAAAACGGACTTCAAAGTCAACTGTTGGAGCAAGTTTTTGGCTATGACCAACATATTCTCCCGTTTTTTCATCGAATGTGTCTACAAGCACAACCATTTCTTGTCCTAAAAGCAATTTTGCCTTTTCGCTTGCAATGGCGTTTTGAATTTTTTGTGCCTTTTTATATCTGCGTTTCTTTGTGAAAGAAGAGACTTGTTTTGGCAAATAGAAACTTACCGTGCCCTCCTCTCTTGAATAAGGGAAGAAACCTGCATAATCAATTTGTGCCTCTTTCAAAAATGCTAAAAGTTTTCTAAATTTTTTGCCATTTTCGCCCGGATAGCCCACAATAAATGTACTGCGGAGAGCAAAATCTGGATAAAATGCATGGATTTTATCAATAAGTTTACGCGTCCCATCTTCATCAACCTTTCTGCGCATACTTTTAAGTATTTCATCGTCAATATGTTGAAGTGGAACATCAAGATATTTGCACATCTTAGGGTTTTTGTTTATGTATTCGAGAAGTTCATCAGTCAGTTTTTCAGGGTACAAATAATGAAGTCTTATCCACTCTATACCTTTAACTTGCGACAACTTATCACATAACTCAATCAAACAATTTTTGTTATACAAATCTTCACCATATCTTGTGGTATCTTGTGCAACTAATATAAGTTCCTTTACTCCGCGCTTTGCGAGGTTTTTCGCTTCCGCAACAAGGTCTTCCATTGGCACAGATTTGTATCTTCCTCTTATCCTTGGTATTGTGCAATATGAACAAACATTATTGCATCCGTCTGCGATTTTAAGGTAAGCATAACTTGCACTGCTTGTGAGCACGCGCTCAAATTTATTTGCGATTTTCGACTTCTCAACCCCATAGAGTTTTTCAATAATATTGCAAATATTATCGTTATCTCTAAGCCTTACAAAGGCGTCAATATTAGGCAAAAGTACTTTAAGGTCATCACGGTAGCGCTCGATTAAACAGCCAGTAATGATGATTTTTTCAATCACCCCTTTCCCTTTGAGGTTTTCCATTTCAAATATATTTGTGAGTGAATCTTCGGTTGCTGGTGCGATAAACGAACAAGTGTTCACAATCACAATTTCAGCATTATAAACATCATCTGTGATTGTGAAACCATATTCTTTAAGTCTGCCAAGCATATGTTCAAGGTCGACTTTGTTTTTGTCGCACCCCAAACTTATAGCCGAAATTCTTTTGCTTTTTATAAGTTCTTCCTTAGTCATAAATGTCTCCAAAAATTGAGTAAAATTCTTCAATAGAAATGTAAACTGCACGCTGTTTTGAGCCCTCTGCGCTTGAAATATATCCGCGCTCTTCCATTTGGTCTATAATGCGCGCCGCACGAGGGTAGCCGATTGACAACTTGCGCTGAACCATCGTACTTGAAGCAACGCCATTATCAATGCAAATTTTAAGTGCCTGAGGTAGAAGTGGGTCAACCCCGTCCTTATTTTCTCCGCCATTACCATTTGTGTTTTTGCCAGGATTATTAATTGCATTAAACGCTTCCTCATCAAAAATTTCATCATTGTTGGCGGTGATAAAGTTGACAATTTCTTTGGTCTCTGGCGTGTCAATAAAGCATCCTTGAATACGAACTGGTGCGCTATCTGCTGGCTTATAAAGCATATCACCATATCCCAAAAGTTTCTCTGCCCCAGTTGCGCCCATAATAACTTCGCTGTCAACTCGTCCAGCCACTTTGAATGCAATGCGCGCTGGAAGATTTGCTTTGAGCGTTCCCGTTACAACATCTGTTGAAGGTCTTTGTGTGGCAAGAATTAGGTGAATACCCGCTGCTCTCGCCTTGCCTGCAAGACGGCGGATTTTATCTTCAATTTCATTCTTGGCAACTGCCATGAAATCAGCAAATTCGTCAAAAATGATAACAATATAAGGCATCTTTTTAACCTTATTTTGAACCACCTTTTCGGTGCGATTATACTCATCAATGTTTCTTACTCTTTCCTCTGAAATGAGGTTGAAACGGCGTTCCATTTCGTCAACTGCCCACCCAAGAGCGTTCACCGCTTTCGTTGGGTCAGTAATGACGCGAGGAATAACCATGTGAGGCAATCCCTCATACATAGAAAGTTCAACTTGTTTAGGGTCAATCATAATAAATTTTACTTCATCAGGTGATGATTTGTATAAAATTGAGGTGATGATTGAGTTTAAGCATACACTTTTACCCGAACCAGTTGTACCAGCAACCAAAAGGTGTGGCATTTTTTGAAGATTGCAAACCTTAACATTGCCAGTAATATCTTTACCGAGCGCAAAAGTAAGAGGGCTTGGGCTTAAAGTAAATTCTTTTGATTGAAGAACATCTTTAATGCTTACCTTTGCCACTTTACTATTTGGAACTTCAATTCCGACAACACTTCTCCCCGGTATAGGCGCTTCAATTCTTATTTGACCTTTTGCAGAAAGAGCATAGGCAATATCGGCATCAAGAGAAAGCACTTTTTTAACCGAAATACCCTCTGGCATTTCAATTTCATAACGCGTTACTGTTGGCCCAATAACAACATTTTGTACTTTTGCTGGCACACCAAAATTTTCAAGTGCATTTTCAAGCGCCACTCTTTTCATTGGTATTTCTTCATTGAACATAGAAAGGTCGTCGCTCTTGGTTTGAATAAGGTCAATAGATGGGCGCGTGTACTTGTATGGAACTACCCTTTCTTCCTTTGTTGCAGGAATGTCAACCATTGATTTGCGTCTATCTATTTCGTCATGTCCTCTTCTTCGTGCAAATTCGCTTTCCTCTTTTGGTTCTGTTTCATCATTGTGGTTAAAGTCTCTGCGCATCAAATTGTCGCGCTGAATATTATTTGCGTTAGCGCTAGAAACAGCATTTCTATCAAGGTTTTCGCGGTCCGTTCTCAAAAGTCCATCTCTATCGTTTCTGGTAAAGTTGTGCTCATCCTTTGCGAATGTGTCGCGGTCATTGCGAGCAATATTTTCGCGGTCAAAACTTGGCGCCCTGCCAAGACCATTTCTATCAAACATTTGCCTATTTTCAAGTGAGTTTAAATCATTTACGCTGTCCGTTTGAGCGCCAAACTCTTCTTCATTATTTTGGATAGGAGCATTGCTTTGCATATGTTCATCTTTTTCAGTTGCAGGCTCGTCATCATCAAAATCAATAAAGTTTTTGTATTCTTCTTCGCGCTCTTCTTTTTCCTCTTGCAAGGTCGCACGGATGATTTCTTCTGCCTCACTTGTGATTTCTTCCGGCTTAATTTCTGGCAAATTTCCGCCATATACGCCGTCAACGCTTGGTTTTTCATCACTTATATGTTCTGGTGAAGAAATAACTGGTTCATCGTTTTTGAGTTCATCAATATTTTTCGCAATTTCGCTTTCAAGAGCGTTACTTGTTGGCTGTGGATTTTGTGGTTTGAAATATGGAGACATATTTGGGCGAGTTCTACGAACGGACTCCATATATTTTTCCATATTTAACTTTGGTGGATGCAAAAGGTATTCTCTGGTTGTCATACCCTCTGGTATTTTGCCATCGTCTTCATCTTTTGGAAGAACAAGTTTTTTCTCTTCTGGCTTATTCATTTGATAGTTGCCAACAAGCCCAAGTTTTTCTCGCGCAGAAAGTTCGCGCTTCTCCTCCTCTTGCACATTTCCGTCAAGCATAATAGGAACACTTGGTTTTTTGGCTTTATACACCTTTTCGTTTCTTAGATTTTGCTCTTCAAGATTTTCCTTTCGTGGATTAAAAGGTTTCTTAACCTCTTTTTCTTTGATTTGAAAGCGAATTGGAGCCTCTTTTTCTTCTGTCTTTTTAAGTGAAACAACTGCCTCCACAAAAAACGCTATGGAAGCAATCAGACCGATTGATAAAAGAATGTATGTGGCAACGCCTCCCATAAGATACATAAGGCTTGATGGGATAAATCCGATGAGCATTCCCCCAGCAGTTATTCTTTTGGTGTAATTGAGTGCGATATACTCGCCATAAGACTTCCCTGCTGGAAGCCCTATGATTATAAGTTGCAAAATCGACAAAATAAGGATAAGGCTTATAATCAAAAATATCGCATAACGCTTTGGCATAACATATTTTTTATTGTTTAAAAGTGCCAATGACACAATAAATCCAAGCACGCAAAGCGGATATACAAAGATACCAAAAGCGCCAAGGAAAAATGTTTTTAAAAATGGTATAATCGAGGTTGCTGAGAACAAAAAAACAAATGAGCAAACAAAAATGAGCACCCAACCAGTTACGAGTTTAGCGTTTTTAGTTGAAGATTTATTCTTGTTTGAAACTTGAAAAGTTGCCATATTTTAACTCCCCAATAGATTTATAGTTTAAATATATATTAAATATAGCACAAATAAAAAATATTCTCAATCACAAATTGCAAGTTTTGAGAATATTTTTTAACTTTATTAAAATTTTTTGACTTTTTTTGTTAGAGCCCTATCGTTTGACTTACTGTCGTAAGATTTAACCCCTTTTCTTTTATTGTTTTGATTATTCTTGGCAATGCTTTGGCAGTAGCTTCGGTTGGATGCATCAAAATGAGGTCTCCCCCTTTCACATTCTTAACTGCGCGCTGATAAATAAGATTTTCGTCATGGTCGCGCCAATCAATAGTATCTCTTGTCCACATAATAGTTTTGTATCCCAAACTATCGGCGCAACTAACAGTTAATTTATCATACGCGCCACTTGGAGGAGCAAATAGATTCATATCTTTGCCCAGTAGATTTTTAACTATGGTATGTGTGGTTTTTATTTCATTTAAATTGCCCGCTTGGTCAAGTTTATCATGGTCTTTGTGGTGATAACCATGGTTCGCAATTTCATGTCCGTCCTCATCAAATTTTTTTAGATAATCTTCGTTCATAACAGCCCATGTTCCGCCTATAAAAAATGTGGTTTTTACATCATTTTCTTTGAAAGTTTCAAGCATTGAATCGAGGTACTCAGTCCCCCAATAAACATTGACCATAAGCGTAACATTATTTGAGTTTTTATCCCCGTTATAATACACTCCGCTGACCGCACCAGTTGCGACACTTGCATTTCCACTAATAATGCAGGCAGTGGCTACAACCCCTACAATTAGGGCGATACAGAGATTTAACGCCCATTTTTTAAACTTCATTGCTTTAATAAAAATCTTTTTCATACACCATTGTATGCGCGGAAGTTTTTAATTATGATTTAACATTTATATATATCAATTTTTTAGCAAAGAAAAGTGTAAATTTAATAAAATTTAAACATCTTGCATTTTTTATTTCCTCGACTCTTTACTTACTAAAAAGCCTTGCGAATGCAAGGCTTTTGTCATTTCAATTTTTTATTTTGTCTTTCGGTCAATTATGAGCGTGTCCAAGTTTCATCTCTATAAGTTGAGCTCAGGTAAGTGGCAGCAGTAGATTGATTTGCTAAATTTGTTGAGGAAATACTTTTGCTTCCCGCTTTCCAACCACTTGTATTTTCAAAGTTGACTGAAGTGAGTCTTGAACATCCATAGAAAGCATATTCTCCGATGCTAGTTACTCCCTCTGGAATTGATATCGAGGTGAGTTTTGAACAGTATGAAAAAGCATTTCCGCCAATGCTTGTTACGCTTGATGGAATTGTTATTGAAGTGAGGC
>CAKVMD010000016.1 GCA_934771475.1 uncultured Clostridia bacterium
ATCTTATCTCCCTAAAATTTTCTCTCACCTTTATTTTATCATTTGTTTTTCCCTTTGTCAATAGGTGAGAAAAAATAGGCGCAAAAAAGGTTTGCACATTATGTTTATTTAAATTATTAAAATTTAGCAAATCATCTTTTAGATTTTTCATTTAAAAGCAAAAAAATCACTTTAAATGAAGAAAATATGTAATTCTCTTCAAATAAAGTGATTTTACCTATGCATCTTTATATTTTTTATCAATACACATCTTGGCTTTGTTTTTTATCGGTTTTGTCTTCCACTTCAACCACAAGCGCCTCTGTTGTAAGCATAGTTGCAGAAACAGAAACTGCATTTTGGAGTGCAGAACGAGTTACCTTTGTAGGGTCAAGGATACCGCGTTCAACCATGTCGCAAAATTCATTATTGAGAGCGTCAAAGCCATAAGCTTTTTCAGCAAGGTTTTCATAAATCTTATTGACAACAACACCGCCATCAACACCCGAATTTTTAGCAATTTGACGAATAGGCTCTTCAATAGCACGAAGAACTATGCCCGCGCCAGTTTTTTCATCACCATTGAGGGTTTCAACAAGGTTTTTAAGAGCAGGGCTAGTTTTTAAAAGTGCAACACCGCCACCAGGTACAACACCTTCTTCGCTGGCTGCTTTTGTTGCTGCAAGTGCGTCTTCAATGCGAAGTTTTTTCTCTTTCATTTCAACTTCTGTTGCGCTTCCAACTTTTATCACAGCAACGCCACCGGCTAGTTTTGAAAGTCTTTCGGTAAGTTTTTCGCGTTCATAGTCGCTTTTTTGATTTTTGATTTGTTCTCTTATTTGGTTAACCCTTGCTTTTATTGCTTCTTTTTCACCAGCGCCTTCTACAATCGTGGTAGAATCTTTATCTACGCGCACAGTTTTTGCTCTCCCGAGATTTTCAATAGTTGCTGTTTTAAGGTCGTAACCAAGTTCCTCGCTGATAACACTGCCACCAGTGAGAATAGCAATATCTTCAAGCATGGCTTTGCGTTTTTCGCCAAAGCTTGGTGCTTTTACGCAAACGCAAGTAAATGTGCCACGAAGTTTATTTAAAATAATCGTTGTAAGGGCTTCGCCTTCGATTTCGTCAGCGATGATTAAAAGTTTTCCGCCCGCTTTAACAATCTCTTCAAGAAGAGGCAAAATCTCTTGAATGTTTGAGATTTTTTTGTCGGTTATGAGTATGTAAGGATTATCAAGTTCGGCAAGCATTTTATCTGTGTTTGTGCACATATATGGAGATAAATATCCCCTATCAAATTGCATTCCCTCAACAACGCCGAGTTCGGTTTTCATGGTTTGAGATTCTTCAACTGTGATAACACCATCCGCGCCAACCTTTTCCATTGCCTCTGCGATAAGTCCGCCAATCTCCTCATCTCCCGCAGAAATTGATGCAACCTTTTTAATATCATCGTTGTCTGCAACTGGTTTTGATAATTTTTTAAGTTCCTCACAAACGCAGTCGCACGCTTTGAATATACCCTTTTTAAGTATAACTGGGTTTGCACCAGCAACAAAGTTTTTCATACCCTCTTTAATGATTGCTTCGGCAAGTACGCACGCTGTTGTTGTGCCATCACCTGCAACATCATTGGTTTTAACAGAAACCTCTTTAATAAGTTCTGCGCCCATGTTTTCAAAAGGGTCGTCAAGTTCAATTTCTTTGGCGATTGTAACACCGTCATTAGTGATAAGTGGCGAAGAGTATTGTTTGCCAAGCACAACATTTCTTCCCTTTGGGCCAAGGGTGATTTTAACAGTGCTTGCAAGTGCACTTACGCCTCGTTCAAGCGCCTTTCTTGCTTCAATTCCTTCAAGTATTTTTTTAGACATATTCCCTTTCCCTCCTATTCAATAACAGCCAAAATGTCAGTTTGGCGAACGACCACGCATTCTTTATCATCGATATTAATCTCTGTGCCAGTATATTTGCCATAAAGCACCTTATCGCCGACTTTAACCTGCATTGAAACTTCCTTTCCGTCTAAATTCATGCCATTGCCAACTGCGACAACTTCTGCTAGTTGACTTTTTTCTTGGGCGGCTGTTGGAAGAATAATTCCACCTTTTGTTTCCTTTTCGTTTTCTAGTGGTTTAAGCACCACTCTGTCAAATAATGGTTTTAATTTCATATTTAACCTCCTTGCACATTGATTATAACTCTAAATTTGACTTTTTGGCAAATATTTTACGCACTATGCTCCTCATAGTTTGCATTTTTTTGTCATACACTAGAATTGTATTATGTTTATGGAGGAAGTTTCAACTTTTTATGCCAATTTTTTTTAAAAATAATAAAAAAAGTTTAATTGCGATGGGATCATGTCTCCTTTTTATCGTTTGTCTAGTGATTGCAAACTTTATCGCCTCATCCCTCATCGCAACAGGTAAAAATGTAAGTGAAGTAAAGTCGTCTGCGTACGATTTGTACATGATTTCTCTTGCAAAAAGTCAGGTTAAAAGCGAGGCAATTTCACTAAGCGCTGATTATCAGAAAATAGGCGCAGGCGGTTACATTTGGGAGCAAGAAGGTTATTTTCATGTGATAAGTTCGGCATATTCAAATAAAAACGATGCAATTTTAGTGCAAAACAGCGTAAAGGCAAAAGGAATTGAAAGCTGTCTTATTAATGTTCATTTTGATAGCTATACTATAAACGGGAATTTCACCGACAGTGAAGCAAAGGTTTTGACCAAAGCATTAAACTGCTTTCAAAATTACTACCATAGTTTATATGACATCGCCATAAGTTATGATACATCAGTCTATAATGAAATTTCGGCGCGACTTGCTGTCAACAACGCTCACAGCACACTTTCATCACTGCTTGCGGATTTTGAAACGATTTTCGCAGATGATTGCACTGCCACTCCACTTAAAGATTTGCATACCGCTCTCAACGACGCTTTATCAGCAAGCAAAGACCTCTGCTCTGGCGTTCCAGTAAATGCGGGGCAAACTTATTCTTCACTTATAAAGTACCACTATCTTAAAATTTTAGAAATTTATCTCAATTTGACTACAAAATGAAATTTATCAAATATTTTCAACTATGTTTGTAAGTTTTGCTTGGCGCAGAATAGGCACGAAGTCATAAACGAAAATATGGGCTTAGACAAAAAAGAAAGAAGTCAAGGACTGACGATTTGACTTCTTTCTTTTTGTTAAAAATTGGGTTTGATTTAATTTGATAGACAAAAAACTGTTATAGATACTACCAAATCAAATATGGCGAGTAAACTTGCTCCCTGGAACTAATTGATGTTAAAATTTTAAATACAACTTACGATAATATGTGAACTTGTTCACGGAACTAATTACACTGATAATTTCAAATACAATTTACGATAGTATGTGAACTTGCTCACCCGAAGTTTTCACTTGACTCAACTTTTTCTTCAATTATGATTTTCTGACATGAAACTTCATACGCAGTTTTTTCAAGAATTTGCCCGTCTGGGGTTTCTTTTTTATAGTTGCGAGATTGTATACGCCCGTTAAGGGTTACCTTTGTGCCCACTTTTAAACTTTGTACAAACTTGGCATTTCTACCCCATAATATGCAAGGGATATAGTCGCTTTTGTTAAATGCTGGACGATTTACCGCTAAAAGAATGTCGCATATTTGGCGATTGAAAGGTGTTGTTCTGAAAATTGGTTCCTTGCAAATAAAGCCAGTAAGGGTTAAATCATTTGTCCCCTCATCACTTTCTTCCGCTTCTTTCACCTCTTTAACAAAGAATGAAAGGATAAGCCTGCTTTTTCCATCTATCACACGATTATATGAACGAAGTTCGCCTCCAAAGGAAACTTCGGTTTGTTTATTTAAATCAATATTGTACGCTTTTACCAATTTTTCGCTTATTGTAAAAGGCAATATGTCGGCAGCCATTGATAGGCGGTTTACTTGAATTTTCCCCTCAAAAAAGGTTTCTCCCTCGACCTCAAAAGTATTTGTAACGCCACCGACAAGCGTTCCTATAAGTTTTCCTTTGTTGTTTTGAATTGCTGTAACTAAATTACTGTTCATAATTTTCTCCTTTTAATTTTTGTGTTGCACTCCATTTGCGTCAATACGATAATCTTGCTGATAGATAAGTTCCCCCACGCTTGTAACTTTGTATCCTCCATTTGTAAGATAGTCAAGCGTTAGCCTTAATGACTCAGTTACATGGTCAGCATTGTTGTGCATAAGAATGATTGAACCATTTTTTGCCCCTTTCATCACCCGCTTTGTAACTTCACCCGCAGAAAGACCTTTCCAATCAAGAGAATCTACATCCCATTGAATGGCTTTAAGACCAAGAGAAGAACAGGTTGAAAGAAGCGCATTGTTATAAGAGCCAAACGGAGGACGAAAAACTTTAATTTCTTTGCCTGTTATATCAGTTATTTTTTTCATGCTGACAAGAAGTTCTTTTTCTATCGTGGACTTATCAAGTTTCGCCATGTCTGGATGTGTATTTGAATGCGTTCCGATTTCAAGACCTGCTTCATCAATCGCTTTGACCATTTCAGGATATTTATCCACCCAAAAGCCAACGAGGAAAAAAGTTCCAGTGCAATTATATTCTTTTAAAATGCTGATGATTTCTTGGGTCTTATCTGCACCCCATGCGGCATCAAAAGAAATTGCAACCTGTTTTTCATCGGTGTCAACGCGGTAAATTGGGACAAGTCTGCTGGAAGAGCCAAACCAAACCGAAGCGCTTGCACTCCCCTCAAAAGATATTCCCAGCACCACAACAACAGCAAGCATGGCTAAAATAATTTTAATGGTTCTTGATTTGATAACGCAAAATGGCATTTGCAAACCTCGCTTTTAATGATAAATCATGATTAAATTTGCTCAAACGAGAAACCTGTCTCATTTTGGCAAGAAAAAAGTCAAAATGTCGAATTTCTCTTTCATTTCTAAATATACTAGCCTTGTCCTAAAAAATGACAAAAACGCAAAAAAACACGACAAATAAAAGATTAAATCTTTACTGTCGTGCTTTTTGTTTAGTTAATGTTTTTTAGAATATATATAGAGAGAGTTGATGGCTACTATGCGGTCAGCGGCTAAAAACTATCTATAATTTTACCAACATCTTTCTATAATTTTTTAATAAATGATTTTTACGATAGAGAAAAAGTTTTTCTTAATAATTTCATTTCCGCTTGTAAGTCTTTCGCCGGTTGGCACTTTTTTAGTGTCAAGTGGAAGAATTTTTAAGCCAAAATCGACCGCCACCGAAGTTTGTTTATCGGCGGGGCAAACAAAGAACACGTTTTGGCAGTTCTTTGCGAAAGTGATGTATTTAAGACCCTTACGGTATCTTTGTGAAAGTGGGAATTGTGAAACGCTCAATTTTTTGATGTATCCGTTTTCACTAACAACACAAACCTCGTCAAAGTTTACTTGGCTGGCAAAAATCACACAATCGTTTTCATCGAGATTGATACCACGCACTCCACCCGATAATCTTCCTTGAACAGGAACATCCTTTTTGTCAAAGTTGAGTGCCATACCTTTCTTGGTCATCATTAAAATTGGCTTATCCACTTCTTCAAGTTGAACAGAAATGACTTCATCCCCGTCCGCGAGTTTGCAAACTGGATAGAACGATTTTATCATCATAAGTTCGCTTGCTGGCGACATTTTAACAACACCATTTTTTGTCATAAACACCACATTTGAATTGCTTGGAAGTTTAAGTAATGCAACCGGCATTTCATTTAATGAAATGAGTTTTTCTATTTGGTCAAGTGTCAAACCTTTATCGCGCCACTTACACTCTTTTATGTCGGCAACTTTGCATTTTACCGCGTTCCCTTTGTTTGTCAAAATTAAAACAGTGTCAGCAGACGAATATGTTTCAATACATTTTGGCAAATCTGTAAGTGAGGTGGAGTCAGTTATATCTTTTTGACTCATCGAATAATTTTTTGGCGTAACTTTCTTGATAGTTCCGCCCGCCGAAATGGAAAGCACATAATTTTTGCTTGCCTCTTCCTCTTTTTCGTCTTTAATTTCACTTACCTTAATCTTTGCGTCATTACAAACAACTGAACGGCGCTTTGTTGCGTAAGATTTTTTAATTTCAAGAATTTCTTTCTTAACAAGGTCATATTGCGCTTTCTTTGACGCAAGAATTTTTTCAAGATGAGCAATTAGTTTTTCAAGTCCCGCAAGTTCCTCTTCTATTTTTTCGACTTCAAGGTGAACCAGTCTTGCAAGGCGCATATCGAGTATGGCTTGTGCTTGGCGGTCAGAAAGTTTAAATCGCTCTCTTAACTTAGATTTTGCCTCGTTTGTTGAAGCCGACTTTTTGATGATTTTAATAACCTCATCAATGTTTTTAATGGCAATAACAAGTCCTTGCAAAATATGTGCACGCTCTTTTGCCTGTTCAAGTTCAAACTTGCTTCTTCTTACGATGACCTCGCGTTGATACTCAGAGTAATATGATATAATTTCAAGCAAATTCATAAGTCTTGGCTTTCCGCCAGCAATGGCAACCATATTTATACCATAAGAGACTTGAAGATTTGTTGATTTATATAGATATTCCAAGATTTTGTTAGGGTTTGCGTCCTTTTTAAGCCTTATAACCGCGCGCATACCGCTAATATCCGACTCATCACGAATTTCGGTGATGCATGAAAGTTTGTCTTTGTTTTGCTCTTTGAGTTCGGCAATTTTCATAAGAAGTTGGGCTTTATTAACTTGATATGGAATTTCGCTGATAATCAAGCTGACTTTATCGCCAACCTTTTCTATCCCAACCTTACTGCGGATAATGATTTTGCCTTTTCCAGTTCTGTACGCTTGTTCAAGTCCACCGTCGACAGAGATAATTTCACCACCAGTTGGAAAATCTGGCGCTTTTATTATCTTCATAAGTTCTTCTATTTTAATTTTTGGGTTATCAATATACGCCACAACGCCATCTATCGTTTCGCCAAGATTGTGTGGTGGGATGTTGGTTGCAACCCCGACCGCAATGCCCGAGGCACCATTTACAAGAAGATTTGGGAATCTCCCCGGGAACATATCTGGCTCTTTGCGTCTATCATCAAAGGTTAAACTCCATCTTACTGTATCTTTTTCAAGGTCGCGCATAAGTTCCATGGCAAGTGGTGTCAATCTCGCCTCGGTATAACGATAAGCGGCTGGGCTATCTCCGTCCACAGAACCAAAGTTTCCTTGTCCCTCTACAAGTGGCTCCCTTAAAACCCAAGATTGAGCCATTCTGCACATTGCGTCATAAATGGAAGTATCTCCATGTGGGTGATAAGCACCAAGGGTTTCTCCTACAATGTTCGCACTTTTTCTGTATGGTTTATCTGGTGTAAAGCCATTTTCATACATGGAAAAAAGTATTCTTCTTTGAACAGGTTTTAGTCCGTCCTCTACTCTTGGGAGCGCTCTATCCATAACAACACACTCAGTGTAAGGTATCATTGAATCATGAAGCACCTCGCTCATGGTTTTGTAAATGACGCCTTTTTCATCAGCATGGTAACTTAATGGGTTTGCTTCTTCAATATTTTTTTCATCTTGAAAATCGTTTGCCATTGTTTCTCCTTGTTTTGATTGTTTTTTTGTCTATTTCACGCCTTTTTAATTGGCTAAGTTATTCTGCCCGCAATTTTAGGCTGGAAAAATTAAATCTTTTTATAATTTTTTAAGAAGTCATCTTCTCGGTCAAAGTTAGCGTGCTCACCGATGTATGCCTTTCTTGCTTCAATATCGTCTCCCATAAGGGTTACAACCATTTTCTCGGCTTCGGCGGCGTCATCAATGGTTACCTTAATGATTTCTCGTTTCTCAGGGTCCATTGTTGTATCACGCAACTGTTCTGGGTTCATTTCACCAAGACCTTTGTATCTTTGAAGTTCATATCCTTTCCCCGCTCTTTCAATCGCCTCAGGCAACTCGTTATCCGAGTACACATACTCTAAAAATCCTTTTTTATGAACCTTATAAAGTGGAGGCATTCCAATGTAAACATGGCCGTCATTTATAAGTTCGCGCATATATCGAAAGAAAAATGTTAAAAGTATGGCTCGAATGTGAGCGCCGTCTTGGTCGGCATCGGAAAGAATGATTACTTTGTTATATCTCAAACTTGAAAGGTCAAAATCTTCGCCAATTCCAGTGTTTAGCGCCGAAATTATGGTTCTAATTTCCTCGTTTGCAAGGACTTGGTCAATTCTCTTTTTCTCAGCGTTAAGAGGCTTACCGCGCAAAGGAAGTATCGCTTGGAAGCGTCTATCTCTTCCTTGCTTTGCAGAACCACCCGCAGAATCTCCCTCAACTATGAATAGTTCACACTTCTCTTTGTCTCTGCTGGATGCAGATGCAAGTTTTCCCACAAGGTTGAAGTTTTCAGCTGAGTTCTTTGCACGAGTAAGTTCTTTCGCCTTCTTCGCAGCCTCTCTGGTTTTAGCCGCGCCTTTTGCTTTGCCTAAAATAACCTCAGCAATGGTTGCGTTCTTCTTGTCTGCGAAAAATTTTCCAAGTTCTCTTATCGTCAAGGCTTCAACCATAGTCTTAGCCTCCGGGTTTCCGAGTTTAGTTTTCGTTTGCCCCTCAAATTGAACATTGGTCATTTTAACATTTAAAACGACATTTATTCCTTCCCTAAAATCTTCGCCTAAGAAATTGGCATCTTTTTCTTTCAAGAAGTTGTTTGCACGGGCATACTCATTCATAACTTTCGTAAATGCCGATTTAAAGCCTGTTTCATGAGTTCCACCCTCTATGGTTGGGATATTGTTTACAAATGAGAATGAACTTTCTGTGTAACTATCGGTATAAACAAAGGCTATTTCAAGATAAAAGTTTTTATCTTCTGCTGAAAAGTACACAGGGCGTGCAAATAGTTTGCTTTTCCCTTCAACTATATAATTAACAAAGTCTGCGATTCCGCCCTCATAATGATAAAATTCGTCCTCACCGTTTACGAGGTCATGAAGTTCAATTTTTAGTCCCTTGTTTAAGAAAGCAAGTTCTCTTGCGCGAGTACAGATTGTCTCAAAATTAAATTTGATTGTTCCAAACATATCACTGTCTGGCAAGAAAGTAACTTTTGTTCCCGTCTTTGTGGTTTTGCCTACAAGTTTAAGTGGTCCTTTTGCAATTCCGCTGTGCATCTTGCCATTTTCATCCATGAAAGAATGGAAGCCTACATAGTATTCTTTTCCATTTTTATACACTGTAACATCACACCACTTTGAAAGTGCGTTTGTTACTGACGCTCCCACGCCATGCAAACCACCAGAAAATTTGTAGTTATCATTGTTAAATTTCCCGCCCGCGTGCAAAGTTGTATAAACCACTTCAACGCCCGACTTATGAAGAGTTGGGTGCATATCCACTGGTATACCTCTACCATTATCTTCCACGGTTGCCGAGCCATCTTTGTTAAGCGTGATTTTTATAGTATCTCCATAACCATTTGAAATTTCGTCAATAGCATTGTCTACTATTTCCCACAAAAGATGATGCATACCCTTTGAGCCTGTCGTTCCAATATACATTCCCGGACGAAGTCTAACCGCGTCAAGTCCTTCAAGAACAACTATATCTTTTGCGTCATACTTTTTTTCTGCCATTTTCCCCTCGCATGCTATAATTTTCCTATTTTTAATATAGCACAATTTCAAATTTTAACAAATCTTTTTTTGAAAATTTTATTTTTTGATTTTGTAAGCAAAAGCGTGTATATTTATAAGACTGATTGCATATTTATTCATTTTGTCGCATAGTTATAAAATTCATAATTTCGACAAATTCGCGTAAAATATTTTAGTGAGGTTTTATGAAAAGAATTGTTTTGACTGGGGGCGGAACTGCTGGGCACATCTATCCCGCTCTTGCAATAAAAGAGAGACTTGAAAAAGAAGGAAGTGGCAAATATGAGTTTTTCTACATCGGCTCTCATGGAATGGAAAAAGAGATTGTAAGTCGCGAAAAGAACATCAAGTTTTTTTGTATTGACACGGTTAAACTTCAAAGAAAGTTGACTTTAAAAAATTTACTTATTCCTTTTAAATTGCTTTCGTCAGTCAGAAGCGCAAAGAAAATATTGAAAGATATCAACCCAAGTGTCGTATTTTCAAAAGGCGGGTTTGTTGCCTTGCCTGTTGTGATTGCAAGCAAAAAACTTGGCTTGCCAGTAGTAAGCCACGAATCAGATTTAAGCATGGGGCTTGCCAACAAACTTATATTGAAAAAGTGCAATAAAATGTGTGTTGCGTTTGAGAAAACATCACTTATCAGCTCCAAATGTATCTACACTGGTCAGCCCATAAGACAAGATGTTTTAAAGGGCAATAAAAACAATATTAAAAGCGAATA
Organism: uncultured Clostridia bacterium; assembly: GCA_934771475.1. Taxonomy (GTDB): domain Bacteria; phylum Bacillota; class Clostridia; order Christensenellales; family UBA1242; genus Caccovivens. The sequence goes on from CAKVMD010000016.1 coordinate 10,376, forward strand.
TTTTGTTTCGGGCAAGAAAAATCTGCTTGTTATTGGTGGAAGTTTGGGTGCGGGATTTTTAAATAAAATCGTAGATGAAAACCTTGAAAGCCTTACTAAAAACTTTAACATTTTTCATATTGTTGGCAAAAATAACACACTCCCAAAGGCAAGGCAAGGATACTATCCAATAAGTTATTATACAAACATTGGAGATGCCTATGCCTGGGCTGACATAGTTCTTTCAAGGGCTGGTTCGGGGGTTATAAATGAACTCTTAACGCTAAACAAACCAATGCTTTTAGTCCCTCTTTCTAAGAGTTGTTCTCGGGGCGACCAAATAGAAAACGCACTTTTATTTGAAGAAAAGGGTTACGCACTTTGTATGCAAGAGGAAGAATATGATAAGCAAAAATTTATTGATAATTTAAATAATTTAGTTAAAAACGACAAAATTTTCGTAAAAAACATGAAAAAAAGCGTCAAAAATGACGCTTGCGGTGAAATTATTAAAGTTTTAAAAAGTGTCAGCCTTGATTAATTTTAAAAAGAGTTTGGAGATTTGGGTACCCTAGCCCCTCCAAATTTTTGTTATAAGAAATAGGCTTGCAGTTTGTCATTAAAATTCTTTTAAGAGCATTTGGCGACAAACTCTCATCTTTTTCAAACATCAAAAGGCATATACCAGCAATCATTGGTGTGGCAACACTTGTACCACTTAATGAGGTGTATGGCTTTTTTATTCCACATGAAATGATGTCAACGCTTGGAGCAATTAGGTCAGGTTTAAACCTTGAAAAAGCAGGCCCACGCGAGGAAAAATCTGCCACCTCAAAAAAGTTGTGATTAAAAGTTTCCTCGTCAAGTCTATTATCATTAAAGCCACCAACTGTGATAACTTTACTTGAAACCCCCGGGCTTTTTATCGTTTGAAACTCAGGTCCACTATTACCCGCCGCTGCGACAACCACAACGCCCTCATTCCAAAGCGCCTCTGCGCCCGCCATGATGGGGTCATTGAAACCAAGAGGCTCACTTCCAAAACTCATGCAGACAACTTTTATGTTATACTTTTGATGGTTATCATAGACCCATTCCATAGCATCTAAAATTTTATCTGCCGACGCCTCGCCTTGCCCATTAAGGGCTTTTAAGGAAACGATTTTTGCCTTTGGCGCAATGCCTGCATAGTAACCCTTTGATAGTGCACCATTTCCCGCGCACACCCCTGCCACAAAAGTGCCATGCCCGTTGTCATCATAGGGCTCAGTTTTTGAAGACACAAAATCTTTAAAATATGTAATTCTGTTTTCTCCCAAACAAAAGTCTGGATGCCGAGACAGCCCGGTATCTATTATAGCAACCGTTTGTCCTTCACCAGCCAGCGGAATATTGTCCGCCCCCAATATCTTTTTAGATATGTTCATTAGGGCACTTGCGGACGCAACATGAGAGATAAATTTCACTTGACTCATCTTTGAAAATGACACCATTTCGGCTTTTGTTAGTTTTACATGAAATGACTTTATGAATAAATATTCATTTAAAAGCGGTATCCCGCGCAATTTTATAACTTTGCGAAGGCGCTCATAATCACTGGCTGAGACAAAACATTCTTGCCTTGCACCCGCTGAAAGCATGGAAATGAGGTTTAAAAGAAAGGGGTCAATCTTTTGTTTAATCATCAATTTCACCTAAAAGTGCACAAATATTTTTGTAACTTTCCTCGCCAACAACCCCTCTGACCGACTGCGCCATTTCTCTAAGCGCATTTATATTAAATTTGCCCTCCCTCTTTTGCTGAGCAACCTGCCTAAAAAGTTCGCTTTTGAGTTCACTCTCGTTCATCGATTTATACTCTTCTACTTTCTTTTCAAGTTCATCTCGGCTGGCACCTTTTGTCTCATTTTCATTTTTAAAGTTTGAAAGTTTAGCCATATTACACCTCTCTATTTCAGTATATGACCGCGCCACTTTAAACTACACAAGAACTTTTCTTGCTTAAAAGGCCTCAAAATCTTGCGACTTTTCAAATAATTAAAAAATCTTATAACTTTTTTATAACAAATTCATTTCACATTTTTGCGATAATTATCATATTTAAAAACATGGATAATAATATTTTGTCAAGCCTATTAAAAATACTTTCCGGCGGATTTAATCTTTCAGGTAGTCAGCCCACAAGCCAAGTCCAAACGCAAGAGAAGCAAAATCCCGCATATTATGGCTACCCCAAAGAGGCTTACACATTTGCACAAGAGACTCCTCAAAACACAAATAATAGTGGCTTAAATTTAGAAAACCTTGTTGCATTGCTGGCTGGCAACAAAGGCAACCTTTCTTCAATTTTGTCAAATGTCGCTGGCAAAAACTCCCCGCTTGCAAGTGTGGCATCTCTTATGGGTGGCAACAAAAAAGAAGAGGAAACTCCCCTTCCCGAAAAAGAAATATTACTTTGAAAATTTAATTTTTGCGCTTAAAAGTTTGATTAATCAAGTTTGTCTACAATAGAGCCATGTTTAAAATAAATTTTGCGTTTGCAAAGTTTATTCGCAATCCATTCTTCTGTTGTTGCAACAACAAGAGTTGTTTTTTTCTTTTGAAGAGATTTGATTAAACTTAAAACAACTTCCAATGTGGTCTCACTGAGTCCGTCAAAAATGTTGTCGACTAACAGCAAATCAAGGTCTCTAAATGTAAGACGAATTAAAGATAAAACATACTGCTCTTCAAGCGATAAGTCTTTAACAGGTGTATCCTTGATTTTTTCAAGACTATACTCAATTATGCATTCATTTATTTTGTTTTCAATCTCACCATCTTCATATCCCCAATTTTTGAGTATATATCGAAAGTTTTCATAAACAGACTTTTTCTCTAAAAATACTGGTTTTGCTGGGACATATCCTGCGCTCACATCATCTTTGTAACTCAATTTTTCTATTGGAATATCCTTGATATACACTTCACCTTTTGTAAGTTTTTCAAGTTTTGCTAAAATTCTCAAAAGGCTGGTTTTCCCGCTTTCATCTTGTCCTACAAATGCCACGCTTTCGCCATCTTCTATAAACATATTGATATTGTAAAGAGCATAAAACTCGCGAGTGTAACGAAGGAACATATCTTTTATTCTTATCATAAAATTCTCCTAACATATTTTACAATAATAATAAAAAAAATAAAAGCGTTTTTTGGCTTTTATTTTATTTTTAAAGTAAATTGTGATGAAATCGGTTCACTTCCAACTAAAATCTCGCCTGTTCTGTTAAGATTGTCTTCTTTTTGACCCGCAACAACTCTAAAAGTTATCTCACTTTTACCATCAAAATTGAAAAGATAAAATTTGGTCTTGGCATCTTTCAGGGCTTCAAACTTTTCTTCTCCCTCTTTCCCGTTTGCCTTGCATATAAGACTTGTCATTGAATACCACTCATCCATTTCAGTAATAACAAATTCAAGTTTTGTGTTATTTTCCTCCCAAAATGTGTATGTGCCTATTTTTGAAAACTTTATTTGCACATCAGTGGCCTTGCTTTCAAGGCGCTTGTCATCTTGATATGAAATTCTTACTCCATAATTCTTACTACCTGCGCTAGTAATCTCGCTGATTGACGCGCATTTTATTTGAGTGGCGTCCTCGCAACCAACTAAACATAAAGCAAAGCAAACTAGCGCAAAGCAAGCCACAATCTTTTTAAAAACTTTCATAAACACCTCTTTTGAGTTTATTGCCAAAACATTAGGGTTTTATAACAATTCTCTATTTAAAAGATTGTTTAATTAAGATTTAAAAAATCGCAATTTAAATTTTTCGCTAGATAACTCTTTTAAATTATGCCCATTTCAATCTTTTTCGATTATAACCATTTCACGCCCATAAAAATATTATATTTTTTGCAAAGGTATCTTTTTAGCGTTTTTAAATAAAAAAACGCGCTTTAAAACGCATTTTCTATATGATTTATTTCATCGTCTAAGACTTCAATAACATCAAACCTACAAGGATAATCAGTTAATTTGTTCTTTAAAAGGTATTCTTCTGCCACTTTACGGATTTTCCACTGTTTATGGCTATTGACCGCTTCGCTAGGGCGTCCAAATTCTGCACTTTCCCTCGTTTTCACTTCAATGAAAACGATTTGTTCCTTTTTCTGAGCAATAATATCAATTTCACCCATTTTAGAGCGAAAATTGGTCTCCAATATCCTAAATTTATTCTTTTTAAGGTGATTTTGAGCGATTATTTCGCCTTTATCCCCTGTTATTTTATTAAAAAATTTCATTAATCGAGTGTTATCCTTCCTATTTTACCCTTTCTAAAATCATCTATAACTGCGCTTGCGGTGCGTTCAAGGTCATATTCTTCTTTTGAAATGATATATCCTCGCTTTTTGGCTATCCCATCAAGCGTCAAGTCTTCTCCATATCTATTTTGCAATAAGTTTGGATACTTTTCATCAATCATTTTTATAAGCGCCTCGGCTACCTCGCACTGGTCTGCAATTATTTCATCTTTAATGCTTCCGACAAACAAAAGTTTTAAGGCGACAGACTGATTTTCAAGGTTTGGATAGAGTGTGCCCGGTGTGTCGCATAATTCAACATTATCACCGATATTTAGCCACTGAGCAGTTTTTGTAACCCCCGGTCTATTCCCAGTAACCGCTTTTGCCTTGCCACAAAGGTTGTTTACAAGTGTGCTCTTGCCTGAATTTGGCACGCCAATAACTATTGCTCTCACAAGAGTGCGGATACCTTTTGCTTTAAATTTTTCTATTTTATCTTTTGCTAAAGAATTGATTTTTTGCTTTATAACCTTACTTGAACCAGACATGGTCGAATTTACGAGGCAATAATCACTTTTATCACTTTTAAAATCTTTTGCAAGTGTTTTCACCCTTGCCTCATCAGCAAGGTCGGTTTTGTTAAAAACATAGAGTACTGGTTTGTTTTGCGAAAGTTTGTTTAGGCTTGGATTGATTGAAGAAATTGGTGCACGGCTATCTAGCACATACACTACAACATCAATGTTATTAAGAAGCATTTTAATTTCTTTTAAGGCTTTGGTCATGTGCCCTGGAAACCAGTTAATCTTCATAATCTCCTCCTAATTTAGTTTCAGTGTGTTAAAAAAATTCAACTCTCGCCTTGCACCTGCAAGTAAGCCGAAATTGTACAAGTATTATTGTACAATTTATATTGCTTTATTGAAAGTAAGCGCCGATTGCCATCTTTCATCCTCTTTTTTTGGCAAATCAAACCCGCAATGATATCGAAATGAGTTACTCACCCATTAAGTCTGGGCGAACCTTTTTAGTTTTTTCAAGGCTTTTTTGTTTGCGCCACTTTGCAACTTCACCATGATTGCCAGAAAGCAAAACTTCTGGGACGGTATGCCCCATAAAATCGGCTGGGCGCGTGTATTGTGGGTATTCAAGCAAGCCATTTGAGAAACTTTCCTCTTCTAAACTCTCTTTGCTTATAACTCCATCAACATACCTAGAAATTGCGTCTACCATAACCATGGTTGGGAGTTCACCCCCAGTAAGAACATAATCGCCAATGGTAACCTCATCAGGTTGAAAAATGTCCAAAATGCGTTGGTCAATTCCCTCATAGTGTCCACAAATGAAAATGAGATGTTCTGCTGTTGAATACTCCTCTACCAAAGCAACTGAAAACTTCTTTCCGCTTGGGCTTGGAAAAATGAGGCGAGCGTTTTCGTCATAAACGCTTTTTATTGCATCATAAAGAGGTTGAACCGCCATAAGCATTCCAGCGCCTCCGCCAAAAGGATAATCATCACATTTTTTGTGCTTATTGGTGGAAAACTCTCGAATATCAATGATGTTGATTTCAAGTTTCCCTTCTTCCTTTGCCCTCTTTAAAATGCTGGTGTCAAGGTAAGAAAAACCTTCTGGGAAAAGTGTCAAAATGTCAATTTTCATATCATAACCTCTTCAAGTTTTTCTTTTCTTGCTTTTAAAAGTTCGCCATCCTTATAAAATACATCTTCTACATAAGGCACTTCATACTCTCTGCCATCTTTTTCAAGCACAAATATATCACAAGCGCCATAGTTTACGATATCGACTATTTGCCCCACCATGTCGCCTTGGTCATCATAAATAACCATTCCCACAAGGTCATCAATCAAAAAGTCATCCTCGTCCTTTAATTGTTCAAGTAGCGATTTATCTACGCAAATGTCTTTGTTTCTATAAAGTTCTGCATCATTACGAGTGTTTACTCCTTCAAACTTTACATACAAAAAGCCTTGTCTTAAAACAGCACGCTCAATTTTCATTGATTTATTGCCAACAAAACAAGTTTCTATATTATCAAAAACAGCAAGGACATTGGTGAGAGGCAATGCCTTTACCTCACCTTTGATTCCTTGCGGTTTTAAGATTTTTGCAATCTCAATCATTTATTCTCCAAACTTGACAAAGACATTTTTGTGTTGTCTTGCTGAAATGGATTTAACGATTGCTCTGATGCTTGAAGCAACCTTTCCACCCTTGCCAATAACTCTTCCCATGTCGTCTTCATTTACAGTAACATGATAAACGGTGTCCCCGTTATCCTCTGTTTCTGTAACAACAACAGACTCCTCGTCAACAACGAGGCTTTTAACAAGGTATTCGATAAGTTCTTTCATAAACTTCTCTCCTTAATTTACTATTTTTCAATAACGCCACTCTTTACAAGAATTTGTTTTGCTGTATCTGTTGGTGTAGCGCCATTTTTGAGCCAAGTTTGTGCTTTTTCAGCGTCAATTTTGATTTCAGCTGGGTCAGTGAGTGGGTTGTAAGTTCCGATAATGTCGATGAACTTTCCATCTCTTGGTGCTCTTGAATCAGCAACAACTACTCTGTAAAATGGTGATTTTTTATCACCTTTTCTTGTAAGTCTAATTTTAACTGCCATGTTTTCCTCCTTGTTAGATTTTTGCAAATGGTTTCCCTTTGCTATGTATAGCCCACTTAAAGTGAGCATTATACCAAATTAAAATAATCCGCGTTTAAATTTCCCGTTTTTAAGTTGTTTCATCATTTCTTTTGATTGTTCAAATTGTTTCAAAAGTTGATTAACTTGTTGAACGGTTGTTCCGCTTCCGTTTGCAATTCTTTGCCTTCGGCTTGCCTTGATGATTTCAGGATTGCGCCTTTCTTTTGGCGTCATAGACTGAATTATAGCCTTGTTTGTTTGCATTTGTTTTTCGTCTATGTCAAGATTTTTAATCTTGCTTCCAAGTCCGGGTATCATCCCTAAAAGGTCTTTAATGTTGCCCATTTTTTTAATGTTGTCAAGTTGGGCAAGATAGTCATCAAAAGTAAAGGAATTTTCCCTAAACTTTTTCTCCATTTCTTTGGCTTGTTCTTCACTTACCGCCTCTTGCGCTTTTTCAATAAGAGAAAGCACATCGCCCATTCCTAGAATTCGGCTTGCAATGCGGTCTGGATAAAAAGGTTCAATATCGCCAATCTTTTCGCCAACACCCGTGAATTTGATAGGTTTTCCAGTGATTGCTTTGATTGAAAGCGCTGCTCCTCCGCGAGTATCACCATCCAGTTTAGTGAGAATAACACCTGTTATGTCAAGGTCTCGATTAAAACTCTCGGCAACGGTTACTGCATCTTGTCCGGTCATAGCGTCTACAACCAGCAATATTTCTGTTGGAACGACCTCTTTTTTGATGTTTTTGAGTTCGTTCATAAGTTCTTCATTGATATGAAGTCTGCCCGCTGTATCTATGATAACCGTGTCATAGCCTTGTTTTTTTGCATGCTCAACTGCTTGTTTTGCAGTTTTTACAGGATTTTGAGTCCCTCTTTCAAAGACCTCAGCCCCTGCCTGTTTGCCCACAACTTGAAGTTGGTTAATGGCAGCAGGACGATAAATGTCGCACGCAACTAAAAGTGGCTTTTTGCCCGATTTTTTCAAGTGCTGGGCTAGTTTTGCGCACATTGTTGTTTTGCCCGCACCTTGAAGTCCACACATCATAATGACTGTTGGTGGCGCTGGCGAAACTGCAAGTTTTTGGTTTGGACTTGACATAAGAAGAGTCATTTCATCTCTAACAATCTTTATGACTTGTTGAGATGGAGTCAAACTTTTTAAAACCTCATCGCCCACCGCTTTTTCGCTTACTTTTGCCACAAAATCTTTTGCAACCAAATAGTTTACATCGGCTTCAAGCAGTGCAATTCTGACCTCTCTCATAGCCTCTTTGATTTCAAGGCTTGTCAGTTTTCCTCGCTTTGTGAGTTTCGAGAAAATATGGTTAAATTTTTCTGCTAATGACGAAAATAACGCCATACTACCTCCTAGAAAGTTTTTGTTTGAGTTTATCGTTTTCCTCTTCTAACGCGTCAAGTTTTTTGACAAACGAAAGTTTTTCTTCAAGCCCTTTCAATTTCTTTTCGGCCTTTGACAAACTATCCTTAACGCCTTGACGACTTATTCCCAAAATTTCAGCAATTTCACTGACTGTAAGGTCATCATTGATGAACTTATCCATCACCTGCATTTGTGAAGGGCTTAAAAGTGCGCCATAAGCATCATAAAGTTTGCCTAGATAAATGTTTTCTGCTATCTTCATTTTTTGCCTTTTGTAAAGCATTTTTACTTTACAAATTGAGTATAGCATAACATTTTTTAAAATGCAAGTATTTTTTTAGCATTTAGGGAAGAAGTTTAACGATTATATAATTATTTACTTGAAAATATTGTTTATTAAGATAAATTTTGCCATTATCTTCTTTCAAAACATTACTTTTAATAAAAAAATCTAAATTTTCATTCTTTTTTATATCATAGCCAAGGCTTTTTAAATATCCCTCGCTTATGCCAGCGTTGCAACGAAGCCCCAGCATTATATGTTCTTCAATGAGTTTTTCGCGGTCTATTTTTTCACGAAGAGATTTTTCTCCTTTAAAATATCCATCAAAAGTTAAAGCGTTTGCCTCTCTAACTCTATTGATATATGAGTGCGCGCCCAGCCCAAAACCTATATATTCTTCGCCCGTCCAATATTTATAATTGTGGCGACTCATCTTGCCATTTTTAGCAAAATTTGAAACCTCATACTGCTCAAAGCCATTCTTTTCAAGAAATGAAACAAGTTTTGCGTACATTTTTACGCATTCGTCATCATCTGGAAGAAGATTTGGCTCTTGTTCAACCATTTTTTGAAGAGGTGTTCCCTCTTCAACTTGCAACATATATGAAGAAATATGATTTACGCCTAGCGAAATAAGTTCTTGCGCACTTTGCAGGAGGCTTTCTTCGCTTTGGCCTTTTATCCCAATTATAAGGTCTGCGGAAATATTATAAAACCCGACCTCTTTTGCAAGAACAATCTTCTCTTTTGCCTCTTGCGCTGTGTGAAGCCTACCTAAAAATCTAAGTTCTTCATCATTTAGGCTTTGCACGCCAAACGAAATTCGGTTTATTCCTAGGCTCTTGTAAAGTTGGAGTTTCCCTAGCGTTGTCGAATGCGGATTGCATTCAATAGTGATTTCCGCCTCAGTCGAAACCTCAAAATTTTGACGCAAGCATTTTACAACTTTGCCGATGTTTTCTTCGTCTATTATGCTGGGCGTTCCGCCACCCAAATAGATTGTGTCAACTTTTCTATAATGACTTTCACGATGCGATGCACCAAAACTATTAATTTCGTTTAAAAGATGAGAAATGTATTCGTCCTCTTTGTTTTTATTAACAAAAGAAGAAAAAGCACAATAATTGCACTTTTTCTCACAAAATGGAAAATGAACATAAATTCCTAACATTTTATTTATCCTCATCATCAAGTTTTAGTATGCTCATAAATGCTTCGCTTGGAATTTCAACCGTTCCAATTTTTCTCATACGCTTTTTCCCTTCTTTTTGTTTTTCAAGGAGTTTGCGTTTTCGGGTTACATCACCGCCATAACACTTTGCAAGCACATCTTTTCGCATAGCGGAAATTGTTTCTCTCGCGATAATCTTTCCACCAATCGCGGCTTGAATTGGAACTTCAAAAAGTTGTCTAGGAATGATTTTTTTAAGTTTTTCTGTTAATGCACGCCCTCTTTGATACGCCTTATCTTTGTGCACAATAATAGACAAAGCATCGCACTTATCCCCGTTAAGAAGAATGTCCACTTTTACAAGGTCGCTACGCTGATAACCAGCAAGTTCATAATCAAAACTTGCATACCCCTTTGTTCGCGACTTTAAACTGTCAAAAAAGTCAAAGACAATCTCGCCAAGAGGAAGAATGTAATTCACTTTAACGCGGTTGGCGTCAAGATATACAAGGTCTTTATAAGTTCCGCGCTTATCTTGACAAAGTTCCATGATTGCGCCAACATACTCAGGAGGCGTGTAAACGCTTGCTTTTACAACAGGCTCCTCAATGTAGTCAATTTCAACTGGACTTGGAAGAGAAGACGGATTTGAAAGTTCAAGAACCTCTCCATTAGTTTTATGCACATGATAATAAACGCCAGGTGCAGTGGTGATAATGTCAAGGTTAAACTCCCTTTCAATTCGCTCTGTTATGATTTCAAGATGCAATAGTCCCAAGAAACCGCACCTAAAACCAAATCCGAGCGCCTGTGATGTTTCTGGGATATACTCCAATGACGCATCATTAAGTTTAAGTTTTTCAAGAGCGTCTTTAAGGTCGTTGTATCTCGCCCCATCCACTGGGAAAACCCCGCAAAATACCACTGGTTGCACCTTTTTGTATCCCGGCAAAGGCTTCTCGGTTGGGCCTAACGCACTTGTGATTGTGTCCCCGACTTCAACATCGCTTATGTTTTTAATTGAGCCCGCAATGTAACCTACATCACCCGCGCATAATTCATCCACTGGCTTTTCGCTGGGCGTAAAAATGCCAACTTCTGTTACATCATAGACTTTTCCCGTTTCCATCATTTTGATTTTATCGCCAACTTTCACTTTCCCGTCAAAAACACGGATTAAGCAAATCGCACCTTTAAAGTTGTCATAGTAACTATCAAAAATCAGGCATTTAAGTTTGCCATTTTCATCACCTTTTGGGGCTGGGAATTCTTTTACAATCATTTCTAGCACGCTTTCAATATTCGTGCCGTCTTTTGCCGAAATGCATGGAGCGTGCATGGCTGGAATTCCAACCACTTCTTCAATTTCTCGTTTTGCCTCCTCTGGCCTAGCAGATGGAAGGTCAATTTTGTTTACAACAGGCAAAATTTCAAGATTGTTGTCTATTGCAAGATAAGCGTTTGCAAGTGTTTGCGCCTCTACTCCTTGCGTTGCGTCAACTATAAGAATTGCCCCCTCACAAGCCATAAGTGAGCGAGAAACCTCATAAGTAAAATCCACATGTCCCGGAGTGTCAATAAGGTTTAATTCATACTCTTCACCTTCAAACTGATAGTTCATCCGCGTTGGCGTCAACTTTATGGTTATTCCTTTTTCGCGTTCAAGTTCCATACTATCAAGGAGTTGTGCTTGCATATCGCGTTTTGCAACTGTGCCAGTATATTCCATAAGTCTGTCCGCCAGCGTGCTTTTCCCGTGGTCAATGTGTGCTACAATACAAAAATTTCTTATTTTTTTCATTCTATCCATGTTTAAGATTATACAAAAAATAACAAAAGAAATCAATCTTTTCTCAAACGATTGT
>CAKVMD010000017.1 GCA_934771475.1 uncultured Clostridia bacterium
TTTCATGCATACAAAAAGTAGCAAAATCATAACTTTTAATAGGCAAAAGCGTAATATTGGTTGATATTTGTTTTTTGATTTGTTATAATAAGAATAGAAATTTTGTTTTTAAGGTGGATAAATATGGATTTATTTAACTCATGGCTTGTTAGCACTCCTATCGCCCACAGAGGGCTTTTTGATAAAACTCACCCAGAAAATTCGCTCTCCGCTTTTGATGAAGCGATTAAAGCGGGCTATCCAATCGCATTTGAAGTACGCATGATTTCAGACGGGACAATCGTTGTGTTTGGCGATGAATGCCTTTCGAGAATGACAAGCAATGACGGATATCTCAAATTCCTTAAAAAAAGCGACCTTGAAATTTTAAAACTTGGTGGAACAAAGGAAAAAATCCCAACTTTCGAAGAAGTGCTTGCCTTTGTTGACGGAAGGGTTCCTCTTCTTATAGAAATTAAAAACGACAGCAAGGTGGGAACACTTGAAAAAACAGTGATTGAAATTCTGAAAAATTATAAGGGAAAGTACGCTGCTCAGTCATCTAACCCTTATGTGCTTGAATACTTCCATACTTATGCGCCTGACATTTTAAGAGGTCAAATTTCTGGATATTTTAAAGGGGTAAAAATGCCTTTCTTTAAAAAACTTGCTTTGAAAAAAATGAAATTTAATGAGAGGTTTTCTCACCCTGATTTTATCTCTTATGAGGCAGAACATTTGCCAAATAGATTTGTAAGAAAATTTAAATCTCTTCCACTCATCGCCTACACCGTTAAAAGTCAAAGCGACTATTTAAAAGTGGTAAAATATTGCGACAATGTTATATTTGAAAACTTCGAGCCTATGATTTAGTGTTTTATCACCTCAATCTACCTCTTAGCAGACAAAAATTAATTTTCGCGTCCATTTAAGACAACCAAAAACAAAAAAAGCCTTTGAATTAACAAAGGCTTTTATTTTTCACGCTTCAACAGATATGACACGCACTTTATGCCATAATTTTTTTCGCTTTCTATTTCAAACAGGGAAAAATCAAACTTATCTTCCTTGTTATGTTCGCAAACAATTATTCCATCATTTGAAAGCAAATCAAATTCATAAATCATTTTTAAACAATCTTCGTATACTCCACTTTTATATGGTGGGTCTAAAATAATTATATCAAACTTTTCACCTTTCAACTTTTCTAACACTCTTTTATAATCTCCTTGCAATACCTTTGCCTCGGGAGGATTTTGTAAAAGTTTCAAGTTGTCTTTTGTAAGCGCAACCGATTTAGGGTTGAGGTCTGCCATCACCACCACGCTTGCCCCGCGGGAAAGCGCCTCAATCCCAAGTGCTCCCGTACCGCAAAAAAGGTCTAGCACCCTTGCGCCATTTGTTACAAAAGCAAGTTTGTTGAAAATGGCTTGTTTGACCATGTCTGCGGTTGGACGAATATGCTCAAATGGCCTATCTATAAGTTTTCTTCCTTTATATTTTCCTGCTGTTACTCTCATATTTTTATTTTAGCACAACCGTCTTCAAAAAGCAATTTTTTATGGGCATTATGCACCCGATATTAAAGCAAAGCATAAACTGATAATTGTAAGGAGGAAAAATGCAAAAATTAAAAAACTTCACCATTATGCTTGGCGTAATGCTGTTATGCTTGACATCAAGTTTAATGTTTGTGGGTTGTAAAGATGACAACACAATACATCTTAATGAGGTTACACACTCAATATTCTATGCTCCCCTTTATCTCGCAAAAAATCTTGGATATTTTGAAGATGAAGGCTTGAAAGTTACTATTGAAAGTGCGACCGGCTCGGACGCTTCAATGACCGCGCTTATCAGTGGCTCTGCCGATATGATTTTGTGCGGACCTGAACAAGTGGTTTATGCTGACGGAAAGAAAAATCAACCTATCGTTTTTGGGCAACTCACCCACACAGACGGGTCGTTCTTTGTGTCAAAAACAGATATGACCGATTTCAGCCTTGATTCTCTTAAAGGCAAAACAATTATCGGTGGTCGTGAAGGCGGAATGCCAGCAATGACCCTTGAATATATCATCAGAAAACACGGTCTCACCATTGGCACAAACCTTGCCGAAGACAATGTAAATCTTCGCACAAATGTTGCGTTCCCTATGATAGCAAGTGAATTCCAAACAACAAATGCAGAATTTTGCACACTTTTTGAACCAACTGCAACAAACCTTGAAAAAGAAAACAAGGGTTATGTTTTAAATCCAGTAGGACAATTTGCGGGCGAAATTCCTTATACTTGCTTTGCGACAACACAAAACTATCTTAGCAAAAATGCAGACAAAGCAGAGAAATTCTTGAAGGCGGTAAAACGCGCTTACACATATCTTCTTGAAGATTATCGCACAAATTCAAACTACACTGCTTCTGCAACTGCTCTTTTGCCATCATTCTCTGGCATGAGCGTGAGCGAACTTGAAATTGCACTCAAACAATATGTCGCTATTGGCGCATGGACGGAAGATTTCACACTAAGCGAAAAATCGTACAATATGCTTCTTGACATTCTCAACTTTACGCAAGGTCAAAAACTTAACACAACTTATGGCGCAAAATATGCAAAAGTTGTAAACAATGATATTGCAAAAAGACTTAATGTGGCTTAAAAACATTAGTTTTAAGTGCATCTAAAAATCTAGAAAAAAGCAAATACTCAAAAAAATATACAAAAAAAGAAACCACTTGATGACCTAGGAGGCCTCTTAAAGTGTTTAACTTTTGGCTCTCGCCACAGGCACTTGTGGTTTCCTTTTACCAAAAAACGCATAAATTTTGAATTGACCATTACGGAGGTCGTTTCAATTTATGCGCTTTTATATTATCGGAAGTTTTGTCTGAATGCACCGCAGGTATATTCAAGCAAAACTGATGTTTATACAAACTGTGATGCCGTTATTTATAACGGATTTGCGTTAGCAAATTGATTTGTGAATGTAATGAACAAAGCAACATCACATTGTTTATATTATCGGAAGTTTTGTCTGAATGCACCGCAGGTATATTCAAGCAAAACTGATGTTTATACAAACTGTGATGCCGTTATTTATAACGGATTTGCGTTAGCAAATTGATTTGTGAATGTAATGAACAAAGCAACATCACATTGTTTATATTATCGGAAGTTTTGTCTGAATGCACCGCAGGTATATTCAAGCAAAACTGATGTTTATTCAAACTGTGATGCCTTGATTTATCAAAGTGGTTGCAATTAGCAACTTAAAATTTGACTTGCTCAAATTTTAACATCACATTGTTTATATTATCGGAAGTTGTCGGCAAACAGCCCGTAGGGATACTTGCCAGCAACTGATGATAATCCAAATTGGAAGCGCAAAGGTGTTGCTTTGCAGGTGCGTAGCACAAATTTTAAACTTGTTAAAATTTACTTCCTATAGTTTATATTTTAATGAAAATTCTTTCAATATCTGAATATTAAATATTTAAATTTAAATGTAATAATCTTTGTAAGAAACTTTTTTCGTGTCGCTTGTTTTCTTGACAGTTTTGCGTTTACCCTTTCCGCCTCGCTTTTTCTTAACAAAAATGATTATTATGGCTGTTATGCACGCGACTAAAAAGACTGGCAAAAGAATGTAAAGCCAAATCATATTTTTAGATGCACCCATTCTTGCCTTTTGTGTGGTTATTGATAAATGAAGAGTGTTGTTTTCGTCAAGTTCAGCATTGTCAATCAGTGAAATATCAAGGGTGAAAGTATAGATAACCTCTTGTGCCTCTTCATCAACAAGTGGAGCATCTCTTAGTGAAAGCGGATTGTCTGCGTGCAATTTGTTAAAGTCTTGAACAAATTTGTCAGCATTCATGGTCGCGTTTTTGGTTACGATTTCAAGTGAAACATTTGTTGAGCCTGCCGCAACCTCTATCCCTTCACCATTAAATTCCTCGCCATTTATTTTCAAGGATTTGATTTGAGATTTGTCATAGTTTGCAAAGTTTACGACTTTAACATTTTTTGAAAATAGTGCAACAATTTTGAAAGGTCTATTATATAACTTTGCACTGTCGCTTGGAGTATAAGTTACCGAAATGTCCTTACTATTATCCGCGCTCACCTTTTTGTCTTGTTTTTCCCAAGCGCCTTCTTCATTTAAATAATAAAGTTCCCAGCCGGCAAAGATGTATTTACCCTTGCCCACCGCTTCAATATTTTTGGTTTGGCTTGCATAAGAAAAGTCAAGAGAAAGGCTTGTGCTTGTTGAAATTGCTCCTTTAATTTTAACGCCACCATAGTCAGTTGCTGTTTCGTCATCTTGCACTGCTGTTTCGACCAGTCCTGAGTACTTTAATTCTTTTGCTCTAAATGAATAAGTCCCTTCGGTAAGAGCGTTTGCTTGAACTGTGATAGTATAAGGACTTGCGCCATTTGTTACATCGTAAAGGTCGCTAGAAAGAGCGGTCCCATTAACAAGAACACCGTCAAATACATACCAATCTTTTTTGGCTTCATCAGCAGTAGTTAAAACAAATTCGACTTTGTCGTTATAACGCTTATGAACTGTTTTAGTGTTTGAGCCTTTGATTTGCGCAGTAAACACCCCGCCAACATCTGCTTGGGCGTTGAGTTCAAGTCCAAAAGTCATGAAGTTTTGCAAATGTATAACACCATTTTTGCTCGACCAAACAGTGTCAAAGTTCCATGGCGACAAAGTATCGTCAAAATTTTCTTCCGCCAAAAGGAAATCTTTACTAAGAGCGGTGGTGTTTATAAAGGTTGGTCTTATTAAACTTTCCCCGCCTATTCCTTCGCCATTCAGTGATGTCCAATAGCAGTAATTAAAATTGTCATTTGTAGGATAGTCGCTCGCATTTTTGCCACCAACAATATTCCCACTTGAAAGAGACGAAAGGTTTGCCACGCTTACAGTTCCGTCAAAGCAAACATTGCGCACTTTTGCATTTGAGCCTTGCGCTTCTCCAATTATTCCACCTACTTTCTTCGCAAGCGAGCCTTGTCCAGAATATTCCACTTTGCCATTATATATGCAGTGCGAAATAAACCCATTTTTGAGTTTTCCAACAAGTCCGCCAATATTTGCAAGTTTGTCGTCCGTTTGAATAAGTTGGACATTGCCCTCAACAAGACAATTTTTAATATTTGCCTCATTGCTTGCAAGTGAGGCGTTACCATCTATGTATCCAGCAAGTAGGCCAAAGGTTATGTTATTATTTAGTGCCTGAGGGGCATTATTTTCTCCGTACGAGCCAAGCAAAATTGTTTGAACGCCACTTTCATCTTTCAAAACTAGTTCACAATTTTCAAATCTGACATCTTTTCCATATCCCACAAGAAGCCCTGCAACAATATCATCCGTTGAAGCGTTTTCAAAATCAAAACTCCACCCTTCAATTTTCAAATTTTTGATTGTTGCATTTTTAGCGTATGGGAAAAGTCCATAGAACCCATTGTTAGACGAAAGTGTCAAGTTTTTAATAGTGTAACCATTTCCGTCAAAAGTTCCGGTAAAGAACTTCTCTGCACCATAACCATTAAATATAGTTGTTGCTATCCCTGCGCAATCAATATCACCACTTAGGCGAAAAGTCTTTTGAGCGTCAGTTGCGCCAGAATTAATTAAGGAACCAAGTTGAGACGAAGAGGCAATTTGAGTTGAAGAGGCAAGGTCAGCAAGCCCCACGCTTGTTTGAGTTTCATTTTGTAAACTTTGGGCTTGATTTGTTTGTGCAACAGCAAAAGGCACCGGAGCAAGAGCGCCCGCACCAGTCAAAGCAAGAACAAACGAAACAAATCCAGAAGTCCACTTTTTCATATTTCACCTTCGCTTAAATTATTTTACATAATTAATTTATCATATAAATATAATTTTTCCAAATAAATAATAAAATATTTTATTTTTTTAGTCTTTTTTCTCCCTTTATTTCATTTTTATTACAATTTTATTATAATTTTTAAGGGGGAAATGGTGCTTTAATTTGTCTATCCCCTTTTCTTCATTTTTTCAAACAAGCCCTACTTTTCAAATTTAAAATTTTTATTAACGAATTTGTAACCACATTTTCATACTAAACCTTTAAAAATGAAAAAAGGTAAGACGCCATATCTTACCTTGCAAATATTTTATCACAACCCTAATCACCATTTAAAAATAAATCTTTATGTTTATTAAAAAATTCAAAATATGTTTTAGTATTTTCAAGCTCCCACCACTTTTTTATATCAACCGGAACGCTATCAATGTCATATATTTTTGCACCATTTAGCGATAAAACAAATGGCGAGTGGGTTGCGATTACAAACTGACAACCACAATATCTTGCCTTACATTGGATAATTTCAACCAGTTGAGTTTGAAATTTTGGGGATAAACTATTTTCAGGCTCGTCTAGGCAATAAAAGCAGTCGTTATCCAGTTTCTTTTCAAAAAATTCAAGAGCGGTTTCTCCGTTACTATTAAGTTTAACTTCCTTTCCCGCAAATTTGTATAAAAATTTTCTTCTTGATAAAGACTTTCTTCTTGCTTCAACTTGCTTACTAAATTCTTCGTAATTTTCAAGCCCGTCAAGCCTAATAGTTTTACCGAAATTTAATTCTGCCCACTCTTCTCTCATTTGCTCAGTATTATCAGCAATAGTTCGATTATTTTCTCTCGCAGTTAACATATAGTCAAATATATCATCGCTCGTTATAATACGGCTGTTATGTGGGACAACTTTAAATAAATACCCTTCATCATCCTCTGCCATTTTTACTTTACATGAGTTTACATAAGCAGAAAAAAGTTCACTATTATTAAAATCTGAAATTCGTTTTAATTCTAATTTGTTTGCGATAAGATTAAGAAGCGTGCTTTTCCCCGAACCATTTCCTCCATAAAGAATTGTTATGTCTGCAAAATCAAGTTCGGATAATTGTTTTTTTGTGAAAATTCCACATGGATAAGTATTGTCGATATATCCGTTTATTCCGCCATTATACTCCATTCTTTCTCTTATCAATCTTTCTTCAATATTTTTGCTTGGTAAAACTAATTTTTCAACATAAATAGCCACAATACTCTCCCATTTTTTCTTCGGCAATTTTGGCAAGACGTGGGTCTGATTTGTTTACAAAGAAACGAATTGCACAAGGTTAATTGCGCCCGACCAATCAAAGCAAGAAAAAACAAATTTAAACGCCCACTTTTGTATTTGCCAGCGCTAAATAATCTTATACTATTAATTTATCATATAAATATAATTTTTCAAAATAAATAACAATATATTTTATCTTTCAAAGTCTTTTTCTCTTTTGGTTTCGATTTTAATTAAAATTTTAAGGGTGAAAACGACGCTTCAATTTATGAATAAGCCTTTCTTTATCCTTTTCAATGACGCTCTTCTTAGGCTGACTTTTGGGTCTATCACATATGCTCATAAGATAATATCTCATTTCATCCAAACAGTGGTCATCCTTTTTAATCGGCAAATCATTGTCTCCCCACCAATAACTTTTAATTTCACTTATTAAATTAACACAATTTTTAAAAATAAATAAGTGTGGTTTGCCCTCTCCGTCTCTAAGATACCGTTTCACAACATTTATCCCACTGAACATATCTTTGTTGACCCGCGGATTAGTCAAAATATCATTTTCATAAAAAAGGTCTACCACATTTTTGCTACTCGCAAGCGTCCTTTGGGTTGCCGCGCTGTCAATCAAAGCAGAAATCTTCCCATTTACATAATGCCAATCGAGTTTCTCACAAATTTCCTTTATTTTCTGTGAGTGATAGTAAACATCTTTCCCTTTATCAAAATGTTCAGCCACAACGTAAACATTCCCATCATAGTCGCGCGCATACCAATGGGCAGAAAGTGGATTGTTAAGACCGGGGTCAATCGAAATATTATCTTGCCATTCCTTGGGCACATCAAAAGGTTCTATAACATTCACATTTTCATCAAATTCGTTGTAGACCATACCTCCACACTGCATGAATTTACCATATCTTCTTGATTCAAGTTCGTCTGCCGAAAGACTTTTTGTCATGGCTTCAATTTCATCCTTATCAAGATAAGGATTGTCTGCCCACTCCATTTCTTCATGCCACACTTCACTGTCGTTATTACAATTTAAATATATTTCGTTATACACCCATGTAAGCCCCTTTAATGGTGTCATTGTTCCAAAAATCATTCCCTTTTTGTCTAAAACTCGCATACGACATTCATTGTATATTTCAAATGGAGGCTCCTCATCAAACCATACAAAATCTAAACTAGCACCTTGAAACTTTTCCCGTCCTTGGTCGCAACTTTTAAAGCCTATGCGCGAAACTCCGCCAAACACATTTTTGACGAGTATAAAATCAATTACCCCATTATCTGCCCAATCGCTTCGCCCGCTAGACATTACTATTTCCTTAATCCAGTCTTTGCGAAGATAATGTAAAATTTTGCTCTGGGCAACATCGCGTTGCACTTGTTTTGAAAGGCTCACCACCCAGCACGAAACAGGCTTGTTGTCTTTAAATGGATGTATGCCTCTTGCAAGCCACACAGTTTCAACCGCTCCACATTCGGTTTTTCCCGAACGATTTCCGCCAAAAACCCACCTATTTTTTTTAGGACATTTATGAAATGCAAGTTGTTTTAAATGCACCTTTTCACCCTTATTATATTTAGATAAAAAATCATTTTCTTTTCGAGAGGCAAGCACCTCATTCACTATAAAAAGTTTATATTTATTTTCTTCTAAATTATCATTATTTTTCATCTGACAAAATTCCCTTTAAAAAGATTTATAATTGCAATTTTCACTTTTGATAAATTAATTTTCCGCCTTAAAATATAGGCATGAAAAAGATTTTGTTAATTTTTATTTTTTTATCAATTTTTTCTTCGCAAAATTTTCATTTTTCTTTCGCTGAAAGTTCGCCCGTGTATTACGCAAAAGTAGAACACGAGGGTTATTTTTATTCTTCGGCAAACGAAAACGCCGCTCTTTTTCAATTACCGACTTCTTATTTCGTTCTGCTAATCGGTGAAGAAAATTCTTCATTTTTTAAAGCAAGTTATAAAGGCTTAGATGGGTTTGTTAAAAAAAGCGAGGTAACCCCTATGTCTGGGACTCCTTCCTCGCCTTATCCAAATGCAAACTTTCGCGTTTTTGCCAAAGAAGGTTTAGGACTTTACTCTGCGCCTTCTTCCGCCTCTTCGCTCGTTTCAACAATTCCCTATCTTTACAAAGAACTTGAATTTTATGGTTTCATGACGGGCGAAATTGACATTCCTCAAAAATCAAATCAGTGGTACTACTGCAAATACATATCAAGTTATGGATACCTTTATTCTGTATTTTGCGACAATTTGCCAACTATCGAAAAGAACACCGAATCTTTCGACATAATAAGCCCAACTTTTAATCAATCAAGCGTTGCAACTTTAAGTAAAAGTTCACTTGTTTGGATTATTGTAGGAGTTGGACTTCCAAGCCTTGTCGTTTTGTTTCTCCTCTTAAAACCAAGCCTTATTAAAGAACGCATTTTAAATGGCAAAGCAAAACCTCGGCGAAGAAAAGACTACTTTGAATTTGATGACTCTTCACTCAATTAAGCAAGCTGCTTTTCTTCCCCCATGAAATTTACATATACATCTAATATCCAATTTTCGCCTTTAAGATAGGATGACATTTTTTCATCAGAAAACCCGTATCTGCAAAGCGCCTTTGAAAAACTTTCTTCTGCTTGACCAAGTCTTCTAAAAAAGGTCCTTTCCGCCAAATTCAATCTTTGCGCGAGAACATCACATGGCTCTTCATTTATGTATTTCCCTATTAAAATGCGAGCTTGTAAATTGTCAATATCTTTTAAGCAATTTTCAGTGAGCACTTTGAGATTGATGAGACGCTTTTTCCTCTCGGTTAATTCAATAATTTTGTTTGCTACTTTTGTAACATCGTTTTCTCGCGTAGAACTAAAATAATAAGAATTCATTGCTTCTCGTTCAACGAGTTTATCAACGCCCTCTGTAATCCTTTCTAAATATTTGTGAACATATAAAATTGTTTTTGCCCAGTTGTTATTTTTCATAATTTTTCCCTCCATGTGGCTGATTATAATCAGCCTAAATTTGTAAATTCAACCTTTACTGCCATATTTTTGCACATTTTTGTAAAAAATGTTTCAATTTGGCGTCTTTTTTGTAAAAATTTGTCGAAATATGTTGAAATTTGTCATTTTTTGTATTAAACGAACATAAAATCTGATAAAAATTCTTAATTTTTCAAAAAATTTTCATTTAAGAGTTGTAAAAAAAACTAAATTGTGCTATATTGTTGTCATGACGCGCAAGTGAATGCGAAATAACTCATTTTATACTGGCGAAACCTAGTGTAAAATGAAAAAAATTTAATATGATGGCGAAAGCGGAATATCTAATTTGAGTTTATCCTTTCAAACATTTACTCCTCTATCACCCTCATGCATCATTTTTATTCTTCGATGCGTCAAAACTTCGTTTTTCCTAGTGCAGACGGCGTCTGCCATCCCGCCCTAGTGTAAAATGGAAAAAACTTAATATGCTGGTGTGGCGGAATATCTAATTTGAGTTTATCCTTTCAAATATTTACTCCTCTATTACCTTCATGCATCACTTTTATTCTTCGATGCGTCAAAACTTCGTTTTTCCTAGTGCAGACGGCGTCTGCCATCCCGCCCTAGTGATAAAATGAAAAAACTTAATATGCTGGTGTGGCGGAATGGCAGACGCACGGGACTTAAAATCCCGAGGTGGCAACACCGTGTGGGTTCGACTCCCACCACCAGCACCAATTTCCATTGTGTAACCCCTAAGATTAAATCCCACAAATTAAACGCGAGGTTTTGACCTCGGTCTCCTTGAAATTCGATGGATTTTTAGGGTGAGGTTCCCTCGAACAACAATAACTTTAAAAGCAGTCTTACATGGCTGTTTTTTATTTGTCGTTTTTGTCTCCAATTTAATCAATTTGTTTTGTCCGTCAGCCTAAATCAGTACAAAAAAAGCGTCCCAAAGTTTACACTCTACAACCTTTTAATTGTAGTTTGTAAATCATTGGAACGCTATGGTTCGCTTACTAATTAAATTTCATTAAAATGTAAATTTCTGCCTTGCACCTTAAACATTTCATGTCATGGACAAAATTCCTGTCTGTTATCTCGGGAGGATTTGCCAAAACTTCACATTCCCCTGTTTGGTCAGAAAACAAACATTCTCCAAGGCATCTATGGCAGTGCGGGCAAAAAAGTTTCTTTTTCAATTTTGCCTCCAAATTTAAAAATTACGAATAAGATGTTTGACGACTCCCAAAATTGTAACATTTTGACAAATTATATCGTCATATTTTTTATTCTCCGGATGAAGCACAACATGGTCTGCCTTTTTGTAAAATCTTTTGACGGTTGCGCTGTCATCAATAAGGGCAACCACGATTTCACCATCACTTGCCTGGCAAGTTTGAGTAACAACGATAATGTCGCCCTCATTTATTCCGGCATCAACCATACTGTCCCCCTCTGCTTTCAGCAGGAAGATTTTCCCTTTGCCAAAAATTTCAGTCGGCAAACTAAAACTTTCCTCTATATTTTCGCTTGCAAAAATGGGAGCACCACAACGCACCGTTCCCACCATCGGGGCAATGACGGAAGAAGAAGGCGCCAAATTCTCTTTAATCTCAATTTTGCCTTCGTCATCTTTGCTCAAATAGCCTTGCAAACTTAACAAGTTTACATACCTATGGGCAACAGAAGTCGAATTCATTTTGAGCGCTCTTGCTATATCGCGACATGTCGGGCTTTTCCCTTCACGAATTTGATAAGTTTCGACATAGTCAAGAACCTGTTTCAGTAAATCTTCATTTACACACTTCATGGTCTCTCCATTATAAAAGAACATCATGTTCTCTTATGCAACCATATTATCATACATAATAAAAAAAATCAAGCATTTTATGCCAGATTTTTAAAATTTTTTCTTGCTCTAAAAGCAATTAAATCCATTCGGACAAGTTCAGCAAGCAAACACACAGCCTCGCGAGGTGTAGGTCTTGATGACGCAAAAGTATAACCCGTACGATTTTCAAAATCTTCGACACCCTCTTTCTTGAAACTTACAAGAAGAGCATGCCTCATTGCTCTATCAATAAGATTAATAGCGATATTATATTCTTCGCTCAATTCTTTATATAACCCGTTTGTCATATTTCGTTTTTTAAGAGGGTCTTTAACAAGCCGTTTAACGCAAATTTTCATACACGCATACCCCCTTAGGTTTGGTGCAATTTTTAAATAAGAAAGGTAAACAATTAATTTTTGTTCAACAAATATATCTTCATCGTCCAAATCTTTGTATTTGTCCAAAAGGTTTGTCCTCCTATTATTTGTTTGTATTTGCTCCTTTCCTTTTAATTCAATTAACGGCATGATTCTTCTCTCCTTCTATTTTTATTTTGCCATGTCAAAGATACTATCGTTTAAATAGCACGACACCCTTTTTACGCATAACAATTTACTTTTAAGATTGCCTGCCTAATCTGAAAATTTATTCGCAATCTTAGTCGTAACATCCTCTATTATACTCAAAGAAAATTTTTTCGCAAACGATTTTGCTTTATTTTTACAATATTTTGCAAAATTTTTCAAAATGTTTTAAAAGTTTTAGATAATTAAGACAAAATTCGATATTTTTCTATATATTTGACGCAATTTTGACGCATTTTAGCATATTTTGCATTGATTTTGTGCTTAATATATTAAAAATCATTCTTTTGGAGGTTTTATGAAAAAGGAGTTTCCAAGATATACTTTGAGAGTCTCAGCCGAACTTTTGTACAAACTAGGCTATATCGCCGATTTTGAAGGTAGAACAAAAAATCGCGAAATTGAATTCATTCTTAAAAAGCATGTAAATGAGTTTGAGAGAAGTTTTGGAGAAATTCCTTTGCCTAGCGATATTGAAGAAGAATAAAAAATAATTCTTTCATGATACTTTTCTTACATTATACTTTTAGGAGCATCGCCCCATATTTTTTGCGCCCTTTTACTAATACTATATTTTTAACACTCCCCGCAGATTATGCAATAATTAAGTGAAAGATAATCAATTATCAAATTATACAATTTCTATTGAAAATTGTTGACAAACAAAGAATAATGTTGTATAATTCCACTTGTAACCAGTTTAGAAAGGACATTTTGTGCGCTAAACTTGGAAACCTATAATGGACTGTTAGCTCAGTTGGTAGAGCATCTGACTCTTAATCAGGGGGTCCGGGGTTCGAGCCCCCGACAGTCCACCAGTAGTATGTGGAAGACACTAGAAAACACAATATCTAGTGTCTTTTTTATTGCTTGTGTTTGGGTTTGTAACAAAAGTTTAGTCAAAAGTTTAGTCAAATTTAGGATATAAATCCCCGTAAATCTTTCGCAAAGAGGCGGGTTCTATGTTTTCCTTTATGTTTGTGTAAATATTATTTGTTGTAACTATGCTACTATGTCCCAGTTGCATTTGTCTGTATTTATCCTTTGCCCCCAAAAAGTAAAGATTTGCCGAGCATGTGTGCCTCAGTCCATGCAAGCAATTTTTTATATTCAATTCTCTAAAAATGGCTACCATTTGCTTTGTAACAAAATTTGCCTTCATGCCAAAAGTGTTCGATTTCATGTTTTTTCTTAAAAAATCTATAAATTCCTTTGTCACATAAATATTTCTATCCGCATTTTTTGTTTTAGTTCCTTTGATATGTATGATTCCTTTTTGTTCGTTTAAATCGGTTTCAAGATTGAATTTGAGGGTTTCTTCTCTTCTACTGCCAACAATTAGTGAAAACATAACAAAAGAGTATATTTGTGTTCCTTTAACTTTTTCAAGTAATGCTTTTTGCTCTTCTGGGGTTAAAGGTAGTCGTTCTTTTTTGTTTTCTCTCGTTGGTTTGTCAAGTCCTAGTGTTATATCTTTTTTGATTTTTCCCGTGATATATGCCTTTTGCAATACTTTGACGACTTTTTGAAATGCAAGTTCTCTTGTTCTTTCTTTATCGATTTTATTAATTGCTTTTTGAATATCTTCACTTGTCAATTTTTCAAGGCTGATTCTAAAAAGATTTTCTTTTAAGTGCTTATTTAAAATGTTTTGCCAAACATCAATAGTTTTTACTCTCTTTTTATCTGTTTTAACATAGTTGTCAATATAGAATTGAAAGTATTGAATAAAAGTCAAGTTTGTGGTCTTGACTTTTTTTATGTTTCTTATTTGCTTTGGTTTTATATTTTTGATTTTATCCAAAAGTTCTCTATATGTGTTTGCGATTGCATAATATTGTAACCCGTTGAGTTGCTTTGAATATTGCCATCGTCCGTCTGTTCTTTTATAACAATTTTTTTTCATTGTGTCTACTCCTTCTTCTGGAATAGACTTTTCTTGATTTGCTTTTGATTTTGTGTTGTCAATTAATAGAAAAGGCTTTTGCATATCTTGATAAGTTTTTAAGAAAATTGCTATTTCTTTTTCAACAATTTTCAATTTGCTTAAAATTTCTATGATTTCTTCATGTTGTTTTTATATATTCAATTACGTGGTTCATTTTCTTTATTCTCCTTAGTTTTATTAAACATTTGATAACGTGGGTCATCTTGTTTGTTTGTTTTGTTTGTAGTGGCTGTTACTGCTGGTTTTTTCTTTCTTAAAAGGCAATACATAATAGTAAAAAATAAAATCAATGCTAGCCCTATCCCGACAGAAATAAGCAACCATTCAAAAGCCCATGAGCGTAAATTCGTTTTGGTTAAACCTAGCGCTTCTGTTATTTGCGTAAATCTTACATAATTTTGTATTTGTTCGTCTGTCGAAAAAAGAATTGTAAAAATATCTTGCCATGTTACACTCCACCAAAACGATGGAATGCATAAAGTAAAAGCAAAAGAGCCCAAGATGCCTAAAATATAAAAATATATCATTTGTTACTCCTTAATGTTTGTATTTATTTATTAGATTTTCTTTTTCTTGGTTTGCAACTTTTATAGCCGAAATACTTGCTAGCAAATATCTACAATCTTCATCGGTTAAGTCTTTTATACTTTCAATCACTTCAAGTTGTTTTTCGCTGAATTGCACTCTATTCAAAGTGTATGGCACTTCATGCCCTATTAGTTCGTCTACTGATACATGAAAATAATCGGCAAGTTTTACCAACGCTTCGACATTGGGATAAGTTTGATTATTTTCATAATTAGAAATGCTCTTTTGGGACAAACCTGTGATTTTCGCTATTTCTGTTTGATTAAGATTATATTTTGCTCTTATTTCTCTTAGTTTCATAGTCTCCTCCTTAGCAGTATTCTAGTCAAATTTTTCGCAAAATTCAATATTTTTAAAAAAAAATTATTTTTTTAGTAAAAATATACTATTTTTTGTTGACTTTTAGTAATTACTTATTATATACTATGCGTAGATAGTAAATATTTACTATTTTAAAGGAGGGTTTATGAAAAAATACATAGTAGAAACAAACAACAACATTTATTTGCATGAAACTTTAATCTCTGCAATTAACAAGGCTCTTGCATTTAAGTCTTTGGGGTTGCCTTACAAAATTCATACGGTAGAAATGTGAGGCTCTCATGAAAGAATTTTTAATTGAAACAAAAGCACATTTAATTAAATGTAATTATAACGAGTTAAAAGGTCAAATTGATAGATTAAAGTGTTCAAAAACAAAATATAGAGTTATTGAGTTATAAATTATCCGCGCCTAGGTAGGCAATAAAAGCAAAAGTCGGCACGAACAAGAACAAATCTATTTGGAGGGAATTATGTCAAGTAAAATTACGAGCATGAGATGGACAATCGCTATTATCACTCTTTTAGTGTTGGCTTGCGTAGGTGTTCTTGTTTATGCAATTTGTACAAAGCAACTTCAATATGTTGAAAAAACAAAAGATGTTGTGGAAGACGTTGTAACAAACCCAGAGGGGACAACAACCGCTGCTATTACATTTTCAAGATTGGCAATGATTGCCTAATTAAACAAATAAGGGGGTAGGAAACCCCTACTCTCTTATTTTTATTTAAAAGTCGAGAAGAGGAAAAACATCCTCTTTAAAAGGGAAATTTATGCAAAAACAAAAAATACATTTTAATTGGCAAATCTTAATTTTGCTTGTGTTAGCAATTTTTCCTTGCTTTTCAAACTTCGCTTTTACAACTACATTTGCTGAAACTGCATATTCAAATGTTTTAAACGATTTGAGAAAAGACTCTTCTTTTAATGTGGAAAACTACCCTTTTAAAGAGGATGATTACTCTCTTTCAGTAATACAAGTTGCTGAAAGCGTAAACAAGGAATTGTTTGTATATGTTTATCAGCCATGTCAAAGCAAAAATTTTAAGGCTTCATATTTGAATATGTCTGTTACAGCTGAACTTAAACCGCAAATGTATTCGCTTACTTTGCTCAATAATGCTGATACATTATACAAATATAAAGTTGAAGATTTTAAAGTAAAAGACGACGAAACGCGCCAATATGAAATAATTTCGATTTTACGTCCTTTTGATGAAACAGTAGATAAGCAAGCCGAGGGAGATAATAAGGTAACAAATGTTGTATTTGCTGTTTCTAAGACATGGTATGCAACAACTTACGAAAATAAGGTTATTTATCAAACTTTTGATACTGAAACTATTGACATAACAGATAAGTATGTAGGTTATGTTCGTTATCCCGATGGTTTTTTACTTATGGATACTACTTGTGATAGTCATTTTGTCGCATTTTCGACAAATAAACCTATTGACAGACTTTTGGAAGCAAAAGTGTATTATGCAACTCAATCTTATGAAAGTTGGCCTAACACAAGTATTTCAATCGGTGTAAACCCTCCTGATTATTATTATAAGTTTGGTGATAAAAAGTCTTGCAATGTTGAACTTAATAATACCCAACAAGTAAAATATACTTCTCATGGCTGGGTGTCTCATGAGTATTCATGGAACAGGATATCGAGCGTTGATGAATTTTTAAATAATGTTAACAATGTTAAAGTTTATAGGTCTCCTGTGTTTAATGTAACAACCGAAATGAAAATCACTCCTGCGCAAGAAGAGAATTTAATTAACAAGCAATGGGTTTTACGTTTTACTGAAACCTCTTATATGGAAAGTGGCTATACTTGTTTAAGGACTCTCGTTGGAGATGTTTCGATTTTAAGACTTAAATTTGAAACTGATGGGAATGTTTATGATTTAGGTGTTGTAGATAATATGCAAACCGGAAGTGATGAACCGATTAATGATAATAATACAAAAATTAAAATTCATTGGTGGAGTATTCTGCTTCTTGCCTTTCTTATTGGTTTGTTTATAGCGTTCCCCTCAATCTTAATTTCTTTGTTTAATGTTTT
Source organism: uncultured Clostridia bacterium (assembly GCA_934771475.1). Classification (GTDB taxonomy): domain Bacteria; phylum Bacillota; class Clostridia; order Christensenellales; family UBA1242; genus Caccovivens. Next base: position 17,429 of record CAKVMD010000017.1, read on the forward strand.
ATTCACAATAATTAAATACATATTTAAAGGCTTGTGGTGGCTGATAACTGCCCCACTTGAATTGTTAGGAGGCAAAAAATGTTCAAAAGAATAGTGGGTTTAATTGTTGTTTTAGTATTGTTTGTAGGTTCAATTTGTGGTCTTGTATATGGCATTAAATATCATAAAGAAGAAAACCAACAAACTCAAACAATAGCCCAACAACAAGATAAAATCGAAACACTTGAAAAGCAGTTAAAACAACTCATGGAAGAAAAACAAAAAATAATTGCCGACAACATGATTTCGATTGAAGAAAAAAATGCCAAAATTGCCGAGTTAGAAGCGAAAATCGCAAAACTTGGAGGCTCTGCAACAGATACTCCATCTGATGAATTTACATTGTGTTTGTATTTGAGTGATGCCGATGAAACAGGTTATATATCTTTTTCAACGGATAGCATCACTTTAACTAATACTAACCGCTCGGCAACATTTACATATAACATAGACAATCGTTATAAACTCGATGACGTAATGCATGTTGTTTCAAGTGTACGCGTTGAGTATTACGAAGGCGCTGGGTGCATTTGGTTGTTAAAAGATTTAACGGAAAGTGATACATACGCTGTAAATTTTTATGTCGCAGAAGCGAGTAAATAAAAGGAGAAAAATATGAAAACATCAACAAAAATTTTCGCAGGACTATCCTCTGCCTTGATTTTAGGCGGAGCAGGCACTGCAACATATTTTGGAATTGAAAACAATCGTTTAAAAGATGAACATGCGCAATATGTTATTGCGCAAGAAAAGAAAAACGAAGACCTTACATCCAAGATTGTAGACTTGCAAGAAGCGCTCGGAGACCAAGAGGCTTTGAAACAAGAACTTGCCCTCGCAAAAGCAAGCGCGAGTAAGGCAA
>CAKVMD010000018.1 GCA_934771475.1 uncultured Clostridia bacterium
GTACAAGGGCGCCTCGTGTTTATACCCATGCAGATACGCTTACATACTGTTCTGCAACGGATACAGCGCCTATTTTAAACGATGCTATTGAGCGATACAAAGGCGCAAATCCATATGTTCAAATTGTTTCCGAAAGCAATAATAGAGTATTCTTCTTAAAAATAACACCGTGTGTTCCGATGTTTGCGTATGGGCTGATTGACGAAATGTATGCAGCATACCAAGAAGCAAAATCTGTAACAGGTAAGCACTTGTATGAAGGAGCAGCCGAAAATGGTGACCCTCGAAACTGGCAGACGGATCTCCCTGATCTCAGACCTTACTCTATATATAAAGATATAGACTGGACAACACCGGAAAAAGTAGCAACAGCAGCTGCTTATAAGACGGCTGAATACGAGGCAGGCATTATCCATTCGGAAATCGACAGTACAGGCAATGAAACCGGACACTACTATATTTGGAGAACCCCTGACTATATGCCGAAGCTCATGTCAGCAAAAGAACTTGCAGATAAAGCGTCTATGCTTGCTGGCGCACTTGAAGAAAAAGATAAATCAGTTGAAAGATATGCACAAAAGTGCCATGTCCTTGCTGCAAGACTTTCAAAGATTAGAGATATTCTTGTTGAAGAGTATGGGGAAGAGGCAAAGAATGTTAGAACCACAAGTCTGATTAAAAGACTTATTGAGGAGAAAAATTCTTGTCAAAAGGAACTTTCTGTTATTGCAGAGAAAGTTACAAGCGCAAACGAGGCAAATGGTGAAAATAGAGATGAAAATATTGCGTATATTCTTTCAAATATCTTAAACCAATCTACTGACAGCCAACTTTCTGATTTGGTAAGATTAAGAACAGTTCATGGACAAGGCGAACTCATCAAGAGACAAAGACAACAAATTGAATCTTTAAGAGAGGAAAACAATGGACTTCGTGGTCAGGTTTTTGCTATGCAAGCACAAGTAACAGAACGCGAAGTTAAAGCCAAGAAAATGGCTGACCGCACAGAAAGCGAAAGTGCACAATATCAAGACCAAATTCGTGAGTTAACTGAGCAAAACGCTAGACTTCAAAGCGAAGTTGAATTTATTACTTTAAGGGAAACTCTTTCAAGGGAGGCTCATGGATACGAGGTTCAAGATTTAAACAAACGCATTCAAGAACTTGAAGAACAACTTAAAAATAGTGGTAAATTTAAACTTTCATTGGCTCTTAAAAAGTTTGCATTGAAAATTAAATCTATTTTTAAAGGCAAAAACGCTGAGATTGATGACTCTGAAAGAGTTTAAATAAGAGAAATCTTTATTTTAATCTTGATTATCGTAATATCAAAATCTAATCAACTTTGATAAATGAAAGTTAATGTTGATTGACAAAAACTAATTAGGGGCGTTTGCCAATAACTTTTAATAATGTAAAAGCATAAATTGACGACAATTTGAACTAGATTTCAAGTTGTCGTTTTTTGTTTTAACCATATAGAGTTTCATGTGTTGCTATTGACAAAGAGACGGGATTATGCTAAAATTTCACTTAATGCGAGGGAAAAATGAAAGAGCAGAATTATAAATCGTTAAAGCGCTCAATTAATCTTATTGAAAAAGAGTTGAAAACAGAAGTTGAAAAATTAAAAAGTATAGATAAAGAAAGATGGGAGTTTGATATTGCGACTAAGTGCATTGTAAGATATTTAACTAATCATCAAGACCCTAAAATGTTCTTTGAAAAAATACTAAGTTTGGTTGTAAGAGAGTCAAAAGCGCAAAAATTTATAAACTCAAAAAAGAATATACTTGAAATGATACAAGCGATGAAAACCCTTGAAGAAACAAGTAAAGACGATAAAGAATTTGCTGAAAAAGTGGCAAAATTTATAATTGGATTTAAGCATGATATTCTTGACAGATATATGATAAGTGAATGTGCTCTTGAAAATATTGGTGTCGCTTGTGATGTTATAGCATATAAGATATGTTTGGCGGATGAGAGCAGAACGATTAGCGAAAAACAAGGATACTATTTAACATACAAAATCGGCGTTTCCAAATCAGATGTGGAAGATGCTCTTGATTATATATGTTTCTGCGAATCTTCAATAAATGAAGCGACTGGGAAAAGCGAGCATACTGATGGGGAGGATGTCTCTGAGGATATAGATGATACGGACTCATTTGATCAAAACTTTTTTTAATTAAAGGTGGGATAGCCCATCTTTTTTTATAAGAAAAGCATTTCGCGCTCGAAGAGGGTGTTCTTTCATTACGAAAAACTCTTCTTTGCATAGACTTTATTTAAACCATTAGAGAAACACAAAAGCGAGAAGAAGTTATTTGCAATGTGAAAAGCCATATTCCTTTTTTAGATTCTCGACTTTAAAATTGGGGATTTTTTACATGAGGAATTGCTAAAATTATACGGGAATTTATACCCACAATTTGACTAGATTTTTAACTAAACTTTTGATGCAAACTAAAAAACACAACAAAAAAGCGATACTAAATATGACTATTTAATACCGCTTCATGCACTACTGGTGGAGAATATCGGAATCGAACCGATGACCTCCTGCTTGCAAGGCAGGCGCTCTAGCCAGCTGAGCTAATCCCCCGAATGCTCTTAAAGATTACCACATTTGGGCGTTTTTGTCAACATATTTGTAGCATTTTTTTTACTTTTTTTGATATGTTTTATTAATTTTTGCAAAAACTAAATGATATATTATTGCGTTAAGGCAAAATTGTCAATTATTTTTGCTTTCTAGCGCAAAAATTTTTGATTATGCTATTGAAATATAATTCTTGTTGTGCTATAATATCAGTAATAATGGAGGGAAATATGTCCAAGAAATTAGTTAGAATTTTATCTATATGCGCATTTGCGGTACTTGTTCCACTTATTATTTTAGGAGTGGCATTGTCTGTCGCTGGAAATAAGTCTGTTACCCTTTCTATTTTTGATGGCGGAAACAGTGTTATTGACGCTACAACATCAAAGGTAGCAATATTTGTGGATAATAAAGAGCAAACTTCAAATAAAATCACAGTTAAGAAAGGTACTGCCGTTACAGTAACTTGGGAAGGAACTGGTTTTACATTCAATGGCTGGTTTGAAGGAAATGAAAGTGAAGCGCAAGGAAAACAAGCAGTAAGTACTGAAAAATCTTATACTTTCAACCTCGACCATGACCGCGTTTTGACAGCAATCAAGCATTATGTTCCATATCAAATCAATGTTCAATACAAAAAGAACTCTTCTGAGAAAGAAACCATTTACTATTCTCGCGAAGTAGATGAACTTGGCAATGTAGTCGGAACATTTGGCGCTTATAGCAAAGCAAGTGCGCGCGAGGGTTATAGATTTAAAGGGCTTGAATATAATGGTAACTTATACGAAGTGAACGCTGAGGGAACAGATTATACTTTTGGTGGTTCTAGCCTTGAAACTGTACTTCTTGCTAGTGAAACTTATTCAATAGATGCTACCGCAGTTTGGGAATGCCTTTACAATACTTTCAGTTTCCAACTTTATGCTCAATATGGAACAACTAATATAGTTTACGGTGTTGACGAAAATGGCAACGAAACTCAACTCTCAGATTTGAGATGCACATTTGCGTTTAACGACACTGAAAATGGTGCAGACCTTGCAGACGACTATTACGCAAGTTTGTTTGGCAAATATAGTAAATTCATTATTAAAGATGGAAACAATAGCGAAGTTATTTATGATGCTGACAATGTTTTGGTAACTTTGAATGAACTTGCAACCCCAGAAGACCTTGATATCACTTTGAATGGGGTAACCACAGTAAAAGAACTTATTGACTTAATCGTTAGTGCAAGAGGAAGCGAATTAACTGATGACGATTTTGTTAAGATTACATTCTCTTTCAAAAAAGCGTAATTAATTTATTTATTAAAAGTCTTACTCATAGTAAGCCAATCATAGGCTTATGCGAGTGAGGCTTTTTTTATCTTCAATTATTGGGGAGAATAAATTTAGGAATTTTACTTCTTTGCGATATTTTGAGGCAACAACTTTAAAGTGAACAATGCGGGGAATAGTTTTTTTTGTTTATTTGATTGTGTTTTTAATGCAATTATGTTAAACTACTGATATGAAAATTATTAATGCAAGTTATAAAACAAGCGTCGTAGACGCAAATAATCTTTTGAATGATGGCGTTCCTGAGTTTGCTTTTGTTGGCAGAAGTAATGTCGGGAAAAGTTCTTTAATCAATATGCTCACGGGAGTTAAAGGACTGGCAAAAACTTCTGGAACACCGGGCAAAACGCGCATGGTAAATTACTTTGATGTAAACAACCAATTCCGTTTTGTTGATTTGCCGGGATATGGTTTTGCAAAAGTAGAGAAAAGCCACCTCGATGTTTGGTCATCACTTATGGGGCAGTATCTTCAATTATCTCCTCAACTTTTGACAACATTTGTTCTTTTAGATATTAGGCATGAGCCAACAAATCAAGACAAACAAATGATAAACTTTTTGGTTTATTATGGATTGCCTTTTATGATTATTGCAACCAAGGCGGACAAAATCGCAAAGACAAAGGTTCGCCAAGCGGTTGGGGTTCTTGCGAAATCTCTAAATTTAAGAGCAGATGCAATCATTCCAACAAGTAGTGAAAGTGGTTATGGCAAAGATAAATTGCTTTCATACATTGAAAACAAATTGGCAGGATTTTATGAAAAATAAAAAAGTAACTTCACTTGTAACAGGTTATGGCTATGATGGTGAGGGCGTTTGTAGAGTAGAGGGAAAGGTAACTTTCCTTCCTTTTGTAATAGAAGGCGAAGAGGTGGAATTGTATTTAGAGCAGGAAACCTCATCTTTTTGCAAAGGAAAACTAAGCAAAGTTGTATCGCCCAGCCCTTTAAGACAAACTCCGCCTTGTCCATATTTTGGTCGATGCGGAGGTTGTGCCTATCAACACATGAGTTATGAAAATGAACTAAAAGTAAAAAAAGAACTTTTCGCATCACATCTTAAAAAGGTAGGTTACGATGGGGAGATAAATGTTTTTCCAAGCACTCAAAGGTATGCGTACCGCAATAAAATTAAACTTTTTGTGCAAGATGGCAAAATCGGACTTAAATATCGCGGTAGCGACAAGGTGATTGATATTAATTCTTGTCAGTTAGTAACAGACAAAATTAACGATGTCATTTCAGTTGTCAAAAACTTTATCAGTGGCAAAAATTTATTTGCGACTTTCAGTGAAATTGTAATTAGAGAAGAAAATGGACAAGTTTTGGTCAACTTTTATAAAAAGATAGATAAAAAAGTGGAATTTCAGGGACTTTATTTGCTCATTGGCAAAAAGTGTGGCATCTTTGAAACTTACAAAGGCTTTACAAGGCACGTTTTAGGTCTTGAAGAAATTGAGGTTAAAGAAGGTGGACTTGATTGCACTTTTAAGCCAACATCATTTCACCAAGTCAACAATTTCGTTATGCCTATTCTTTATGAAAGTGTTTTAAAGGAAACGCGTGGAGAGAATGCACTTAATTGTTATAGTGGCGCGGGCGTTTTAAGTGGAATACTTTTGAAAAAGTGCAAACGCGTTATTGGAATTGAACTTGGACTGAGTGAGCACGAGGATGCCGAAAAATTCAAAGAGAAAAACAATTTAAAAGGGCTTCTCAATATGCATGGGGATTGCGCTGAGGTACTCGGCAGGATTCATGAGAACTTTGATTGCGTGGTTGTTGACCCACCAAAGGCGGGAATGGACAAAAGAGTGTGCCAAGCCATAAATAATTGTGGGGCAAAAAGGGTGATTTACGTTTCATGCGACAGCGCAACAATGGTTCGTGATGTACTCAGAATGCCTGATTTTAAAGTTACAAAAGCATTATTATTTGATATGTTTGCCTGCACTGGCGAATATGAAGCGCTTATTGTAATGGAGAAAAAATGATAAAACCTTTTGTAAAAAGATAAAATTATGCTATACTAAACTCATAAAGAGGGGAATTAATATGGAAAGAATAAGAAAACGCCCACCATTTGTTGAATATCAAGTCGCGTTTGATACTTTCACTACTTATCGTAAGGAATTATATGATTGCGCTGAAAAAATGCCAAAGAGCTTTTCTTCAATGTTTCAAGCTGTAAAATTTATGGCGGCAAACGAAGACCCTATTGCTATGGATGTTGTTGCGTATTTCTATAAGTCGGGTATGCCAGACCTTTTAGATGAAGATTATATGAAATATATCCGCTGGGAGGTCGCTGCCGCATCAAGAGGCAATGAATTTGCTATTGAAAAATTGCAATTTTTGATTGGTTATGCTTGTACAAACATTATGGATAGCGAAGATTATGAAACTATTGCATATAAAAATGATATAACAGACTATAATGCTTTGTATGTTATAGGCAAAAATCTCTGTAAGGTTCTTGCAAGAGATTATCTTAGTGCTTTTCCACTTGACCTAGCGACTGAGGAGGATGAAAATAAGCCTTACACCAAAGAAGATTTTTATAACCTTCGAAACATGATTGATAGTGCAACTGAAAAAACAATCAATATAATGAAATCTTAATTGGCAGAGAAGATATCTTGTAGCAGAGTTAGCCTTTCATTGATTATTTTGATTATGTCATGCTCAAAACTTGATTGTGAAGAAAGCGCAATCAAGTTTTTTATTAAATGAGCTTCATGACCGATAAATTCAAGCAAGGTGGCGGTTTTGTCAGGTTTAAAAGAGTACTTGTTGTGCGCGATTTCACAGTCAAATATGACTTCTAATTTTTTGATTTGACGCTCATTTAGAGAGTACATTTTGCTTGTGCGCAAAAATCCGCCTAAAAAGAAAAGGCAACTTTTGATTTTTGATAATGTATCAAAAGTGTCGTCTATCAGTGCCCGATTTTTTTCGTTGTCCACTTGCACAAACATGAACCCTTTTTCTTTCATTGCTTCTGCGTAGGCGCGCGCCATAATCTCATAAGTGGAACAATTTAAAACTTGCTCATCATTATATTCCATACAGCCCTCTTCTGTGTTTATTTATGATTTTTTGACAACTTTTGTGATTTAGAAAAGTAAAATTTGTTGCATTCAAAACATATTTGAATTATAATTAGATTGCAAAGCAAGAATTTTGAGATTGACATAAGGGTTTGTCGGACAGTCAAAGGCTCGCTCACCCTAAAATGTTTACACATTTTAAGGAACCCTAGGACGATAAACGTTCCTTTCATGCTACAACAATAATCTTTCAATTTAATATTTTTTGCTCCCATAGTGAAGTGGATATCACAAACGTCTTCGGAACTAGCTCACCTTATGACTTAAAGCTTGTTTTGACTTTTCAAGCCAAAAACTGCGCACGGGCAGTCAAAGGCTCGCTCACCCTAAAATGTTTACACATTTTAAGGAACCCTAGGACGATAAACGTTCCTTTCATGCTACAACAATAATCTTTCAATTTAATATTTTTTGCTCCCATAGTGAAGTGGATATCACAAACGTCTTCGGAACGTTTATCGAGGGTTCGAGTCCTTCTGGGAGCACCAAAAGTTTGCTGTAAGAAAAATCTTTTTATGGCAATCTACAATCGCTGAATAGTTTGGGGAAACAAAGGTTCGGCGATTTTTTTAAGTACAAAAATTTAAAAGGCGCGATTGTAACAAATTGTACAATTTTTTGGCGCTGGACAATCTCAAAACGATTAAGATAATCAATTTCAAGCAAGTAGCCTTTAATCGAGCGCAAAATGGAGCAAAAGATTTTTAGTAAATGTTTTTTCATTCTGGGAATGTTTAGATTTTTCCAAAATTTAATTGACAAAATTGTTTAAAGCGTATAATATATATAATATCCATAAAGAGTGTGCGAGGGACAGCCCCAATGACCACACAGCAACCTGCATATTAGTAAGGTGCTAATGGCTGACCGATGGGAACTATGTTGAATTTCAATCCTATCGGAAACGATGGGATTTTTTTTAGATTCCAAAGGCCTTTTGAACGCGGACATTTTTAGGTGCGCAAGAATGCCACCGCAAATTAGGGAATTTTTAAAACTTTATGGAAAACTAAAAATAAAGGACGGAATGATATGAAAAAGATTTTAACAAGCGAAAGCGTGAACATTGGGCATCCAGACAAAACTTGTGATTTTATCGCAGATGCCTTTTTGGATGAGGCATTAAGGCAGGATCCAAGTTCGCAAATGGCAGTTGAATGTGCCATAAAAAATGACAAGTTGTTTATTTATGGTGAAGCAACGACAAAAGCGAAAATTGATTATGATAACATAGCAAGAGATATCTTGAAAGACATCGGCTACAAGAATGAATTCAAAATTATTAAAGAAATTAGCGAGCAAAGTCCCGACATTAACCAAGCGGTGGTTAAAAAGGAACTAGGGGCAAACGACCAAGGTATTGTTTATGGATATGCAACAAACGAAACAAAAGAATATATGCCTTTGCCTATTTTAATAGCGCACAAAATAATGAGACAATATGAGGCGTTCAGGAGAACCCGAAACGACTTCTTTGCAGACGCGAAAAGTCAAGTGTCGGTTGAGTATAATAACGATTTGCCTAAGAAAATTTCAACAGTTCTCATTTCGGTTTCGCATGATAAAGGGTTGCAACACAAGGATATTCAGCAAATTATCAAAGAAAATGTTTTAGATAAGGTTTTGAAAGAGTACAAAGAATTTACAAATGATACTCAATATATAATTAATCCGAGTGGTAAATTTACAATTTGGGGCTCTTTTGGAGATTCGGGTTGTGTCGGGCGAAAAATTGTCGTTGATACTTATGGTGGGTTAGCCAAAGTGGGTGGCGGTTGTTTTTCAAGTAAAAATGCAACCAAAGTTGATAGGTCTGGTGCTTATTATGCAAGATTCGTGGCAAAAAATATTGTTGCCCGAAACTTTGCTGATAGGTGCGAAATTGAAGTTGCCTATGGAATAGGATTGTCAAAGCCGGTTGCAATCAATATTGATACTTTTGGAACAGAAAAGAAACCTCTTCCCGAGATTTATAAATATGTCAAAGAAAATTTTGATTTTAGCCTTTCCAATATGATTAAAGAACTTGGATTACTAAACCCAATATATAAACAAACCGCTTGTTATGGACATTTTGGAAGAGATGAATTTAGTTGGGAAAAACTTAAAAAGTAAATTTTTGCGTCAAATTGTTGAAAAATTAAAAAATTTCGTCTATTTTAAGAAAATTTTCTTTTTGATAAATCTTTAATTAATAATATTAGATATTTCAATATGTTTTTTGAATAGTTTTTGTTGAAAGTCAAATTTTGATAATACGAGAGAGTGCTTGGCAAAAAAGAAATCACACTCTTCGGTCATGTTGTCTTCATGTTTAAAAAGCCCACTAGAATTTTTGTTTCTAGTGGGCTTTTTGATGGTTTTAATCTTATAGCCGAAAGTGATAGGTTTTGTTAAACGAAATAATTTAATTTCTTAATAATTTCGGTTACTGCGTTTAATAATTGTTTTACGCTTCGTTTGTTTTTGAACAGTCTTTGATTAAAGATTATCTGCAAGGCTGGGACGCCTGTGTTTTTATAAATACTTGCGACCGAAGAATTTAAATTAAAAGCGTTAAATGGATAATCTAGGCTAACTTTATCAAATTTGTTTAAAATAAACGACTTTAACAGAATTGATATTAACTCGATATTGTGGTCGATTGAATAACCTTGGTTTGTTACGATAGAAATGTCTTCGTAACGCTTAGGGTTCATAATGTGAAATTCCAAAACAAGTTTTATTTTGTTGTCTTTCACGAATTGATTGACGGTATTTATATACTCTTCGTTAGAGTCATAAGTTGTAGGTTTGACTTTATAACAGCAACTCAACTTAAAACTATCAGATAAGGTCTTAACAATCGCGCCAGAAAATGTTTCTCTATAACATTCCTTTCCTTCTTTAATCATTGCGCAGGAATGGGGAGCAGTGATTAATATTGGGCTGTTAAGATTGATAGATTTAAATATCTCTTCACTGCTATCGTTGCTGAATAGCAAATCATTTTCGTATACCTTTTTTGTGATTAACTTAGGTGCGACAAAAGTCTTAATATTTCTTGCAAGTCTTGCATATTCATCCAAGGTTTTAATCAACTTTATTGTAAGGTCTTTATCTTCATAGATACGACTATTAATCTCGACTTGAAGAGTTTCGATTTTGTTCTTTCTATTTATGTGTGCGGACACAGTTCTTAGTGCCCCAGAGAAAGGAAAGTCTATGCCAATCTGCTCGGTGTTTAATCCATTTTTATTAGCAATTTTAATAAATTGGTTGGTAAGCTCGAGAGATTTATCTGAATGAGCCCCGAATGAAGTGCCAAGAGAAATTAAAATATTTCTTTTTTTACTCATCCCGTGCAAATCTATTAAATATTTAATATTGTTTTTCTTTACATATTCACTTAGATAGTCCTTATATGGAGACTTCATGTCGTAATTTGCATCATCGTTACAATTCTTAGTTTTTATCATTACAGAGTAGCCAAGATAATGCAAAGCCAGTCCCAATGGCCCGGTGTTGATATCAGCCCATTTTTCTTTTCCTTCTCTTAATTGTGATACTGCGTGTGGGCATGAAAAAACCACATCACTGATTTCCCCAGTCAAAAACTCAAAAGATTTTGCATCTTGCGCTGGTGTGTAGAATTGGTCGTAAGATTGACTTAAAATTTCATAACTTTTATCGTATTTATCCATAAGTTTATTATAACACAAAAACACACATTTGTTAAGTCTTTTTTTATTTTTAGTTGATTATTTTATATAAAATCAAATCTTGGTATAAGATTGTGTAAATAACGGATTAAAGTTTTGAGCCATTAAAATTTTTATGTAAATGAATTAAATTATTCCTCTTATTTTTAAAAGTGCAACTAATCATTGTTTTGCCTTTGCAAAAAAATGTGTTATAATCAAAATATATATTGTGCTTGCTAAAATTATGATATGCGACAATGATGTCTAATAAGTGCAAGTGGGAGGGAAATTTTATGGATAAAGAATTAAAAAACTATATTGAAAAAGAAATCAAGTCAAAATATAGAACATTTGACAAGGGACATAATATAAACCATTATAATAATGTTACTAAAAATTGCACCAAATACGCAAAATTGCTGAATGAAGAAGGGCAACGTGTCGATGTGGACATTGCATATATTGTTGGTGCTTACCATGATATTGGAATGATACATGGAAGAGAAGAACACGCCGTTTCATCTGGCAAAATTGTTCGTGAAGATAAAATGTTGAGAAAGTATTACAGCAATGATATTATTGAGCAGATTGCTATGGCTGTTGAAGACCATTCTTCTCACACTGGGCGCGAGCCAAGAAACATATACGGGAAGATTGTGGCTGATGCCGACCGTAGCAATACTTTGTATCTTGTTTTTTCAAGGCCTATTAAATTTGGACTAAAAAATGACCCGAAATCTTGGTCAAGACAGCAAAGGATAGACAGCGTATATCAATTTGTGCAAGGTAAGTTTGGAAGAAATGGGTATGTTAAGTATTGGCTAAACATTCCTGACACAACGAAAGAGCAAAATGCGGTTTGGGAACTTTTGGATAAAGAACACGAATGCAAAGCATATATTGCGGGCATTTTTGATGAGGTTTCAAAAGGAAAATATAAGTAAATTTGTGGTAAAAACACCAAATAGGCTCGCTGTGGATAAAAATTATAATAAAATTATGACAAAATTGCGTCAAAGTATTTGTTTTTATGTCGAATTGTGATAAAATTATGTCGTGAAAAAGAAATTAAGTGTCATATTTTCAATTTCGTTGATAGTAATAGCAATCGCCATTACAGCGATTGCTATTACTA
>CAKVMD010000019.1 GCA_934771475.1 uncultured Clostridia bacterium
GAATAACATCAGTTTTGCTTGAATATACCTTCGGTGCATTCAGACAAAACTTCCGCTAATATAAAATATAGGAAGTAAATTTTAAACTCGTTTAAAATTTGTGCTACGCACCTGCAAAGCAACACCTTTGCGCTTCCAATTCGGATTATCATCAGTTGCTAGCAAGTAACCCTACGGGCTGTTCGCCGACAACTTCCGCTAATATAAAACTAAGGATAATTAATTTAGTATCTGGCTATATCTGTTTTTGATAATTTTGGAGGTTTTAACATTAAAGTTTGGCTAACATTATGCGAATAATCTTACAAATTGAATTGTATAAATTTTATTGCCATAAAATATTCATTTTGGTATACTATGAACAAGGGAGTGTAAATCATTTCCTAATACATAAAGAGGAGTATTAAAATGAAAGAACTTAAAGGCACAAAAACTGAAAAGAATTTATTAGAAGCATTCGCAGGAGAAAGTCAAGCTAGAAATAAATATACTTTTTATGCGTCAAAAGCAAAAAAAGAGGGTTATGAACAAATAAGCGCTATATTTGAAGAAACAGCAAATAATGAAAAAGAACATGCTAAATTATGGTTTAAAGCTCTCCATGATGGGACAGTCCCAAACACCTTGGTAAATTTGCTTGATGCTGCTAGTGGTGAACATGGTGAATGGACTGAGATGTATGAGAGAATGTCTCGCGAAGCCAAAGAAGAAGGTTTTGATGAATTGGCGTATAAATTTAAAGCGGTTGGAGAAATAGAAAAGAGACACGAGGAAAGATATAGAAAACTGGCAGAACTTGTTAGAGAGGGTAAAGTATTCAATAAGACAGACAAAAAGGTTTGGATTTGTAGAAACTGTGGACACATCTATGTTGGAGAAAAAGCCCCTGAGGTTTGTCCTGTTTGCAATCATCCACAAGCCTACTTTGAGATTTTAAGTCAAGAATTTTAATAAAATTGAATGAACCAATATTCATTAAATTAATTAATATTTAGATTTTGTAGGTTATATAAATATAACCAAATGATTGAAATTAAAGGCTAAATGCTGATTATATTATATCTTGAAATTGCTTAAAGATTGTGCTATAATAAATTAAGAGTCAAATCAAATGATTTTTGGCTAAAAATAAGTTATAATTTAATAACTAATGGAGAAATCGATGTCTACAACCACAAAAGAAGTAGTTAATAAAAAGTCAGCAAAATATAATCGTGATCAAATTTTAAAAGAATCAATCGTTTTGAATGGCCCCATAGGAAGTGGCAAGACTCTCATCTCTTGTGCTCTTGAATGCGCGACTGGGATGAAGGTTATTCATCTTGACACTATGAGGTTTTTACATTCCGCAGATATGTACCGTTTTATTATAGATAACGAGACTGATCCTTTTGAAATTAAAAAAGCAAAGTTTTTATTGTCTGTTAGAGAGGCCTTCCCAAAGATAAGAAATTTTGAAGATTTCGGTTATAATGGGAGTGTCGCAAGGATTTTTAGAAAGAAATTTGGGCATTTAGGATATCAGGTCTATGTCAAGCAATTTGAAACAATGCTTCTTGAAGAAGTTTTAAAAAGAATCAAAGAACCATGCATTATTGATATGGGAGGAACTTTTGGAATTTCAATTGAAGAAAAGTATAAATCCTTGTTGCAAATACTTTTAAAAGAAGAACCAGATTTGGTTTATGAAAATATAAATTTTGATTATATAGACTTCGAGAAAATAAAGAAGTTTTTAAATTCTTTCGGTCATGTTTTTGAATTGCGCCTACCAGAAGGATACAAAAACGGATTTCTTAAAGCGACCAATAGTGAGTTTAATGACGTTTTTATTTCAAGCGGACAATATGAGGCAACTGCAACAGATGTGATTAGTGTTGAAGGATTAGTTTCTTCGGTGGACGGAAAAGATGAAATAAACATGACAAGATTAGACCAAATTGTAAAAGAGATAAGAAGCGTTTGCCAAGAAAGCGGAGTTGAAAAAGAATAAAACAGCATTCTTGACTGAACATGAAAAATAATAAAAATATCTATCTAAGTTGATAGATATTTTTTATGCAATGAATGTTTGTTAGACTAATTTTTATATGAAAGACTTATCTTTGAATTTGCGGGGGGAATTTTTTTAAAAATAATTTGTCAAAATTCGATAAAATTCTGGACGAAAACCTACAAGAAACAACAAAAAACAACTTTATACAACAAAAATACAAAAAAATTCATTTTTATATTTAGACAAAAAATAGTATAATAAGAATGTCTTAAAGCGCTAAAAATAAAGACAATAAAATACAAGAGAAAATATTAAAAAATTAAAAATATAAAGGAGAATAATCATGAAAAATGATATATTAAAAACCTTGGCAATGAGAGCCAAAAATAGAATGATAAATAAAAATTTAAGAGATACATACTCAAATGCAAATGTGAAAATTATTTCTAAAAATGATGAAAAGTTTGACCAAAAGGTTCGTGAACTTGTAAAAAGTGGACAAGATATTCATAACCCTATCAAGAAATTGATGGATGAAACAAAATTCATGAATCTTGATGAACGCGGTCGTGAAAGATATCTGTTTGAAACCATAGAAAGATATAACGAAATAAGAAACAAAATACTTGTAGAAAATGGGGTTTGCTAATTTTTTGAAGATTTTATAATCTATTTTATTCCCTTTAAAATACGGGAGTATGAAGATCTTTTTAATTTATTTTATTTATAAGTTTGTAAAACATTAAATAGATTGTTCACTTTTAATTAGTAAATACAATTTGAGGGGTGAAGTCTCGATATTTGTGTATTCACATGGCAACTTTTTAGGGCTAATCCGTTGAAAATCAAAAGCGTTGTTGGTTGAACAAAAAAAGTAAGTGGCGAATTTCTTTTAGGGCTAATTGTTAACCAACGTCTTTTATTCTAAATTAAAGCAACTTGGTTACAATCGCGCCAAATTGCAAAAAAAGAAATTTTTGGCTATTTGTGCTAAGTCTTCACTATGCGTATTCATCGTTTTGGAAATATCGTAAAAATTTATAACGCTAGGTTTCCTATACATAGAAGTATTTAATTGTTTTTTGATATTCCAAGCTATTTTTATGTTTGAATGTTTGAGTTTAAAAAGGATGTTTAACTGTCGCAAGGTTAAATGTTTTTTTGTGAGTTTTTCAAAATTATGTTTTGAGAGAAAATTCATTTAAAAAGAATAAAATATGTGTAAATTTGTCGAAATTTACGCTATTTTTATATAAAATATTGAAAAAATCCTTTATTTATGATAATATATCTTTGTAAAGGAGGGCTACATGAAAGAAAATCAAGAAACCGATTTCAATCTTGACTCTATGTCTTTAAGTGAAAAATTGGGCAATTTTGATTGTGTTTTAGTTTCAAAACGCGACCTTTGTTCTGAGTCTAGAATCAACCAAATCTGCAAAAGTACTTCTATGAGAAATATTATTCTTCTCCCTTCTTTAAATGATAAAACAAGTGAATTATATTACGGATTACTTTCACCAAGAGAAACATTAAAAATTTCAAGGGCTGAGCAATATATTAAAACAGAATTTAACAAACACCTTTTTGTCTACGGCGGGTATAGCGTAGAAGATGTGTCTAGGGTTAGTGCATTTGTATCTCTTTTAGCAGAAAGAATCAATTCTATGAAAGTAGAAGATAGAACTGGGACAAGGCTGTTATCACCTTTTGAAAAATGTCTTTTAGTTCATGATATAGCCTCTAATCAGCATTATGAAAAGGATGCAAACCCAGTTGCGTCTAAAAGTATTTATGGAGGGCTATTAAGCGGGCACATGGATTGTAGCGGTTGTGCGAAATTTATGTGCGAACTTTTAAAGTTATGCGCAATCCCTGCTGTAACGGAGTCGATTATTGTTAAAGAAGAGAGTGGCTTTGATTTCGACAATGCTTTTCATTGCGTTTGCAAAGTGCTGATTTTTGACCCAATTTATCAAATAAAAGGGGCGTATATTTGCGATCCGACCTTTGATATGACTGAGAATGGTGAATTTTCTGGGATTGACTATGCTATGGTTAATATGACTGAATATTTGAAAAAGATTTGCGCAGAGGTTGATTTTAGCCAGAATAAACTCGACTTATTGCAAACTTATAGAAACATAACTAAATCGCATATATCCAACAGATTGGGCGGTATAAATTTAGATAAGATGCTACAAATGCCTACACTGATTAGCAAACAAAAATTTATTAAAGCCCTAAAAAACATCTACCGTGCGAGAGAAAATTCTGAGAGTAGAATTGAAAGAATAATAAGGGGCAAGTTTGAAAATTCTTGTCGAGAATTTTATGAGGAAAAAACATTTGGGGATTTTTTAAACGAGAGATAATTTGTTGAAAATTCATTAAATTGCATCAAATTTATCGTTTTTATTGATAAAATCGCAAAAATGTATAAGAAAAATACTTTTTTATAAAAACTGCTTGAAATAATATAATGTAAATGCTTGTAAATTGTTATGAGTGGTAAAATAGTTCCTAATTTGTTAGCCAAAAACAAAAAGTTAAACTTGAAATGCTTGATTTTTGTGTTCTGTTTTATTATAATGTTTATTGTTAGCATGGCTTTGATATACAATTCGAGAACGTTTTGTTTTTGATTTAAACATACTTGCAAACTTAGGGCATTTTTAAGTTGCTGTTTTAAATTGATTTTTTAGCCGAATTTTGAAGAGCGGATGAGTTCTAAGTAAAAGTCAATTTCCTGCGTTTTTTAAGGCGTTCACACTTAAATCAATTTTTCTTCAATTTTTGAAAAACAAGGCAATTTCAGTGTGGAGTGAGGCTTCAATGTGGGCGAAAGGAAAAGAGATTGTGCTACACAAGATATAATTTTTATACTGCTTTATTATATGCGGATATGGCGGAATGGCAGACGCGCTGGATTTAGGTTCCAGTCCGAAAGGGTGCAGGTTCAACTCCTGTTATCCGCACCAATGGCTATATGTCTTATTTTTAAAGGCATATAGCTTTTTTATTGCTTTTAACCTAAACAGTTAACAATAGCCCTAAAACACGATTTTGGGATAAAAAAAGTGTGTCAAAAAATGTGTCAGATTAAGTTGTATAAATTATTATATAATTTAAGTATTTTTTCTTTGCTTAAATCATAGTCAATATTGATATAATTATCCTTAGTTATTTCACTTGTGGTGTGTCCCATCTCCCTTGAAATAATCAACGAGTCTTTTCCTAAATAAAAGCAGTTGGTTGCAAATGTGTGTCTGCAAGTAACTATACTTCCTTTAATATTGAGATTATTTAGAAATTCGTTGAATACATCGAAAGTTTTTCGTGGATTATATT
The DNA here is from genome assembly GCA_934771475.1 of uncultured Clostridia bacterium. GTDB lineage: Bacteria > Bacillota > Clostridia > Christensenellales > UBA1242 > Caccovivens. The sequence goes on from CAKVMD010000019.1 coordinate 5,348, forward strand.
TGTGAAAAATATCTATATTGTTTCTAACCATGTTTGCCATATCTTGTGAAAGTTTTATTTTTTTATATCTTACTTCTCTATCTCTTGCTTTAAGATTTCGAGCTGTCAAAATATTATTTTCGTCAATATCATTTTCTATGCTTTTGAAATTCATTTCATTCTTTCTGAGCCCAGAAGTTAAATAAAGAAGGATGATAGGTTTTATTTCTATTTCATTTAGATGCATGAGTATTGTTTTTTGTTCTTGAAATGTAAAAGGCGGCTTTGGAGTTCTTTTTATTTTTTTTACAATGATTGTATCAAAAGGGTTGTATTTTATCTTTCGTTCTTTAACTGCAACAGTTAACATTGCTCTAAGTTGTGTTATGATTTTTTCTTTAGTTCTATTGTCTACAAGTGAGTTTAAAAAATCAAGTATTTTTTCTTTTGACAATTTGTTGAGTGGGATATTGTGTAATGGTGTAATTTTTTTTCTTAAAATATTAAATTCTTCGCGAGTCGTATCGGCAATAAAAGGTCTTTTGTTTTCGTTATACCATTTATCCCAGTAAGTAATAACATTGAATTGATTGTGTTTATAGTTGCATTCAATTAAATTATTTTTTACGAGTTTTATCTCTTGATTTAGTTTATTTAAACATTCTTTTTGAGTTTTTCCATAGACAGTTATTAATTTCTTATTGATTTGTTTCCTGCCTATATATCTTTTTTCAAGTGGTCTATAAATTATATTTTTCATTTCTATATCTCCTTTTGGTTTTATAGAAATTTTAGTTCTTATAATTTTTTGACTTTGTTTTATATCTTGTTCTTCTGTTGAATTTTTGAGTGCGCCATCTATTAGTCCTTGTAAATATTCGACTATGGCTATATTGCAGTTTGTTGATTGATCAAGCAATTTAGATTGTTGTTTGGCTATATTTTAAAAAAGTTGTTAGTATTTCCGTATTCATAATTTCTCCTTAATAAAAATCTATTTGTAAAAATTATGAAAGTTTAGCACCGAGTTAACTTTGATTAGTAAGCAACCCGGCGCAATATGAAATAGCACGCAAAGTATTAACTGCATTTAATTTTAAAATTATAGCAACTGCCTCTTTTTGTTCTTGGGTTGTTGCACTTGGTAAATCGTAAGGTCTTGGTCTTTCGCAAAGAAAATCAAGCGATATATCATAGTAATTTGCCAATTTGATTAATGTATCAATATTGGGTTCTGTTCTGTCCGTCTCATATTGTTTATAAGTTGACAATTTTATTCCTAAATAATTCGATAATTCCTCTTGTGTCAAACCATGTTGTTTCCTTAATTCTTTTAATTTTTCTTTCATTTTTCCTCCTTTATATACTTTTATATCATATATTAAAAAAAGTTTCAAAATTTAACTATTTTTTCTTGACAAGGTTTGAAAATTTAACTATACTGAGTTTAGAAAGTTTGAATATTAAACTTTCTAGGAGGTAAATATGAAAATAACAGTTAAGACATCAGAAGATGTAATTGTAACTAACAGTTTTGAGACAGCAATTTCTTGCATGTTTGAAAATAGAAAAGCTAACAAACCTGCTGTAATCATTATGATGAAATAAAAAATCTTTGGTGGTGAAATAAATTGTTTTTGTATTAAACAGTAAAGACACAAGGGCTGGTAACTGGACTATCACTGCACAGTGGATATATTCAATAGTCTTCCTCCTTCCCCTGATTCTCAAAAGTTACCTTGGAATCGTCTTGGGGTGTAAGTCCCCAAGCCAAAGACCAGATAGTCATAAGTCGCGAATTATGGCTATGAAAACTTTATCGAAAGTATAAATCGAAATTTTAAATTTAGGAGAGAAGGCTGGCTTACACAAATTACGGTCGAAGAAATTATGGAAATAAAAGGTTTGGGAACAAAAATTATACTCATAAGAAATCGAAATATTCAAAGTCAGAGCAAGTTGCATTTAGATTAGGTCAAGAAGCACGTATTAGAGCTTCATTGAATGCAAATAAGCCTTCAAGAGTACAAGATGCATTTGAAAAAGGGTTTAATGGTATCCCTCATGCAGACCAAAAGAAACCATTGTTTGCAGAATAGAAATTTTAAAATTATATCTCCTTATAACACACTGATTGAGTAACGCTGGCGTTACTAAAATGCGATCCGTGTTTTAAAGTTTGCCTTCATAAGGCAAAAAATGACAATTTAATATAAAACTGTAAGCCCTAAGTTAATTCATAGGCACACATAGGTTAGTTAAAGACTTTAATAAAAATATTTTAAAAAAGAGGTAAAAATTATGGCAACGATTAAAAGATTAATTAATGAAGAAGGAATTGTTCTTTCAAAAAATTATAGTGAAGCAAGGGACCCTTGGACAAAATCAGATGGAACGGAAGTAGCGGCACAACCTGAAAAATATGAGGTATTAGTTGCTTCTGGTGAAAAAGTTTCAAATGATACTGGTTTTCAAAATTGCGTAGTTCAAACTTACAAAGTTTCTAGGGAGGAATTTCAAGCATTGAAATATCTTCAAAAGGTTATGGTTTCTTATGAGTTTTCTACGTATGGTCCAAAACCAATTTCTGTTGCTCCACTTAAAATAGGAGGCTAATAATGTCTAGATATGGTAAAACTACCGGTTTAAAGTGGACTATTGCAATAACTGTTATCTTGGTTCTTGCTTTGATTGCGATTGTTACATATGCAATCTGCACCAAGCAAATTCAATACATTGAAAAAACCAAAGATGTTGTAGAAGAAGTAACTGATCCAACAGTTGTTGAAAATGGCACACAGGCCCTAATTTGTTTTATTAGAATTTAATATTAAAAGAGGTGGTGGTGGGAAACTACCTCTTTTTTATCATCTAAAAGTCGAAAAGAGGTTTTAACCTCTATAACGAAAGGAAAAACATGAACAAAACAAAAATGACGCTTAAAATTCTAGGCATCATAACAGCGTGCTTAATCTGTCTTTGTTGTTTGGGGGTTGACGCTTGGTGGATATGTATTTACAAGTATGGCGCCAACAAAATTGAAGACAACGTGCGCTATGCCGATACGATAGAGGCGACTGATGGCACAAAGGCGAACATATTTGAGATTAACTACAAGTCAAATGCCAATAAAAATGGCGTTGAAATGTTGGAAATAAAACTAAGCGGGTTGACTGATACAGAGTCGTCCGCAATTTACAGCCAAGGTTTGCAGTATGTTGCTAGTGAAACGGATACCTCTATTCGCTGGAATTACATCAATAACGAAAATGCAAATTTTAGGAATTATGTTAATTATCGTGGCGAAGCCCAAAATGGGAATTATAGCAATCTTTCAGAAGAAGAGTACAGCGCAATAAGTGGTTTAACAGCGTTTGAAAACAACGCCTATAACTACAAAAAGATTAATTTGTTTGCTGGAACTGAAAACAGGGCTTATTTCCAACACATGGATATTTTAAGCGGAGCAAAAAGATTTAATTATGCTTCGTCTGATAATTTCACAAATGATGTTGGTTCGGCGGTTAAGCCTGTCGATGATAATACTTTTTTCAGAATACAATTAAAAGAGAAAAATGACGAGGGCGAAGAAACGCTGATTCCTTATGCTTTTAGGTTCAGAGGGAAAAGAACTCTCGAAGAACTTCAAAATGCGGAAGAAAAGCCAATGTACCAAATTACTGGTGCGAGTCATTCAACCTTTTTATACACCTGCCTTGATACTATGGATATTTATCCTTTTTACGACATAGATTTCCTCGCATGGAGAATATACGAAAAGGTTAAATCAATGCCAGCGGGTAGCAATCAATACACGCTTGTAGAGTTGGGTGATTGGCTTGATTATTACAGTGTGGACGACAATTCAACCTTTGTTGAAGATAGACTTTCACTGGATAAAACAAACAAAGTTAGGACAATGTTCACTTCGTATTATGCAATGAAAATAACTGTATCAGCGGACGGAGCAATGCGTGCAAGCGATTCAATGTTTAAGACAATAAATGGTAGCGCTAACTTTAACATCGCACCAGATGGTGTTTCGAATGGCGACTATTTTTATGGAAGAAGTGTTGTTACAGTTGGTTTGAATGCTTTTGAAGGTGTAGACACAAACGAAGGCTATAAACTTAAACTCAAAGAAACATTCTTGAAACAATATCTTGCTAGCAATAAAGTTATTGTTTTAAAGGTTGTAATTGACAAAGACGAACTTGGAAAAGCAAGTAAGCAGTTTGCTGGGTTTACAAAAGACTCTGGTCTTGAAAATTTCACAGTGCAAGATTGCTACACGATTGAAACTATAAGCGGAGTGCTTGTAAAAACGGAGGTGAAGTTGTGATAGCATTATTATTTGATAAAACCTTCTGGATAAGTTTTTTAATATGTATCGCGATTGCTGCGGTGGTGATTATTTTCGCTTTAAAGCCAAAATCGAGACCATGGATAAGCGCACTTGTTTGCATAGTTTTAATTGGTACTTCAATTCCGTGCGTAGTTAATTTAAATAGATACTATGGTGCGCAGGGTGGCATTAAAGGAGTGCTTTCTACAATAATTAACGGAGAGAATAAGGGAGACATTCAAGACAATGTTATTTCTCTTAAAAATGTCATGCTTACGCTTGACGATGACGGTAATTATTCAGCAACAATTATCCCAGAAAACAAGTTAACTCTTGACAAGGATAAAACTTACAGTGTTGCGGTTAATGGTTCGCCTTGTGGTTATGTTGAAACTAGCCCTGACTATGTGCTCGCAAAATACACTTACAATTTTTATGATAAAGATAAAAACTTTAAAACTGACACCCTTGAAATGTACTTTACTATGGATAACTACACAAAAGTAGAGGTACTTACTCGCGGCGGCGCGGAAATGGTTAAATCTTGGAACTACTATTTTAATAGAAACAACTTTGACATTACAATCAATGAAGTTGAAGAAAATTTTAGTTATGAAATGCCAGCAGACGCAGTTAGCCTTACAGATAACGAACTTATCAACAAAATAATTAAAAACAATAACTTGACTTTGCTTAAAACTTTGCCACAAGTTCAAATTCAAAATTCTAATATTGATTTGCGAGCTTTCGATACGAGAGACAATATGAAATTGGTTGCAAATAAAGTGGATGCAAACATAATTGGAAATGCTAAAAATTTTACACTTCTGCTAAAAGATGAAAGTGGAATTGACACATTGATTTGCACCAATTTTAACAAACAAGAATTGGTCGGCAAATACAGAGAAGGCAAAGATACATCTAGTGGTGCGACCACTGGCGATATAGTTTTGAAACCATTTAATTACTATAAGTATACCTTCGAGTTTACTAGCAAGCGCAATTACATAACGATTGAAATGGACTACAACCCTGAGTTTGATGCCAATTCGTGGACGCCTTATGATTCAACTCCAACAGCATCGACCTATGACTCAACTTCCACTGTTGGAGTTCCATGCAATTATATAGACATTAAAGGTTCAATAGCGATAGAAGAAGGGCAACTTAATTCATATTTAACGCAAGGACGAATACAATCTTCGAAAACGCTTGAAATCAATCAAGAAGTAACAATCGAAGTTGGCGGAACGGCCAGTATTTCAGTTGAAGGAATTGGGAAGAATGACATTTTCGGTTTGACTATTAAAGAATTGGTTTTTAATTTAAAAAATGGACAAACCCACTACTTGTATAGCAACTCTGAATCGACCACGCTTGAACCAAGAACCGATGGCTTGGCTTGGGAGAAAATTGTGATGGGAGAGCCTCTTGACCTTGGTGATATTCAAGTAAGTTGTACTTGCGAAAATGACAACACTCTTACATTTGAATTTACAGGGGGAGAAACGCTCCTTGAACTTATTTCAAATATTAAATTACAAATATCGAAAATCGAAATTTTTAAATAGGGAGAAAATATGAAAACATCAACAAAAATTTTGGCTTGCCTCTCTGCCACCTTACTATTAGGTGGTGGAGGAGTAGGCACATATTATGGTATGAGATACTACCACCTTAACAATGAACACGCACAGTATGTAAGTGCGCAAGAAAAGAAAAACGAAGACCTTACATCTAAGATTGTAGCCTTGCAAGAAGCGCTCGGAGACCAAGAGGCTTTGAAACAAGAACTTGCCCTCGCAAAAGCAAGCGCGAGTAAGGCAA
>CAKVMD010000020.1 GCA_934771475.1 uncultured Clostridia bacterium
AAAAATCCTAATTTTTAAAAATTTCAATCCACGTTTTGCACTTGTTGGCTGTTTCCTTTTAATGGGCAATTTTGACTCTGATAAAGAGGGGAAATATCAATTCGCCATAATAAAAAACAGGGCTAAAAATTTTTCAAAGCCCATGTTTATATATGTTTATGAAAATGCCCTTCTTAAAGATTTGGTTAGGCATTTAGAGCAAAATAAGCACACAATTTTTGTGGTGGAATATTCAAACGGGAAAACGAAGTTTGTTGATGAAAATATTGTCAAATCGCTGGCATTAAATTTTTCTTTAAATCTCACGCTTGCTGAGATATTTAAACAAGAAAAGGCATAAGTGATTCAATATTGTTTCTTTCTACTTCTTTAAGATTAAGAAGAATGTCGTCTATTTCTTTTGAAATATTCGCATGGTCTGCTTGGTCTTTTATGCAAGTCAAATATCCCATAAAAGTGCCAAGGAGCATGAGTTCGGCAATATGTCGTGTGGTTTTATCAGTAAGTGTGGACATAGTGATTGACGACCAAAGCCTTGCTTTTTCAAACCAATTATTGTCTTTAATTCCCTCAATATTTTGCGCTTTGGCGAGAAGTTCGCATTCTTTTTCAAGGGCAAGATATTCGTCTGCCTCTTTTGCAAGTTCCCTTTTTAGATTTTCGTCTTTCACTTTGGACAAAATGTCGTCAATAGATTGAACTGCTGTTTTAATGTTTTGATAGACTGCGTTTATGTATTCAGTCATTATTTCTTGATTGTTCATTGTTACCTCCGCTTTTAATATGTGCATTTTTTTCTATCAAATACCTATAACTTGCATACTTACTAAATTCTTGCAAAAAATAAGGGTATGAAAAAGTGGACCAAAATATTGCTTATAATTTTTGCTATATCTCTAATTCCGGGGATAGTTTTTTGGCGGGATATTATCTCATCAATAAAACCAAACGGAACTTCGTTTGAGTTTGCCTTTACCACCAAGGCAATTATAGGGCTGGCATTCATGGGAGTAAGCATGGTGCTGGGAACGGTGCTTTATGTAAAATTTTTGTTAAGTTTAAGCCTAGACAAGGTTCTTTTCTTTTCAACTTTTCCTCTTTGCGCTTTGTATGGTTTTACAATATTTGTAATTGCAAGTATTGGCTCAATGCAAGGCGAACTTGGCACAACACTTCGCACACTTTTAAATATTACGGACACAGCAAGTTATAACACCATTCTCTGGTCCGTGCTTGTAACAATAGTGGTAACCTTGCTTTTGCTGACTTGTTATGTTATTGTCTGTCGCCCACTTACGCGAGTTGAGAGAATAGTATTGCGTCTTGGGGATGGGCTGGTTAAAGACAACAAACTATCTGTTGGAGGAGGAAAGCAGTTTGAGGCCATTGAACATGGTTTAAACAAGATTAATTCAAACTACAAGCAAAAGGAGTATTCTCTTAAAGATATTGATTTTTCTTCACCACTACCAAAACATTTTTATAAATTCCTCGGAAAAGGGAATATCGAAAGATTGCAAAAAGGTGAGATTGTTAAGCAATCGGCGATTGTTGTTTCGGTGTTTTTGTCCTCGGTGAACGACAGTCAGGCGTTGTCGCTTGAAGATAGTTTTGGGCTTGTAAATTCCTATTTAAACACAATTTCACCTATTATACGCAAGGAAGGCGGATATATTGATAAGTTTACTGGCGACAGCATAATTGGGGTGTTTACAAAGGCGAGCGATGGCGTCAAGTGTGCCAGTTACATGAGTAAAGTCATTGAAGCAAGGCGGGCTTCAAAAAGGGGATTGTCTAACATTGATTATAGAATTGTGGTCGGCGGATTTGACCTCTCGTATGGGCTTGAAAATTCAAACGCTGGGACATATCCCGTGATATTAAATCCTTTAAAAGATGACCTTGCAAGGCTTGACGAGGTGGCGGTGTTTGTTGGAAGTAATATTCTTTACACCAAATCTTGTATTGAAAGATTGCCACTAGACAGCAGGCTTAATTATAGATATATTGGCTTTGTTTCATTAAGTGGTGGTCAAGTTGTGCTTTATGATGACTTAAACTGCAAGCCTCGTGAGGAGCAAAGAAGCTATCAAAAAACAAAGAGGCAGTTTGAAAAGGCGGTTATTGCGTTTAATCAAGGCAGATTTGAAGATGCACAGATGCTGTTTTCTCAAATTTTGCGGGTACTGCCTAGGGATAAAGCAAGTTTTGAGTATTACAACAAATGCAAAGAAAAGTTGAACGCGTAGCGCTTGACAAAAGTGCTGACAAAATGCTATGATTGAAGCATGAAATGGCGTGATAAATTTGTGAAGAAGATAACATGTCCAAGATGTGGATTAAAGTCTGTTGAAGGCGTGGTAAGTTGCCCAGATTGTGGACTTGTTTTTTCGCGTTTAGAAGTGGCAACAAACAAAGATGCGAAACGCAAAATTCTTCGTGGAGATAGAGATTACATCATAAAAACAAATCGTTTGCCAAGTGATGTAAGTTTCCTTAAACTTTTGCTGTTGTGTATCTTTTTGGGACCGGTCGGCGCGCATTGCTATTATACAGGGCGTTATCTAAGAGGTGGAGTGCTTACTTGCACATTTGTTGCAATCATTATGTTTGTTATTTTCAATGCTCCGCTTATGCAGATAAATAATGGCGCTTTTCTTGGCGCCATATCTACTGTTTGCGGTCTTATAGAGCTTTTGTGGATATGGGACATTGCTATGATTATATTAAAAAAATATAAAGTTCCAGTTGCTATTGACCTTGAAGGCAGTATGAGTAAGGCCGAGAAAAATAAAAAGCGAGAAGAATTTTTTAAAGATACTGTTTTAGAAAACCAAAATGAAAGCATTTTGGCTGGCGATTCTTTAAATCAAAATGAGCAAGATAAACAGATTGATGAAAAGCCTTTGATAGAAGGCACTATAAATACACAGAAGAATGTTTCCCAAAATGAAAAAGATAATTTGGAAGATGTGAAAGGTAAAGCAAGAAAAAACAAGAGGAAATGATATGAGAATTGTGGTCGGTGTAAGTGGCGGAGTAGATTCATCGGTTGCCGCTTACCTTTTAAAAAAACAAGGACATGAAGTGATTGGGCTTTTCATGGTTAACTGGGAAGAACAAGACGGAACATGTACAGCAGAGACAGATTATGAAGATGTAAAAAGAGTATGCAATAAAATTGGCATTCCTTACTTTTCTGTCAACTATGCAAAAGAGTACTATGATAGAGTGTTTAAGTATTTTCTTGAAGAATATAAAAATGGAAGAACTCCAAACCCAGATGTTTTGTGCAATAGAGAGGTAAAATTTGGGCCTTTCCTTGTACAGGCAAAAAAACTTGGAGCAGATAAGATAGCCACAGGTCATTATGCTAAAAAAATAGAAAAAGACGGGAAATATTATCTTGCCAAAGCGGACGACCTTAACAAAGACCAATCTTACTTTTTAAACCAATTAAATCAAGAGCAACTTTCTTATGTTGTTTTTCCGCTTGAAAACATAGATAAGCCAAAAGTTAGGGAAATTGCGCATGAACTTGAACTTTCGACAGCCGACAAAAAGGATAGCACAGGCATTTGCTTTATAGGGGAAAGAAATTTTAGAAAGTTTTTAAAACAGTTTCTTCCTGCTCAACCTGGCGAGATAAGAGACCTTGAAGGAAATGTGGTTGGAAAGCATGAGGGGCTTATGTATTACACATTGGGTCAACGCAGAGGCCTCAATATAGGCGGACGCAAGGGGGGAAATGGAGAGCGCTGGTTTGTTGTAAAGAAAGACCTAGACAGTAATATTCTCTATGTGTCGCAAGGAGAGGATGACCTTTTGTACAGTGATGGGCTTTACGCAAGTGGTATGAATTGGATACCAGAAAAACCAAAAGAAAAAGAATTTACTTGCCTTGCCAAGTTTAGATATCGTCAGCCAGACCAAAAAGTAAAAGTAACAGTCATTGATGACAAGAATATAAGAGTTGACTTTGACGAAAGACAGCTATCGATTACACCGGGTCAGTTTGTTGTTTTGTATGATGAACAAGGTTTGTGTTTGGGTGGCGGAACAATAGACCAAAGTTTTAATAAATAGAAATCTATTTTAAGTATAAAAATTGCCCACTTGCAAATAATAGATGCAAGGAGGGGATGATGATAGTAATCAATTATATAGCATACATTTTGCTTCTTGTTGGTGGACTTAACTGGGGACTTGTTGGAATTTTTGATTTCAACCTTGTTGCTTGGTGCTGTATGGGAAGCAAAGTTGCTGAAAGAATTATCTATATTTTAGTGTTAATTGCAACTATTTACCTTATTATCGCACCAGCAGTTTGGGGTGGATTGTACTTTACAGCAAGAGCATAGAAAATAAAAATAGAGCATTAAAATTGCTCTATTTTTTGTTTTAAAAATTATTAGCATAAAATCAAATTGGCGTTAGGTTAATTATTGATTTCCTTTCGCTTTTTTGTTGAAATTAAGTTTAGCAGATAAAAATAACAACCGCCTAAAAATCCGCTGATACCATTATAAACAATATCGCTTAGTTGGACGTTTCTGTTTACTGGCAATATGAATTGAAACAATTCAATAACGCTTCCTGTGCATAGACCTATAAGTAAAGCCAGCAATATGGCGTTTTTCTTTTCTCTATATCTTGCTTTTGCCATAGTCGTAAAGCCAATAGGGAAAAGCATTGCAATATTTATAAGAATGTCTACCTTGTCTGCCTTAAATTCAAATGAAATATTTTTACTGCACCATTTGCCATTGTTTATAAATTCTATTAAAACGCCGTCTTTTCCTATCGTAACAGTCGAAAAAACACATATTGCTAAGCAAGCGAAAAACACGGTTTTGTATACTAACGACAATTTGTATAATGTCTTGTCATTTTTTATAAAAATGCTTAAAAGCGAGGGGAGTAATAAGTATAAAATTACCACCACTCCCACAATAACCCACATTGGAATAAACATATTTGCTCCTAAATTTTAATCATCTATTCTCTTTCCATATCAACTTTTTCGTTGCTGAACGGATAATAAATTATGGCTCTGCCCAGTTCTGTATAAATGCTAGAAAGTTTATCTTTACCAAAGTTTTCTGCGCACGCCTCAATCCAATCTTCATCATATTCAGTGTCAAATTCATCAAAGACATATTCTAGTTGGATTTTCGCGTTAGGGTTTGTAATTGGTTTAAAGGTGTCAATCAAGTTTTTAAATTTTGCTAGTTTTTTCTTTAAAGGTTCATTTGGGAATAAATAATCTATAATATTTGAAAGAAAGATAACATCAAATTTTTCTTGTTGTCCAATTTTGTCAACAATTTCTGTTATATCGCAATTTATAAATTTGACCTGAGGCGGACAGGTTAAAAGCATTGCTTTTATCTCATTGTATTGATTTTCATCACTGCTATATAATCCCACATAATCGCCTCGTATGCAAGGGTGGGTAAAGTATTCAACCTCATTGCTTTCAAGAAAAACATTATCCCAAAACGCTCGGCTTTTTTCAGGCAACAGATGTGAAATCTTTCCATAAAGTTTATAAGACAAGAAAGTTTTGCTGTTTAGGCGGTTGTTTTTATCAAAATTGAAACATTGTTTAAATTCGTCAAACGATAACGCTTTTATGATAGCTACTTTGTAATCATAATAATACTTTGTAAAAGGATTAATATCAAAACATACGATTTTTTTTGCTCCATACAGTCCCGCGTATAAAACTTGATCGCCAGAACTGCCGACTGTTAAAACATTTTTTCCGTTGAGCCCCATTGAAGAAAAATATTGGCTAAGTTGCTCGTTTGATTGAGGGTAGACTTTGTCGAACATTGTAAAATTGTTCTTTTTGCCCTTTTTGTTTTCTATTAAACCCGTCATTATTGCGAGGCGTTCAAGTTTTTCATCCATATTCATGACAAAATGGTATCATAAGTTTGGCGAATTTGTCAAGCAAGGTGATTATATATAAAAGATAAATACAAATTGGAGTGATGGTAAACACGATTTAATAGTTGACAAAAATTTTTATTTAATGTAAACTCAAAATATGCAAAGGTGGTCGAGCGGTTTAAGGCGCACGCTTGGAAAGCGTGTTAGGTGAAAGCCTACGCAGGTTCAAATCCTGTCCTTTGCGCCAAATAAACGACATTGTCCACAAAAAAACGACCTTGATAGGCCGTCTTTTTTGTTACTCTC
>CAKVMD010000021.1 GCA_934771475.1 uncultured Clostridia bacterium
TGCGGGGGGGGGACTTGTCAAGCAAATTGCGCGGGTTTTTAAAAACTCGCGCAAAAAATCCCCAAAGGGGATTAAAACCTGGGCGCAACGCATGGCGGGCTAGGTTTATGCTTGACAAGGCGTTCCACCATATTTTTCTCAAAAAAACAATTTATATTAAAATCCGCGTTGTTGATAGGCGCATATATCAAGAATCGTCAAAGAGGTTACAAAAAAACAAGCGCTCATTGCATTGAGCCCTTGGGGTATTGACAACGAGGATTGAAAATTTATAAAAATTAAGAAGGAGATTTTGAAATTTTTTTGAAACTTAAAAAAATAGTTAAAAATGCATTAAATACAATAAAAAAGCATCCAAAATAGAAATTCCTATTTTAGATGCTAACTTAGTCTAATTTACTTTATTTAACAAGTGGTACAATTATGCCGGCAATAACTACAAGAAGGCAAACGAAATACAATACTTTCCAAACAGTTTGCTTTTTGCTTACATAACGCCAAGCAAGTATAGAAACAATAATAATCATAATTGCAGTTGCTGCATTTTGAAGAGCGCTAACAATTTTGAAGTTAACTCCGCATAATGAAAGAATCATTGAAACAAGGTACAATATTGCAGCGGCGCAAATTGTGTACATTGAAACTTTGTTAAGGCTCCAAGCATTATGATTTCTTGAACTTGATGACTTTGATTGAGTTTGAGACTTTTTCTTTTCTGCCATAATTATTCTCCTTTTAACACAATAGATTATACATTTTAAGTGCTTAAAAGTCAACATTCAAACAAAATTTTTGCTTATTTTTTAAAGAATTATTTGCGTTTTTAAGGACATTGCAACGCTTTTATTTCTTTAAATATTAAATTTATTAATCTTTTTTATCCCCATATTTCAAAGGGAATAAAATGTTTAACAAATTTATTTGCGCCTTGCCTTGACTAAAATATATCATTATGTTATAATTGTAAGGCAAAACAAAAGAGAGGAAAAAATGGAACAATTTGATGAACTTTTACTAATTGCATGCAAAAACAAAGGCGCAAGTGAAGCGTTGATTCTCACACAAATGGGAGCGGACGTCAACTGCAAGGGAATTTTTGAAACACCTCTTCTCAATGCAGTCAGAAACGGAGATAGTGAGACTGTAAAAGTTCTTTTAGATGCGGGCGCAAAAGTGAATGACAATTCTTTTGGGACAACTCCTCTTATTGAAACAATTTTATTTGGAAGAGAATCTCAACTTGATGGCAATTACATTAAAAATTTCTTAAAAATCAATTATTATGAAATTTTAGTGCTTTTATTAGAAAAAGGAGCGCTTCTGACAAAGGAAGATGATGATGGGAAAAGTGCCCTTTATCATATTGTTGAAAGCGGGCTTATAAATGACCTACGTGGGCTTATCCGTTCTATGAGCAAAGTAACGGACGCACAAATTGATGAAATGATAGACAAAGTCCGCGAAAATGGCTTTTATTCACAAAGAGTAAATTATTCAATTTCATTTGAGAGATAGGAGATAAAAATGAAAGTTAAACATAATCATGAAGCAGATGAATGCTGTGAAAATGAAGAGGTAGAAGAGTACAAGGCGGACGGGATAGACAACTCTGAGCATATTTTGGATGTGTTTAATGAAATGAAGATGTTGAGAGAAAACATAACAGATAATACTGACCTCGCATTCAATATGCTCAAAGCTATCAAGGAAGAAGGTGAGGCGGATATAGTGGATAGTTTAACAATCTTTTGCAGTGATATTTTGGAGCAAGAAAAGCAAAGCAAAGATATATTTGAAAAATCTGTCCAACTTGTAGAAAACTCCAAAGTTTTTTCAAATAAAGAAGATTTAAATAAAGCCCAAGACCTATTGATGGAATACTTTAATGCACTTAGAATAAGCGAGAAGAATTCTCAAATCTTAATAGAAAAAGTTATTAAAAATTTTAAATAAATTTTATAAAAAGGCGCGCGGGCGTCTTTTTTTGATGGTTTTTAACCTTTTTTTGTGTTTTTTCTCAAAAACAAATATATTTAATTTGAAATATTAAATATTTTTGTTAAACTAATTATATAGGAGTTTTTATGGACGCAAGAGATGAATTTTTAGATATTTATTATGACAATATTGACAGAGACGGGGCAGACAAGTTACTTGAATGGCTTGAAAAAAGTGATTTTTTCACTTGCCCTGCAAGTACCAGACGACATTCTGCTTACAAAGGTGGGCTATGTCAACATTCTATAAATGTTTACAAAAGGCTGGTTAAAATTTTACAAGGCGAATATGGAGACGAATGGACAAAGAAAGTTTCACCAGAAAGTGTTGCTATTATTGGGCTTTTACACGATGTTTGTAAAATTGGAACTTATGTTGAAGATGTTAAAAACGTCAAGATTGATGGCGTTTGGACGCAGAAACCTTATTATAGAGTGGAAGACAACCTCCCTTATGGGCATGGCGAAAAATCGGTCTATATGATTTCGGGTTTTATGAAACTCACAAGAGAAGAGGCTCTTGCAATTAATTGGCACATGGGCGAATTTGACGCGCGCGTTCAAAACGGGGGTTACATGATGAGTGATACTTTCTATAAATATCCACTGTGCTTTATGGCACATCTTGCTGACCTTACAGCCACTTATTTAGACGAAAAATGCCCAGAAGACTAAAAAAAGCGTAAAATTTTTGCTCTTTTTTCAAAATTATTACCATATTTTACAATTACACCCTATTGACAAAGTGCTTAGGAGGGTGTATAATATTAGCGATAAAAAATGTAGATAGCATTTTAGGAGGGAAAAATGGCAACTACTAAATCTAAAAAAGTTTCTAACGGCAGACCTACAACTGCTGAAACAGCCGTTAAAAGAATGGCTGACTTTGTTGAACAAGTTATTAATTCTTTGGGTGTTGAACTCGCAAATGGCAGAATAACAAAAAAGACCTATGATGCTGCCATTGTTAAACTTGATGATGCTTTCAAAGAGGCTGAATATCTTTGGAGCGAAATTGGTTTCTTGGAAGGATATGCGAAGGAACTCGATGCAGAAAGCAAGAAAAAAGTTGATGATTTGACTGCTTATTATGAAGGGCTTATTTCAGAACTTGAAAAAGAATATGAAGAAAAGGTGCAAGCCGCTTACAGAACAGGAAGCGAAAACCTTGACGCTATTTATAGTTCATTCAATGCTACTTGCGACAACATGAAAGCTAAACTTGATGAAGGGCACCTTTCACAGCAGTTACAAGAATTGAAAATTCAACTTCAAAATAAAACTGCTGAGGCAGAAGAAGCAAGGGTTGATGCTGAATACGCAGAAAGCGTTGCTTATGACGAATACAAGTCTAGAAAGGATATTGAAGCCGCTTACGTTGTTTGCAAAAAACAACGCGATGAATATGAAGCTGAACTTCGCGAACTTCAAAAAAGAAATCAGTTGAAAGCAAGAACAACAACTCGCATGTCAGATTCTTACGAACGCGCTCAAAAGAGAATTATGGTTCTTGAAAGAGAACTCGCTGTTGTAAACGACAAAATTGATGGAATCAAGAGAAACCTTATTCAAGCTGAACTTTGCGACCAATTCGGTGTTCCATCCGATGTAAGCTATGGAGTTAAAAGAGCAAAAGCTATTAAAAAGGCAGTTCGTCAAGCAAAACACAATAATACCTATAAAACAAAACTTCAAAATACGACAAATGCTTTGGCTGAGAAATATCCAGATTGGTTTGTTGATGAAAGCGTTGTAAGTGAAGAACTTGCAAGTGCTTCAAAGAAGCCAAAGACAACAAGTAGACTTTATAATCAAGTTGAATCTGTGCTCAAATCTACTGTATACAAGGCTTCTGCAACTTTGAAAGCGGGAGCGCTCTTATTGCTCGCTGGGCTTACCGTCGTATCAGCAGCACTTGTTGGTAATTCAAGAGCAAGTTCTATTGAAGAAGCAAGACTTAACAATCGAATCGCACAACAGGGCGAAACTATTGACTCCCAAGGTCAAACAATTATTGACCAAGGCAATTACAGCCAAGGGCTTGAAGGCGAACTTGAAGACACAAGACGCAACTGGTCTGACACACAACGCGAACTTGATGATACAAAGCAACAATTAGAGGACATGAAAGTTCAAGAGAAACAAGATTTTGTGATTGAAAGTTCAGAAGTGAGTCCTGCTGTTGCTAAAATTGTTAATAGACGCGTTGTTGGAAATATTCAAAATGTTGCATTTACTTATAACGCAAAAACCGGCGATATTATTATGACCGCTTTCGTCGAACAAGAAGGGAAAACAGTTCTTGTTGTTGGCGAGGGTGTTATTAATACAGGATGCAAACTTGACGCCTCTACCGTTCAACAAAACATCAGCAAGATGGTTGTAAAGGCTTACAATAGATATGATGAAGCAACGGGCATCTACTACAATGTTGTTACTGCTTCGCGCAATATGGGTGAAACCTGTGCAGCAAGCGCTTGCAAAGTTCAACTTGGAGCGGACGGAACAATCGCAGAGATTTTGCAATCTGATTACAGCAAAACAGGTAAAACTGTTGACGAGCAATCAGTTATAGACTACGTTTTAAGCGATATTGTAAATCAAAATTCACAAAATGTGAATGA
>CAKVMD010000022.1 GCA_934771475.1 uncultured Clostridia bacterium
CGATAACAGTCTCATACACTTCACCAATTTCACTAGACGCGATAGCAAACTATCCAGAACATGAAGCCTCAAAAGAGGAGGTAGTAAACGCTATTCTTTCAGCTCAAAGCGAACATGAAGTCAAAACTCCAATATATTCAGACGAATATATACTTGCAAACTTCCAAGACCAAATCAATGCAAACCTTTTCAGCGGAGTGCAACAATTTTTAAAAGATTACTGCAAAGGTACAAGAACTGAATATGATGAAAATAAGATATCATATCAATGGCATTTTGGAGAGATAAAAGACAGCACAGTACAAGACCTCCAAGTATATATAAAGTACGACTGTATGTTTTTAGTTGCTAATGTTTCATTAAAAACTCCAACTACCTTAACTGAACTTGCGAAAGAGAATAGCCCTGCTGCATTTAAAAAGATTGATATAACTAACATAGTTTACCAGAATGGTTACCTTGAAAGTCATCAAACAGAATATGGAGATTTAGCGACTATTGCAACTGAGCAACTTGCATTAAAAGACGACTCTTTCGATTATGCAAATGCAAAAGCATATATTGTATCACCATCTTTTGCTAGTTATTCACATTTTAAAATTTTGTTCGAGGTTAACGGGGAATTTAAAACGGTTCTAGTAGGAGTTAATGGCAATGCGACTTCAACAACTGAAATACTCATGCAATCGATAAGGGAAAACCTTAAAAATGGTAAGTTTACGTATGGAACAATTCAAGAGGAGTGTTTTACAACAGCGGGTAATGCACTTGAATGGGCAACTCCACAAATAGAGAATGAAAATTCAAACTAGAAAAAATGCAGAAAAATCTGCATTTTTTTGTAAAATCTGTCAAAAAAATTGATTTATTGAGCAAAAATACTTAAAATATACTTAAAGGAGTAAGCAAAGGATATATGAAGAAAATAGAAAAGAAAAACATATTTGTAAAAATATTTGCATTTTTGCTTACTTTTTGCATGGGGTTTTGCTTTGTCGGGTGCATGGGGTTTGACCTAGACGACATAGATGAAGACGAAATTGAAAATATGACAGATGAGGAATTTGAGCAGTGGCTCGAAGATTCTATGCCAGTGAGTATGTATGGCACAAAAGTGTTATACCGTCCTCAGAATTATGATTTTGATAAAAATTCAAGACCGCCTGAAAGCATGGACGCAGTAAATGATTACTATGCGCAATATGCTTGGCAAACCATAAAATATCTACATAACATTTATAACGTATACGACAGTCAATACTTTAATAACGGAATTGATGCAACAATCAAGATTGATGGGCTAGAACTTCCAGACAATATTCCATACCTTTATGATGCGTCAAGATATACAATAACAGAAACAAAAAAATACGTTTTGGCTAACAACAAAGAAGTTTCCTACGAAGTTACTGCCAGCACTTCATACAAATGGAATTGGAGTTATGGGAAGGGTACTAATGGCTTTGAAACATATTTTTACGACGAGTCCAATCCGTCCAATCCAACAGTGCTTACTTTTGCTAGTAAAGGGGCGTTCGAGGAAGCTATAAACAGATATTATGTAAAACCATCACTTCAAAACGCATATCAAACCGCCTATGTTGGTGGATCCAAGGCTACGGAATACAATAATTATTCCCAATTTGCCAATGCGCTCACCTATGTCATATATCGATATTCACTAGATTTAGAGCCAGAAACGGTTAGAATAACGACTGGTGCAGACGGACTCGTAAGTGTAAAAATTAACAATCAAGATGTTGGTGATGCGCTAGACAGCGTCAAAGATTTGCATTCAAAATATGCAAGATATGTTGGAGTAAATGATGCACTCATAAAGAAAGTAAACAACTGGATACTAGAAAATGTAATTGGTTCTTCTGCGTTAAATGCACCTAAAAATATTACAAGAATAGTGTATAATCAGAAAAAGGATGAAAACGGACAGCCACTTTACATACAAGAGGACGGAACAGTTAAGGGAACAGAAACTGATAATCCGGCATGGGATAGTGGAAGCCCTGATAAAGAACAAATTGTATTAAACCGAAACTATGAGCAAACATTAGAGATGATACTAGATAAAGTTAACAGCCTCGTTTCAATCGGTGGTTATGAGGACGGAGACGATAGCGAGGAGAATGTGGGAGTAACTAATCCATACCTAGCAAGTCAAATGATGGAGTATCTTGGTGGAATGTTTATGGTGAGTGGAGACAAAAACTTCCCAAGGGCTGGAAGTGAGGAGGCTAAAAAAGTAACCGCCATTCCAGCACAAGAGTATCAGTCAGTTACGTTTATGCTAAAAGAAAAGACAACCGTAAGTTCAATATGGGTTGCCTTAAAATATGACATAGATAGTGATGGAACAGGCTCGACAGACGATGTTGACCCAAATGAAACCAATTATCTTGAACTATCATTAGATTTAAATTATTACAATCATAACACTCAAACTGTAACAACCATATCATCACCAAAACTTAAAGTATATCATGGAAGTTATGATTTGGACTATATAACATTTTCAGACGAACCAAATCCTTCGGACGGACATTCAAGCGGATATGTGTTTGACGCTCTTGACCTTGAAGTGGATGCGTTTAACCCAGACATAGGCAATAATGTACTCAAAACCGATGTTGGCTTTGGTAATTACAAGTCAAGACCATTAAAGTCCAAATATCCATTACTGCTTTCTGGACACAGCAGAGCAAAAAATTGGTTTGAGATAGTATACCCACAAGAAGATGAAAAAGCTTTCTATACAGGAAGACTAAAATCAAGTATGTTCAATGGTGCGGACGGGTGTGATTACCTAGAAATATGTTACAAGGTATACAAAGATGAAAACCTTGGAGCAAACAAAAACTACAAATTCTACACCGGCATCACTGCCTTTATGGACTAGTAAAGGTAAAAATGGAAGATATTAAATGGTCGCAAACCACCCAAAAGAGCAACAAAAAAGGAGAATTAATCTCCTTTTTTTGTTAAATAATCATTAAAACAATGTTAGTATTTTTTATTTTTATTAAATTTGTTTTTCTTCTACATCTTCTGGAAGAGAAAGTGCATCAAGCGCCATTGTTACGCAGTAGTTGTTTGCAACCCTAGGGCTTTTTCTTAATCTTTCTACAATTTTATCAATATTTTCTCTTGCGTGGTCAACAATTTCTTCTTCAATTATGAGAGAAATGAGAAGTTCTTTATCTTGAACGGAACTATGCTTTTTCTCCAAAGCATCAAATACTCTCATTTGTGGGTGCTCTGTTTGGAGAATAAATTTTTCAATTTCTTCTTCGCTCTTATCAGTCAAAATTGCGTTAATCATGCGTTCAAGAGTGGCTCTATATGCGTTTTCTTTTGCTTCATAAGTTGACCTTGTCCCTTGATAAGCGCCGGCTGCAACCCTAGATTGGCTTTGAGTAACTGTTCCATCTGGGTTATGATAGGTTTTTATTCTTACCAAGAAACCATCTTTGTCTTTTTCATAAGAGGATTTCATTTCTTCTGACTCTCTGTGGATTACCATATCCCTTTTTGCCCTGCGCATTCTTTCTTGTTGTGTTTTATTCATTTTTCTCTCCTTTTCAGTTGGTAATTCAATTTTAACACAATATCGCTCTTTGTCAATACCTAAAATGAAATTTGTTGAATTGATGACGCGATTTGTCGGTTGACATTCAATGTGCCTTTTATTATTTTTACCAAATTTGATAGATTTAATTATTTTAGCGCGGTTTTGCTTTTGAAAACAACAAAAAATCAAAGGCGTGGCAAGTGTTGAGCGCGACAGAAAAATGGTAAATATATATAGAAAAAGGGGACTCGGATTGGGGCAAATTTAAGTGTTTGCTAAATTGGAGATAGGAAAAGCAAATAATTGAAGGTTAAACAAGTCTTGAAAATAGGAGACAAAATCCCCAAAAGATTACTAAAAAAGTGTTAAAAATAGAAGAAAGAAGTAGAAAAATAGTGTAAGTAACCACCACGGGTGCTAGCGTGTCGTAAGAAATATGAAAAAAGGCGAAAAAAGTTTAAAAAAGTAGTTGACAAGGAT
>CAKVMD010000023.1 GCA_934771475.1 uncultured Clostridia bacterium
ATGACATTCAGAAGTCAAAAGAGTGATGGCGACCTTGAAATATATACCTTTGTAAACCCTGACACAGGTGAAGAGGTCAAAGTCGAAGAATATTACTAAAATTTTCAACAGCTCAGTTGAAAAATTAACTGGGATGTTTTTATTTGTTGATTACATGAAGATATGATATAATAAAAAAAGAATTGAATATCGGTTGCCATTAAGACAAGAACAGATTACCTATGGGCAAAGTTTTAAAGGAGCAATTATGGAAGAAAAGAATTTAAATTTTATTAAGGAATTTATAGAAGGGAAAATGCCTGTAAATGAATTTAAAGAATATTTTTTTAATAATAAAAGTATGCAAAACTTGGTTTCGACTGAAAATCCAGCAATGGTAGAAAAATATGGCGGAACTTTAAACTTCATGTTACACATGAATTGGAATAGCCCTATAAAAGTCGTAGAATTAACATATGTTTTAGATTCTTTACTTATAAAAAACGGAATAAAATTCCAACGTTCTGAAAAATATTCAAAAGCAGCGTCGTTTTATTATAATCTTTTGCCGGCGTGGATAGGAGAAGACGCAGAAGATTATGTAATAGATGAGATAATAGAGAAAGCACCAAAGGGGTTAACTAAGGTCGAGTTGAAGAAATGGGTTAAGGAACGAATTTCGGAAACATTTAGATGCGAAAAAAGTAAACCCCGTTGGGCACAAGGCGGAGAATGGCCAAGGATGCCAGATGGTAGATTTATGATATTTAGAAGCCAAAAGAAAGATGGAGAACTTGTAACATACACTTTTGTGAACCCTGACACTGGTGAAGAAGTCAAAATTGAGGAATATTATTAATAATAAAATTTTGAATTTGTAAAAAAGTAAAAGTATTAAGATAAAAATTTATAATAAAAAATAAGTTGATAAAAGTGGGAGGAGAGGTTATGTTGAATATCGCTATTGATGGTTATTCGGGAGCGGGGAAGAGTTCAGTTGCGGATAAAATTGCACAGCGTCTTAATATAAAAAAGTTTGACACGGGCGCCATTTACAGAGGACTCGCATGCGAGTATTTGGCACAATCGTTGCAAGAACCAAATGAGCAAATTATTGAAAAGTTCATTTCTTCCGTAAAAGTTGTAATTTTCTTTGAGGGAGATAAACAGCATGTGGTGGTAAACGGAACTGATTATACTCCACATTTGCGCGAAGAAAAAATAAGTTATTTTTCATCTATAATATCTCCATTTCCTTATTTGAGGGAAAAGGTACTTTCATTGCAACGCGCTTTTGCATCAGCAAATGATTGTGTGATGGAAGGGAGAGATATTGGTAGCGTGGTTTTGCCAGATGCGAGTGTTAAATTTTTTCTTACCGCCTCTCTTGAAAAGCGCACGCAAAGACGCCTCAAACAATTAAAGGAAATGGGGATAGACGAAAGTTATGAAGAGGTTTATGCAAGCCTTAAAGCGCGCGACCTAAATGATTTATCGCGCAAGGTTGCACCACTTGTAAAAGTTGCCGATGCCTTTGAAATTGACGCTAGCGATAAGACTGTTGAAGAGGTCGTCGAGGAATGTCTTAGAATTATCCACGAAAAAACAGGAGTATAATGGGTAATTTCGGGCAAATTCTTTCTAAAATTTTAGATGAAGAACCTTTTTAAAATAATATTTCCGTATTGACAATAGCACTCTTGGGTGCTATTATTTTTGTGGGAGAAATTGATGTCTAAACAAAAGAGATTTGACGAGTCCACCATGTCCTATATTTGGGTGGAAACTGGCGAAGAGCAAGAATGTGAACTTTGCACGAAGAAAGATTACAAGCGAATTTTTCAAAATAAAGAGGCTATTCAAATAGATTTTATAAACAAACTTCAAACTGGAAAAATAAATCAAAATGATATGGCGGAATTTATTGTTTCACTTATGTGCGAGTTTGCAAGTAAGGACGGAATTAAGTATTTTATGCTTCCATCATTGCAAATTGCCGACTTAGATAGGTATAGTGGTTTTTACGATAGTGAAAATAATGCAATTTTGGTCTCTTCTAGTTACTATGAACAGCTTAAATTATTTGCATGCCCTTCGCTTGTTTTTCTTAAACTTGTCGATACAGTAGGGCACGAAATGACACATTTTAAACAATTTTATACTCTGCTTCAAAGGCTTCAAAAAGACCATACGGCCGATATACAAAACGATGTATTTTTCACCCAAGATGATGAACTTTTTGACGAGTGGACTTTAAAGGTAATAAGGGCTACTCTTGATAGTGCAACATCAAGGGAAATAAGAAATACGAGTTACAGAAGTCTTGAAACTTCCCTCAACTATAATAGATACTACCTTTCTTTATGCGAAAAACAAGCCCGAAATGGCGGAAATGCTTTTCAAAAGAAAATGATGGCAAAATGGGAAAATTGTCCAATTATAAAGAATACGATGTGGCTTCGTACCCAAAAATTGCACAAAAAGGGCTTTCTTGAAAAGGCCGAGAAAGCGTGCATGAAAAATGCTATAAAGTTTGAACGCGCAGTAACCAAGAAATTTATGTTGCTTGTGCCATACCTTGAAATGCTCAAACAAAATGCCGATGATTATCATTTTCGTCAGCGTATTATGACGAAAGCGATTGACGCACTGAAAGTTATGCCAAAAGGCGACCTTGTCAAAGCATATTGGCAAGCGGTGAGGGATGGGAACGATGTGATGCTACCATTTTTAATAGATATTATGGGCGATAGATTGTCAGATGGCGAACTTGAAAAGATTATGGGGCAAACAATTAAAGCCATATCGAAACCTAGCGAACAAGTGCCTCTCGAAAAGACAACTGCCTACATTAATATCTTGCTTCGTTGGCCTAAATTTGCCGAAAAAGATGTAGCAAAATTTCTTTATAATGCGATTGAACATCATAACGCGGATTGTGCTGAACTTTTCTTTAAAGCTTGTTCTAAAAAAGAGTTTGCAAACAAAACAGCAGCACATTTATCACATCTTCTTATGAATGTTTTTGAGCGTTCCGCCGAAAATATACGAAGGTTGGCTCCAAAACTTGAAAAATTAGAAGACGGATATATTGTTACACCAAAGATGAAACAATATAAAGAGGAATTTGAGTTTTTGTCTGAGGTTTGTAAAATAATTTTACCATATCTTACCAAGGGAGAGTGCTCTTATGTTGAGTTTTCTCGATATAATTTGATTTTTGACAATCATTTAAAACTTTTAAATAAAATCATTAAATCGTCTAGCGACACTTGCGGGTGCGAAGATGAAAGTTATGAAGATGAAGAATTTGAGGCTTAAAAGGCCTCATTTTTTTAAATCAATAAAAATTGTTGGGTTGATAAAACTTCCAAAAGAATGATAAAACGATGTTAAAAAGAGAATAAAGGATGAGAAAAATAGTGTAAGCAACCACCACGGGTGCTAGCGTGTCGTAAGAAATATGAAAAAAGGCGAAAAAAGTTTAAAAAAGTAGTTGACAAGGAT
>CAKVMD010000024.1 GCA_934771475.1 uncultured Clostridia bacterium
GTCCTAAGATGACATTGACATCCATGGTCACCGCTTCCTCTGCAAGTGCAGTACCGATCTCCTCACCTAATTTTTCATCCCAGCTATTTGCGATCGTTGCTGCGGTCGGGAAACAGGTTGCCGGAAGGCTGGCATTTAATCCAAGGTGGTCTCCTGCACCGGCCTGACGTCTTAACCCATGAGGTCCGTCGGACATTGCCATGGATGGGATTCCGTACTTCTCAAAATCTACAGTCTCCCATGTATTTTTACCGGACATCATCAGTGCTTTTTCTTCCAGAGACATCTGTTTTATGATTTCCCCATATTTTAAGCTCATTTTTCGTTCTCCTGTTCTTTTGGTGTTCACGGATTTTATTTGTTGTGTTATTGATACAAAAATGTGTGTTATTTGGATCACAACAATAAAAAATAAAACCCATGCTGCTATTATTTTTTGTTAGCATAATGGTAGCATGGATTTTATTTTTAAAAAGAAAAATGGCATAAATGGTTGTTTTTTTTACATAAACTGCAAAAGTTACCTTTCTTTGAGCATATACGAAATCTTCACGTTTCACAATATTGTCAACATTTTATATGAAATCTTTAAAAACGGGGCAAAATATATTGTATAACATTAGAAAAACGGGGCAAAATATATTAAAATCAATTGTCAAAACGGGGCAAAATGATATACAATATACTTGGAGGTACGAGTTCATGTTTAGAAAAGAATCAATTACGATAAAAGAATGGATAGAAAGTTCTGATAAAGCACTTTTAGTAACAGGTGCAAGGCAGATAGGAAAAACCTGGTTAATCCGGGATGAAATTGATAAAAGTGGATTTAAAAGATTTGAAATCAATTTTATCGATCAGCCAGATATGATTGATTTTCTTAATGCTGAAATGAGCGCAGAGGATTTTCTGGTTAAGTTAAAAATGATTATGCCAGAGGAATATAAACCACATAAGACTATTGTGTTTTTTGACGAAATCCAAAAATGCCCTGAAATCGTTACAAAAATAAAATTTTTAGTGGATGAGGGAAGTTTTAAGTATGCTATGAGCGGATCTTTGCTTGGAGTAGAACTTAAAGGCATTGCTTCTGCACCTGTTGGATATTTGTCCATTACAAGAATGTATCCAATGGATTTTGAAGAGTTTATGATAGCCAATGGAGTTTCAAAAACAACTCTGGATATGCTAAAGGACAAATTCAAAACCTGTCAGCCTGTTGACGACTTTATACATCAAAAACTCCTTTCCTTATTCTTCGTATATCTTATTGTAGGCGGAATGCCAGACGCAGTAAAAAAATATATCGAAACCAAGGATATCCGGGAGGTTGACAAAATCCAAAAGGATATTGTAACGCTGTACAAAGAGGACTTTTCACAATATGAACATGAGGATAAAAAACTCAGGCTAAAGTCTATCTACGAGATTGTGCCCGCTGAACTAAATAAGCAGAATAAAAAGTTTGTATTTACAATGCTCAATAAAGAACTTAAATTTGACAGATATGAAAATAGCTTTTTGTGGTTAAAAGATGCCGGTGTAGTAATTCCTGTCTATAATGTGGATTCTCCTGCTATTCCTCTTTTAGCAAGCAAAAGCAGTAATGTGTTCAGACTTTTTTCAAGCGATATCGGTCTGCTGACAAGTGCATATCCTGCCGAAACCAAAATCGAACTGATCAGTCAGAATGGAGAAGTAAACAATGGCGCCCATTTCGAGAATGCTGTTGCACAACAACTGCTGGCAAACGGTTTTGATCCATATTTTTGCAAGAAAAAAAATTTAGGTGAGCTGGATTTTCTGATTGAAATGGGTGGTAAGATTATCCCTATAGAAGTAAAGTCCGGCAAAGACTATAAGTCACATAAAGCTTTGGATAATTATATGAAAGTACCGGATTATCATCTTGAGAGTGCATATATATTTTCAATCTATAATGTAGAAAAAGACGGGAATATCATAAATCTTCCCATATATATGTGCTATCTCTTGAAGGAGCCTAAAATAGATCCGTTGATCGTAGATTTAGATATGTCTGATCTATAAAATTCTCTCAGGCAGATATACAACATTTTATATGGATTTGACCATGCTATTCTTCCATATTCATCCACACATTCCATCAGACTGCCGGATAACACAAGTGATTTCTGCTGTAATATAAATGAGGACTGCCGTAAGGCAGTCCTCAGACACATGTTTTTTATAAGTTTTCTTCTAAGAAAGCAGAAAGTTTATTCATTGCCTCTTCTTCGTTTTCGCCATCTGTCTTTAAGGTGATCTCCTGTCCACATTTGACTGCGAGCCCCATCACTGCAAAAATACGTTTTGCATCTGCCTCTTTTCCATCTTTTTCAATGGTTACTTTACATGGAAATGCAGCTGCTTCCTTTACAAATAATCCTGCCGGTCTTGCGTGGATTCCCTGCTCATCTTTGATTACATACTTAAATTCTTTCATTGTTTTTCTCTCCTCTTAAGCTGCTTTTTTCTTCAATACACCGAGCAGTACACATCCGACTGCGGAACCGACTG
>CAKVMD010000025.1 GCA_934771475.1 uncultured Clostridia bacterium
AGCGCAGGCGTGTAGTTTGCAGGAATGATGGTCTTGCTCATAAAGGATACCCCTCTTCTTGTTGGATTCCGGCCCTGGTCCAGAGAGTTGAAAAACAAATTTTACTGGTATTGCTGAAGTCTTTGCACATTTATATGCATAATTCATTGCAAGTGTTCCGCCTGCAGATACTCCACAAGTTGCCATAGCGTTAACACTATAACCAAGCTCACTACATTTCGTCTTTATTGCAAAAACACTATTTTTTACTTGTTCATTTAATTTATTTAAATTAGCATCCACACCTTTCTTTTGCAAAGAATAATCGATAGATGCGGTTATGCAACCTGATTTAACTGCATAATATTTACACCAATCCTCGCCATCTTCCTTGCATCCGGAATTAAAACTTCCACCATGAATAAATAAAATTAGATTTGTTGTTTGATTTGTTTTTTTTGGAACATACAAATCGTACTTATGATTGCCTTCATTTTCATAAGGAAGATTAGAATAGCAAGTTCCAACATCATCGTTCCAAACAGTCTTAATCAGCTTATTTGGTAAGCCACCTGTTACATTAACACAAATTAAAGCACTTAAAACAAAAGTAATAACAAAAAGCAAAATATAGGATGTTATAATTAAACCTTTTCTATTTATCTTTTCCATTTTGTCACTCCTAAATAATATTATCTAAAATCAGTCTTCCCGTTATTGCTCCCAAAACTCCTGCAATAGCCATAATGCCAAGTGCAATAGCGAAATAAATCAAAAGCTTTTTTCTTTTTGTAATTTTTTTAGTATTTATATCTGTTTTATCCATACATGCTCCTTTTTTTATTTATAAGATTTCAGACTTTTATAGTCATGATTTAATATAATTAACATAAATCCTTAATAAAGCGTATAGTTGAACAAGCTCCCACTCAGTAGGAGACTTGTGAATGTTTAGTTGTCGAATAAGGAATATAGTAACAATGGTTCAACTTCGCTTTTACCAGTGCAAAGTCTTTATTTTGCAACTCGCGCACAGATTCCTAAACAATCCGATTATTTGAAATCCGTTAGTCTTTGAAAATGTTTATCCCTGAAAACATCTTATTCAATCGTTGCTCGTCAAATGGCAGATACTCAGCCACAGTAAAACCGACAACATCACTATTTTCTGTAATCAAATGAAGCATTTCTGACAGTTTTTCCATGGTCATCTTTCCTCCACCAGAACCATCACCGACAAGTTCAGGATTTGCAAAATAGGTCGAATGAAAAAGGTGTTCATCCAACACATCGATATCAAAATGAACAAGGATATGATCGAAACGTCTCATAAAGGTCTTGATTTCCTCGTCGCTCAAAAACGACTTATCCTGTACTTTATAATCAACGCCCATGTTTTTCAGAAACGCTTCCTGATAATCGTGAAGGGATTGTAGCCCAACATAGAGAATTTCATCTGGCTTGAACTTCGGGTTTTTCATTTGCGAAGCGAGCTGCGCAGCACCATGTCCCATGAGACTGCCGAGCACCATTGCATGGGCATTTGGATAACCATCATTCACAGTGGACACATCGGGATGCGCATCAATCCAAATAATTCCGACATTCTCATATTTCCCGTGTAAATAGTCAAAAGGGGCAAGTGATACTATGCAGTTGCCACCTATGGTAATGATTCTGTCAGGTCCTTCTGCTGCAATTTTCTTTTGTGCGTCTTTGATCCCTTTAAAGACCTCGTCTTCGCCATTAATTCCGTTCATTACTGCTTTTTCCCTGTTATCGGGAGGTAATATCTCTACCTTGACAATCGGTTGATTAGGATTCTGTGGCAAAATATACTGGAGTAAATTGGCACCAAAATAATATGTGTCCAACCCGCCACTGACATGATCTGGGTATAGCAATCTAATTGTTTTCATTTTATAAGCACTCCTTTTCTAATTATAATTTTTGGATTTTTATGCGATATCAAACTAGCTATAGCAACAATCGCGTCGCCACTCCTATCTTCGCTTCGGTAACTAAAACCAGATTGAAGTCGTATGCTTTCAATCTTTTTTCTTCAATTGATATGGTTTCTGCCTTGGCGATCTATACAACAGAGTTCAAATATCCACTCAAAAATGCTTATATTTATTTTACCATAAAAAACTCGAAAAATCCACTTATCTGAACCGTAATTTCCTTGTCCTTTTACAATAAGTCGTTTTGTTTTTTCATTTAGTATTTTTCTTTGACAGATTGCTTGACTATTAAGCCTTTTAAAATGAGATTTTATAAAAAATATCAATCGTTCCGTAGCAACACCTATCGTCCCGTTGATGAGGCTTTCGTTCCGTAGCAAAATATAAAAAGAAAAAGAGCCTCGTGAAAATGCCGTTTGACACTTCTACAAAGCTCTAAATGTTGCTGGCGGAAAGGATAAAAATTCCTATCTGCAAAGAAAAAAGGTCTGACACAATTTGTATCAAACCTATGC
>CAKVMD010000026.1 GCA_934771475.1 uncultured Clostridia bacterium
CCGACCGCACCAACCAAGCCCGACCGCACCAACCAAGCCCGACCGCACCAACCAAGCCCGACCGCACCAACCAAGCCGACTGAGAGGCGGTAAAATGGCATAGGCGTGAGAGAGGGGAAGCATTGATAGTGTTCAATTTGGTGAGTGAGAAAGCGCAAAAGCCGAAAACCATCTCAAAATGTTGCATTTTTTAACAAAAATGATATAATTATCACATGAGAATTGATTTATTTCTAACTAAAAACGGGTACGCACAGAGCCGAGCAAGAGCCCAAGCAATGATAGAAGAGGGGCTTGTCAGCATCAACGGAAAAAATGTAGAAAAGTCATCTATTGAGGTTGACGGGACAGAGGCAATTATTGTTGCAAAACATGAAGAGTATGTTTCAAGAGGCGCCCAAAAACTGTTAGGTGCGATAAAAGCGTTTAATTTAGATTTTAGAGGAAAGGTTGTGCTTGACATGGGCTCGTCAACTGGTGGATTTACGCAAGTCGCACTAAAAAATGGAGCACAAAAAGTTATAGCAGTCGATGTTGGCAAGGAGCAACTTGACAAATCTCTTCGAAATGACAAAAGGGTGGTTTTGCTAGAACAGCGAGATGTAAGAACTCTCACTGCCGAGGAGGTGCAAGGGATTCAACTTGTGATAGGCGACTTATCTTTTATCTCTCTTACTAAAATTTTACCTCATATAAAGGAGGTTCTTGGTAGCGCAGAGATGTGCGTTCTTTTTAAACCTCAATTTGAATGCGGAAAAGCTCTTGCGAAAAAATGTAAGGGTGTTATAAAAGATGAAAAAATTCATATAGACTTGTTAAATGAATTTTTCGATTTCGTATCCTCTCTCGATTACGATGTAAGAGGGCTTTGTCCGTCCCCTATAAAAGGTGGCGATGGCAATAGAGAATATCTCGTTCATCTAAACGGTGCTAAGACTTCATTTAAAATTGATGAAGTGGTAAAATCAAATTTTGCGAGATAGGTGCACACTATTTTTGTGAAGTAAAAATGAGAACTAAAAATTTTTCATGGCTAGTCGCAAAAGGTAAAAATCTAAAATTAAGGTAGTAAATAAAGCGTAAAATAAGGCGTAAAAGTTTTTATAAAAAAGGGCTTTTGTGAAGTTAGACAAAAGCCCTTTTTTTAATAATTTATTGAAATTCGTCAAAATTTTCGTTATTTTTGTGAAAATTACAGTGTTTTTTCAATATTTTGTGTATTTTTTAGATTTATTTTAGAGATTAGATATTTGTTATGTTGTTAAAAGTTTGTGCTGAAACTGCGCTTGGATAGAGTGGTAAATCTTGAAGCCCACGACAAGCATTAGAGCAGTTATCACATACTTGACAAGGTGGAATTACTGGATAGCCATAACTTGGAACAAGGATATCAACTGGACTTGTAACCTTTACAATTATTCTTAAACAGCCAGTAACAGTGAATGTGTTTTCTGCTGTATAAGTGCCGATTTGACTTGAAAAGATTGCAGTTGCGGTGATATTAATTGGACTTTGTGATGGTTGTGGAACAAATAGCACTGCTGTCTTATTGACTACAAGGCTACTTGTGCCAGTGCCTACTATGCCGTTTGCATCACGGTATGTTACAGTAAGTGGAATAGTGATTGTCATTGATATATTTGCATAGTTTGGATTGTTTTCGAGTCTGTCAATCACAATGTCGCTGACCGTAACATCAGCACCGATTTGATTTGTTGCAGAAATGTAAGTAAGTGGAAGAACTGGATTTGCAGGATTGAAATTTGTAACAGGAAGAATTACCCCTGTTTCTGTTGTTTGTGTAACGCACGCGTCAAAAATCTTTGTGGTTTCGATTAAAACCTTTTCACAAATTCCATTCATAGGGTTTCCTGCGATTGGCCCCGGACGAAATGGATTTGTATTGTTGATATAAAATGACATTTTTACCTCCTGATTTTACATGATTTTGTCGTAAAACCGCTACACTTCAATATATGTTGTGTTTTTGCAATGTGTGAAAGGTTTACTTTTTTAAACTTGCATGATATAATTAAAAATGAAAAGAAAGGAGAATATTATGATACTTGATAATGTTAAAGAAAGATTGTCAGAGAAAAGAGAAGAAATTGATTTTATAAAGGATTGTCTTTGACTCCGCTAAATGTGAAAGTGAAATAACCGCTTTAAAAGAAGAGCAGTTGTTGCCAGACTTCTATCTCGATTCATCGCGAGTGCTGGAAGTTGGCAAGAAAATAAAGCATTTTGAAGACAGACTTAAAACGATTGCTGACCTTGAAAGAATGTTTAACGATTGTGAGGCTTATGTTGAACTTGTAGAAGAGACTCATGATAGTTCGCTCGACAGCGAAATTGAAGAGAGTTTGCATACTCTTGAAG
>CAKVMD010000027.1 GCA_934771475.1 uncultured Clostridia bacterium
GACAAAATCTCGTTTTTAAGGCACTTTTCGGGAGTGTGTCGGACGATAAGTACTTTTGGGCGCAAAATTCACTTCATAAAAGCAAGCAAGTGGAGCTTATAAAAATCGACCGAAAATAAAGATAACGCGCTATCTGGGTTTCCCCAAATAGCGCGTTTTATTTTACTTTGCCAAATAATACTTTTTATCGCCTCGAACAACAATTTCAACATCTTCCGCAAATGGATTGTCTGTATCATAGGAAAGTTGTTGCATCTCGGCAGTTTGGCTTTTAATTAAGGCTACCGTTTCTTTATCGAGCGATTTATACATCCACTCTTCTTTTATAGCGGTTATCGGTTTCTCCAATAACTTTGCGAAAAGCCCTGTATTCTTGCGTCTTTCTTCATCAATGTCGATTTGCAAATGCTCGCAATGCTCTTTGTGCCAAGAAAGTAATTGTGTATGGATTTCGTCCAACCTTTTTGTATGTAGTCCAAACGAACCATAGCAATGCTCTTTTGTCTTTGCTCCCATACTCAAAGCAAAGTCCAACTCATTGATTTGTGCAAGTACTTGCACCAGGATGGACTGGTAACGGCTCCACTTCTCTATCTTCTTGATTGCCGAAGCATAACTATCATAAGACGGCTGTTCCGTTCCAAAAATCGTCTCGATTTCAGCCTCCGCTTGATTTAGTAACGTCTGACAATCTTTTCGAAGTTCTTGAATGTTATCCAATTCACGGAGTCGCAGTTCTTCGTTGGCTATGGTATCCATTTGGAATTTTGAGATATTGTAAACCGACTCAATAAGCGATGCCGCTTGGCTTCTATACTGAATATCAAGGGTTGACGCAATCCCTTTTAATTCATCCGATATTGCGCCAATCTTTGTGTCGATCTGTTGCATATAGTATTGCCCAACAATAATTGATGCTACGCTGAACACGGTTGCGCCGACATTCGCCACTTTACCAAGTTCGGACGGATTCACCTCTAATAGGTTTGCGTGTTCGACAATGCCGTTCTTCCCCATTGTCATGGCTCTTTTCGCTCCAGCGATGGCGTGGGAATCTACCAATTGTCCGCCGTTTTTCAAAACAACCTTATATAGCGTTTCTCCCGTACTGCCAACGGCTTTTGCAATGTTAGCCCCTGCAACGGCCGCTGCCGGGATAACCGCATCTATTCGAGCCAAAACGGAAGGCTCTATGATTTCGACCAAATGTCCATGCGTTTCATCGATTGCTGTTGGAAAAGACTCCAATATAACTTCCAAGCTTTTATCCGCATCGTTGATCGCCAGTGATTGCGTTGAAGTATCCCCTATCTCTTTGTTCTGTTTCCTTTTCTTGAAAATATCAAATATGCCCATAATATGTTTCATTTTTCCTTTTGTTTGTGTGTTTTATATTATAGCATAGTTTTCATATTTTTTTCAACATAATACTACTCTTGCAAATAAAAAAGATCGGGCAACGGGTTCTCCGTTACTCAGTCTGATGATTTGCTATGAAATTGCTCAAAAAGGGGCGAAAATGCCCTTGAAAATGCAAAAATGATGGCACTGTTGGAAATAAAGCAGAAATAGAAGGACGTCATCCTAAGAAAGCAAAATCAATCTTTTATAAAATTGAAGGGTGCGATAAATGCGACTTCAAAATGTATTGTATGAAATATAATAAAAATGTAGATTGTAATTATAAAATATTTGAAGTAGTGCCTCAATTAATTAAATATAAACAAGAAGCAGAAGCAAATCTGTTATCAGTTAAAGGAATAGAAATAAGAGTAAATAGAAGTGTTCAAGTTGAAGGAGTTTTTGGTAACGAAAAGCAAAACAGAGGTTATACAAGAATTCGAAGGAGAGGATTAAAAAAAGTTTCAACAGAAGAGATGCTAGTTTTACTAGGACTAAATATTAGGAAACTATTTAAATTTTATGAAACTAAAAGCTTACCAAAATTTTGGGAGGCACCAAAAGAATTGAGACCACAAGAATTTAAAAAGCCATCAGCAAAAAAATTGTCAAAAAAAGGAAATAGAATAAATAACAAAATGTATAAAAATAAACAAGCGTAGCTTGTTTATAAACCTCGTTCAATTATGAAATCG
>CAKVMD010000028.1 GCA_934771475.1 uncultured Clostridia bacterium
GTATATATGGGGAGTAAAATATTTTATAATGGAATGCAAAATTATTATACGACGATGAGGAAAAAATTGCAATTTGATTCGCCAAAAAAAAATTATTATTTTTGAAATGAAAGTTGCATTGGCGAGTTGAATCTGCACTCTTTGATTTTGACAACTATATTTTTGTAGACATTAGTGTCCACTAAAAAATCGCAACAGTTCTTTGAAATATTTGAAAATTAGATAGTTATTGTAGAAAATCGAGTCAACGGACTTGAACTTGTACCTTTGCAGGCTATAATAGTACTGCATATGTTTCAAGACAAATACGTTTTTGCTCAGTTGACCGCATTTTTGGATAGAAATCATTTTAACTACCTTGTGCGTAAATATGGTGGTGACAAGTATGTAAAGTACTTCACTTGTTGGAATCAACTCCTTGCTTTGATGTTCGGCCAATTGTCAAACCGAGAAAGTTTACGTGACCTTATCGTGGCATTGGAAGCTCATCAAGGTAAGACTTATCACCTTGGACTTGGTAAACATATTACCAGAAGTAATTTGGCGAAAGCTAACCAAAATCGTGATTACCATATTTTTGAGACATATGCCTATTATATGGTAGAGCAAGCACGTAACAAGCGTAAAACTGACATATTCAAACTTGGTGGAAACGTTTATGCCTTTGACTCTACAACAATCGACCTTTGCCTAAGTGTTTTTTGGTGGGCTAAGTTCCGTAAACGTAAGGGTGGTATCAAAATACATACTCTATATGATATAGAAACACTGATTCCGTCCTTCTTTCACATAACAACAGCATCAGTACATGATAGTAAAGTTATGGACGAGATTCCTTATGAAACAGGTGCTTACTACATCTTTGATAGAGGATATAACCACTTCAAAAGCCTTTTTCGGATTGAAACCATAGGTTCTTATTTTGTTGTTAGAGCAAAGTCAAACCTACAGTTCAAGGCCAAACGTTGGAAACGTCGTTTACCAGAAAATGTCTTGTCTGATGCTGTTGGTGAACTGAGAGTGTATAATAGTTCTAAAGGATATCCTAGCCAAATACGCAAAGTTTGCTATTGGGACAAAGAACAAAAACGTCAGTTTACCTTCCTTACCAATGCAATGGAATTATCATCTTTGCAAGTCGCAGAACTATATAAAAATAGATGGCAGGTTGAATTATTCTTTAAATGGTTCAAACAGCATCTGAAGATTAAGAAGTTCTGGGGCGATACAGAGAATGCAGTAAGAATACAGATATACTCTGCGATTATAACATATTGTCTTGTGGCAATTGTCCAGCATGATCTAAGACTTGACAGGTCTACGTACGAAGTCCTACAAATCCTTAGCATATCACTTACAGATAAGACTATTTTGTCCGATCTCTTCAATAAAACTAATTTCAAAAATGACAAAGAACGAAGCGGTTCAAGTGAACCAAATTTATTCAATTTTTAAACGTCCACTTTTTAGTGGACACTTATGAAGCACGGTTATCTTTTTGATCGGGCAGATAGACTTGTATGCCCAATCTGAAAAGGTCAGCCTATCCGGAACCATACAAGACGCGAAATCCGGTGAAACACTCCCCTTTGTAGTGGTCAATATCAAGGACTTAAATCTATGGACCACTTCTGACATCAACGGAAAATTTTCTTTCAAAGACGTAAAAAAAGGCGAATATACCTTAACCGCTTCCTGCCTTGGGTATAAAGATTATGAAATGAAAATTAATCTAAGTAAAAGTATTGAAAAATATATCCTGAAACTGGAGGAACAAACCCTAGCACTAAAAGAAGTTACCGTGACGGCAACAGCCGGGAACAAGCTTAGCAGTTCTTCTTCCATTAAAAAAGCGGCCTTGGAACACGTGCAGGCTTCCAGTATCGTGGACGTGATGCAATTATTACCGGGAGCATTGACCGTTAATCCGAACTTAAACGATATCTCGAAACTGACTATCCGCGATGTCACGGGAAAAGATGCCACCAACGCTTTCGGAACTGCCGTGATCGTTGACGGGGCACGTATGTCAAATGATGCAAACATGCAAATGACCTCCACAGCCCTATCC
>CAKVMD010000029.1 GCA_934771475.1 uncultured Clostridia bacterium
ATGGAGAACTTGTAACATACACTTTTGTTAACCCTGACACTGGTGAAGAAGTCAAAGTCGAAGAATATTACTAAAAATCAATCAACTTAGTTAAAACATGATTTATTAAAATCACAAATCTATGCAATAATTAAAGGGAGAGATTATGGATAAAAATGTGCAAATTATCAAAGATTTTATAGAAGAGAAAATTACTTTTGAAGAGTTTGAAAAAGTTTGCAAATTCGACAATGATTTTAGATCGTTTTTGGGTAAATTTAAAAACTATTATCTAAAAGAGAGCGTGAAATATAGTTTCATAAATATGATTGACAACTTTAATTGGAATTCAATCCTCAAAAAGGACGATATATATGAAAGTTTCTTTTGGTTTTTAATTGAAAATCATATTAATTTCTCTCGTACAAGCATTTATAGAAATGCTGCGCAAAAAATTTATGATCTTCTTCCAAGTTGGTTAAGCGATGATGCAAGCGATTATGTGGATGAACATTTTTTAGAGAATATGCCCGAGGGGATGACACAAGCGCAAAAGAAAGCATGGCTAAAAGAAAGGATAAAAGAAACATTTAAATATGAAAAAAGACCACCAAACTGGGCACAAGGCGGAGAGTGGCCAAGGATGCCAGACGGTAGATTTATGACATTCAGAAGTCAAAAGAGTGATGGCGACCTTGAAATATATACCTTTGTAAATCCCGACACAGGTGAAGAGGTTAAAATCGAAGAATACTACTAAAAATCAATCAACTTAGTTAAAACATGATTTATCAAAATCACAAATCTATGCAATAATTAAAGGGAGAGATTATGGATAAAAATGTGCAAATTATCAAAGATTTTATAGAAGAAAGAACTACTTTTGAAGAGTTTGAAAAAATTTGTAAATTTGACGATGATTTTCGTAATTTTATAAAAGGTCAAGAAAATCATTTCATAATGAATTGCAACTTTCTACACTTGATAGATAACTCTAATTGGTCAAGTACTCTTGGGAAACACAAAATTTACGGAAGTTTTCGTTGGGTTTTACCATTTTATTGTCAAAATTTTAATAAAACTGATAAATACGCCAATGAGGCAGATAAAATTTACGATCTTCTTCCAAGTTGGTTAAGCGATGATGCAAGCGATTATGTGGATGTACATTTTTTAGAGAATATGCCTGAGAGAATGACACAAGCGCAAAAGAAAGCATGGCTAAAAGAAAGGATAAAAGAAACATTTAAATATGAAAAGAGACCACCAAACTGGGCACAAGGCGGAGAGTGGCCAAGGATGCCAGATGGTAGATTTATGACATTCAGAAGTCAAAAGAGTGATGGCGACCTTGAAATATATACCTTTGTAAACCCTGACACAGGTGAAGAGGTTAAAATTGAAGAATATTACTAAAATTTTCAACAGCTCAGTTGAAAAAATCAACTGGGATGTTTTTATTTGTTGATTACATGAAGATATGATATAATAAAAAAAGAATTGAATATCGGTTATCACTACGACAAAACAAGTTATTTATGCCAAAGTTTTAAGGGGGCTTTATGAAATCGCAATATTTAAATTTAATAAAGGACTTTGTCGAAGGCACTTTTTCAGTAGAAGATTTTAAGTTAAAATTTTTTTCAGATAGAGAATTGAGAAGTTTAATTTCTTCATTTGAGCCTGCAATGACTGAAAAAGATGGTGGGACACTTAATTATATGCTTCATATGAATTGGGAAAATCCTTTAAAAATATACAAAATGCATGTTATAATGACTATATTATTGATGGAAAATCATATTAAATTTAAGGAAACCGAAAAATATTCAAAAGCAGCGTCGTTTTATTATAATCTTTTGCCGGCGTGGATAGGAGAAGATGCAGAAGATTATGTAATAGATGAGATAATAGAGAAAGCACCAAAGGGGTTAACTAAGGTCGAGTTGAAGAAATGGGTTAAGGAACGAATTTCGGAAACATTTAGATGCGAAAAAAATAAACCCCGTTGGGCACAAGGCGGAGAATGGCCAAGGATGCCAGACGGTAGATTTATGA
>CAKVMD010000030.1 GCA_934771475.1 uncultured Clostridia bacterium
CCCGGCACAAACCCTAGACTTGATACAGCAATTGAAATGATGCCTAAAATTAACGCATTTTTACAACAAAGAACCTCTGATATTGTAAGCATGGATACAACTATTCAAACTCTCGTCGATATGATGAAAGGGGTTGAAATATAAATTTAGATACCAAAATACTCATTCTTCCAACACAAATCATTGAACACGATTATTAATGTTATTAGTAGTAATAGTTTTTTAAATTTTTATCAAGTCCAACCCTCTCTAACTCTATCCCTCGGAGAGAGGGCAAGTTTAAATATATTTATACAAATTCTAAAATTTTGGATACATAAGTTTTTATACAAAAAATAAGGTGGAGACACTTACGTTTTCTCCACCTTATTTATTTTTACCAATTTAATCTGTAATATTCAAATAATCACATATACTTTCTTTATCAGCATTGACTGCTTTTTCTCCAGAGCGTTTATTATATTGTATACCAAGCAGTTTTAGCTCTCCATTACTATAATCTTGCCTTCCTATTTCCATTTGGGTTTCATCATTATATACACTTAGAAGAACATGGTTGTTTCTAGATCTTATTTCTGCAATTCCATCTTTGCCACCATCAATAAACAAATCTTTTTTACATAATTCAACAGTTTCTCCATTGTCACGATATGTGACTTGATAAGCTTTTTTGCCACCACGAGTACATACTACTTTGTCTATATTTTTACCATCTTTAGAATAATAAGTCATTGTTGTTTCTGTATTTTTAGCTCCTTTACCAAGTTTTTGTTCTATTATAAAAAGTCCATGTTTTTCACTTCTTTGTCCCGCTATTTGATCAAATTTTGTACGCTGATGAGCAAATCTTTTAACAAGACCATCATATTTCTTAACTGTAGTTCTATATAATTCTTCACCTTCTCCATACAATTTATCAATTATAGCTTGTTTGTATTTCTCTATGAAAGCTTTTTCTTCAGCTTTTGCCCTTGCCTCTAACTCAGCTTTTGTATTGGTTTCTGTTTTTGGATTTGTCTTCGGTTCTGCCTCTAATTCAGGCTTCAACCCTGATGTTTCATTTAAAGGCTTTTCATTAATGACTTCAGACTTTGGAGTAGCAACCACGCCATTTTCGACACCATCAACCAGTGCATCACTAGCCTTACTTCCAACTGGTTCAGTACCTTCACTCAATGGCTTACTTACAGAACCTGCGCTTTCACTTGTATT
Organism: uncultured Clostridia bacterium; assembly: GCA_934771475.1. GTDB lineage: Bacteria > Bacillota > Clostridia > Christensenellales > UBA1242 > Caccovivens. Next base: position 1,213 of record CAKVMD010000030.1, read on the forward strand.
TTGAGCACCATCTTTTACAGCTTTTTCTGCACCACCTAAAAATTCTTGAATACCTTTACCAAGTTTACCTTTATAACCAGCAATACCCAACCCAACTACGGCAGCTAATGCTGTTGCACCTATCATATATTTTGTAGCATTTGACTTTTCTTCATCAACTTCAGGATTTGGCGTAGAACTTTGTTGCGATTTCAAACTTACTTTGGGAGTTTGTTGAAGTCCAATTGAATAATTTTTGACTGCTTCTATTGCCATTACTACACCTTTCTTGTTTATACACCTACATAAATATTAAAACAGAAAGACTGAAAAACTTGCTATAATCCCCCGCCCCGCCCAGCATAGCATAGCATAGCATAGCATAGCATAGAGGCATTATATCTGGGTTTGAGCTGTTTTTAAACCCATCTTTACATTTCGTAATACTATCAGATTTTATTATATTTTTACATGTTTTTCCTTTATGTTATCATTATTTTGAAAGGAATTAAAAAAAATGATTATACCTAATAATTTTGC